>NZ_JBVIDV010000006.1:27332-192674 GCF_055572195.1 Streptomyces sp. NPDC030809
CCCCCCCCCCCCCCCCCCCCCCCCCCCCCCCCCCCCCCCCCACCCCCTCCCCCCCCCCCCCCCCTCTCCCCCCCCCGCTGCGGGGTACTGCTCGGATGGTCCGGCCGTACGGGCCGGACCGGTCAGACCACGATCAGGGCGTCCAGCGGGGCTCCCGCGAGGGCGGTCTCCAGCCGGGCGCGGCCGTCGAGGAAGGACAGCTCCATGAGGACCGATACGCCGGCGACGTCCGCCCCGGCCCGCCGGATCAGCTCCAGCGAGGCTTCGGCGGTGCCGCCGGTGGCCAGGACGTCGTCGATGACCAGGACCCGGTCGCCGGGGACCAGGGCCTCGGCGTGGATCTCGATCTCGGCGGTGCCGTACTCCAGCGCGTAGGCCTGCTTCAGGGTCGCCCCGGGCAGCTTGCCGGCCTTGCGGACCGGGACGAAGCCGAGGCCCGCCTGGACGGCGACCGGGGCCGCCAGGATGAAGCCGCGGGCCTCCAGACCGACGATCTTCGTCGCGCCGTGCCGGACGCACAGCTCGGCGAGGGCGCCGGTCAGGGTCCGGAACGCCTCGGGGTCGGCGAGCAGCGGGGTGATGTCCTTGAACATCACGCCCGGCTTCGGGTAGTCCGGTACGTCCGTGATCCGGCTGAGCAGCAGCTCGCGTACGCCCTGCGCGTCGGTCATCGGCGGCGTCCCGCCGCCCGGCCGGCCCGCGCCTGCGCCACGACCTCGGCGCCTTCCTCGGCGTCGAGCGGCTCCTCGCCCTTCGCGGCGGAGGCCCGCTTGGCGAGCACCCGCTTCTTGAGGGCCTTCATCGCCGGGTCGCGCTCCTTGAGGTCGGCGACCAGCGGGGTGGCGATGAAGATCGAGGAGTAGGCACCGGCCGCGAGGCCGACGAACAGCGACAGCGAGATGTCGTTGAGCATGCCCGCGCCCAGGAAGCCGCCGCCGATGAAGAGCAGGCCGGCGACCGGGAGCAGCGCCACGACGGTGGTGTTGATCGAGCGGACCAGCGTGCCGTTGAGGCTGCGGTTGGCGATCTCGCTGTAGGTGTGGCGGGTCTGCTTGGTGATGTCCTTGGAGGCTTCCTTCAGACCGTCGAAGACGACGACGGTGTCGTAGAGGGAGTAACCGAGGATCGTCAGCAGACCGATGACCGTGCCCGGGGTGACCTCGAAGCCGACCAGCGCGTAGATGCCGACCGTGATGGTGAGGTCGTGGACCAGGGCGACGAGGGCCGCGACGGCCATGCGCCACTCGAAGGCGATGGCCAGGTAGACGACCACCAGGACCATGAACACGGCGAGACCGGTCCAGGCCTTGTTGGCGATCTGCTCGCCCCAGCTGGGGCCGACGAGGTCGGCGTTGACGTCCTGCTCCTTGACGCCGAGGTCGGCGGCGAGCTTGGTCTTGACGCCGTTCGCCTGGTCGGTGTCCAGGCCGCTGACCTGGATGCGCAGGGTGCCGTTGCCCAGCTTCTGGACGATCGCGTCGTGGCCGGAGGCCTGCTCCGCGGCCTCGGTGGCCCGGGAGACCGAGACGTCCGTCTTCGGGGTGGTGAAGACGGCACCGCCCTTGAACTCGATGCCCATGTTGAGGCCCTGGACGGCCAGGGCCACGATCGCCGTGATGGTGATCAGGACCGAGACGGCGTACCAGACGAATCGCTTGCCGACGAAGTCGTAGCTGATTTCGCCCTTGTGCAGGCGGGCGCCGAGATTGGAGAACTTGGCCATCTCACGCCTCCTTCGGTTCGACACGGGCGGCGGACGGGGAGCGGCGGGAGCTCCGCAGCGGCGGCTTGGCGCCGAGCCGCTTCGGGTCCAGACCGGACCAGGGGTGGCCTTCGCCGAAGAACTTCGTACGGGCCAGCAGCGTCATGATCGGCTTGGTGAACAGGAACACCACGACCACGTCGAGCAGGGTGGTCAGGCCGAGCGTGAACGCGAAGCCCTGGACCTTGCCGACGGTGACGATGAAGAGCACCGCAGCGGCCAGGAAGGACACGAAGTCGGAGACCAGGATGGTGCGCCGGGCCCGCGGCCAGGCACGCTCCACGGCCGGGCGCAGGGTCCGGCCCTCCATGATCTCGTCGCGGATGCGCTCGAAGTACACGATGAACGAGTCCGCGGTGATGCCGATGGCCACGATCGCACCGCAGACGGCGGGCAGGTTCAGCGCGAAGCCGATGCCCTTTCCGAGCAGCGCCATGATCGTGTAGGTGAGGATCGCGGAGGCCAGGAGGCTGACGATGGCGATCAGCGCGAGACCGCGGTAGTACGCCACCAGGTAGATGACGACCAGGGCGAGGCCGATGGCGCCGGCGATCAGACCGGCCTTCAGCTGCTCGCCGCCGAGCGCGGCGGTGACGGTGGTGACGCTGTCCTCCTGGAAGGACAGCGGCAGGGCGCCGTAGGACAGCATGTTGCCGAGGTCCTGGGCGGACTGCTGGTTGAAGCTGCCGCTGATCTCCGCGTTGCCGCCCGCGATGGAGGTGCTCACGTACGGGTCGGAGACGACCTCGCCGTCGAGCACGATCGCGAACTGGTTCTGCGGGGACTGCTTGGTGGCCAGCTCACCGGTGACCTTGGCGAACTGGTCCGCGCCCCGGTCGTTGAACTGCATCTGCACGAGCCAGATGCCGCGCTGCGTGTCGAACGCGCCCTTGGCGTCCTTGATGTCCTTGCCCTCGACGCCGGCCGGGCCGAGCAGCCACTTGGCCCACTGGCCCTGGCTGTTCTTGCCGCACGCGACGGTCGGGTCGCTGGGCTTGACGCCCAGGCCGGCCGCGGCCCGCTGGGCCTCGTTGGTGCAGTCCAGCGCCGCGAACTTCTTCTGGAGGTCGGCGGCGGCGCCGGTGGGGGCGGAGGGGGTCGGCGCCGGGGACGCCTTCTTGTCGTCTGCCTTCTTCGACGCGCCCGCGGAGGGCGTGGGCGTGGCACCAGGGGCCTTGAGGGCCTCGCTGACGGCACGGCCCTGCGAAGTGGCGCTGGACGACGGGGTGGGCGCGGAGGAGGCGTTCTTGCCGTCCTTCTTGCCGCTCTCGGCCTTGTTGCCGGAGGCGCTGGCCGAGGGCTTCGGCGCCGGCTCGGTGGCCGGGCCGCCGGCGCCGATGGCCAGCACGGGGCGGAAGTAGAGCTGAGCGGTCGTGCCGACCTGCTCACGCGCCTGCTTCTCGTTCGTCCCCTTGGGGATGTTCACGATGATGTGATCTTCGCCCTGCGTCTGGACCTCGGCCTCGGAGACGCCGAGACCGTTGACGCGGCGCTCGATGATGCCGACCGCAGTGTTCATGTTGGTCGGGTTGATCGAGTCCGGCTTGCCGGGCTCGCTCTTGGCCTTCAGCGTGATGCTCGTGCCGCCCGCGAGGTCGATGCCCAGGCGCGGAGTCGTCTGCTTGGAGATGAACATCCCCGCGGTGAGCGCCACCATCGCGATCAGGATCACTGCCAGGGCACGCCCCGGCCTGCCCTGAGCCCCCGCGGGCCGCCGGCCCTTCTTCGGTGCTGCCACCTTGTCGTATCTCCCTGTCCAACCGTCCGCGCCGGGTGTGCGCCGGACGGCCACGAAAAAAGTGTGTGGGGACCCCTGCCCCCCGCAGAAGCGACCGCTGGCGCCGGTGGGCCGACGGCCGCCGGTTGGGCGCCGCTCGGCTCACCGGCCGCAGACTACTTCGCGTCGGCCTCGCCGTCGGTCTTGCCCTCGCCCTTGGCGTCCTCGGACGTCTCGGTCTCGGCCTTCTTGCCCAGGTCCAGCTTCGGCTGCTCGGCCTCCGCCTCGGTCAGCGAAGAAGCGTCGTCCGGAACGACCGGCGTGTCGATCGTCAGATCATCGCCGGTGCCGTGGACGATGCGGTTGTACTCGTCGTCGTCCAGGACAGCGCCGATCGCGTTCTTCGCGTAGACGGCGTGCACGCCCGGCGCCACCTCGAGGGTGACGGTGTCGGCGCCGACCTCCTTGACCGTGGCGTACATGCCGCCGATCGTGCGGACGCCCGTGCCGGGCGTCATCTGGTCGCGCATGGACGCGGCCTGCTGCTGCTTCTTCTTCGCAGACCGGGTCATCAGGAACATGGCCCCGATGAGCACGATGAACGGGAGGAAGGTCACGAGATTGTTCACGGGACGGAGATCCTTCGCACGACCGCGCTGGTGAGCGGCCTTCTTCTACGGGGGCGGGCACACCGACCTGGACCGGTCGGCATCGGCGGAGTCTAGGCGAGTCCACACCGATGGAACAACGCCCAGCATGGCACCGCAGTTCCGGACCCGGCCACGCCCCGCGCCGTCACGCCCCGAACAGGCCCTGTTGTCCATGGGATCCGGCCTTGCCGCCGGGCGCAACGAGGCCGAGATGCGCCCATGCCGCGGGGGTCGCGACCCGGCCCCGGGGGGTCCTGGCCAGCAGGCCCTCGCGTACGAGGAAGGGCTCGGCGACCTCCTCCACGGTCTCCCGCTCCTCGCCGACCGCCACCGCCAGGGTGGACAGGCCCACCGGGCCGCCGCCGAACAGCTTGAGGAGGGCCTCCAGCACCGCCCGGTCCAGCCGGTCCAGCCCGCGGGCGTCCACCTCGTAGACCCCGAGGGCCGCGGCCGCCACCTCGCGTGTGATCAATCCGTCAGCCCGGACCTGGGCGTAGTCCCGGACCCGGCGCAGCAGCCGGTTGGCGATGCGGGGGGTGCCGCGGGAGCGGCCGGCGATCTCGGCGGCGCCGTCGGCCTCGATCTCCACGTCGAGCAGCCGGGCCGAGCGGTGCACCACCCGCTCCAGCTCGGCCGGGCTGTAGAACTCCATGTGCCCCGTGAACCCGAAGCGGTCGCGCAGCGGCGGGGGCAGCAGCCCGGCCCGGGTGGTGGCGCCGACCAGGGTGAACGGCGGCAGCTCCAGGGGGATCGCGGTGGCCCCGGGGCCCTTGCCGACGATGACGTCGACGCGGAAGTCCTCCATCGCCATGTAGAGCATCTCCTCGGCGGGCCGCGACATGCGGTGGATCTCGTCGAGGAAGAGCACCTCGCCCTCCTGGAGCGAGGAGAGGATGGCCGCGAGGTCCCCGGCGTGCTGGATGGCGGGGCCGGAGGTGATGCGGATGGGGGCGCCCATCTCCGCCGCGATGATCATCGAGAGGGTGGTCTTGCCGAGGCCGGGCGCGCCGGAGAGCAGGACGTGGTCGGCCGTCGCGCCGCGCTGGCGGGCGGCCTTGAGGACCAGGTCCAGCTGCTGGCGCACCTTCTCCTGGCCCACGAACTCGTCGAGGTCCTTGGGGCGGAGGGCGGCCTCCACGGCGCTCTCCTCGCCGTCTGCCGCGGGTGCGACGAGGCGGGCCTGTTCCTCGGTGTGGTCGTCGTCCCAGTTCACGTCTGCCTTCTCGTTGTCGTGCGTGGCCGTCCGTGGTGGGGGGTTTCAACGGGTCCGCCCCCTCCAGAATGGGTTTTTTTTTTCGTCCTTTCTGGTGTTGGGGGACGGGGGTGGGGGGGGCGGACCCCCCGCTTCGGCAAGGGGGCGCCTAGCGGGCGCGGTTCAGGGTCTGGAGGGCGGCTCGGAGGAGCTGCGGGACGGGGGCCGAGCCCGATTCCGCGATGGCGGCCTCCGCCTGCGGGGTGACCGCCTCGACCGCGGACTCCGCCTCGCGCGCCGCATAGCCGAGCCCGACCAGCGCGGCGGCCAGCTGCTCGGTCCACGGGGCCGGCCCGGCCGCGGCGGCCGCCCGCTGCGCCCCGACCAGACCGCTCGCCCCCAGCGGCGCCCCCAGCTTGTCCTTCAGCTCCAGGAGCAGCTTCTGCGCGCCCTTCTTCCCGATGCCGGGCACGGCGGTCAGCGCCTTCTCGTCCCCGGTCGAGACGGCGAGCCGCAGGGCGTCGGGGCGGTGCACGCCCAGCATGGCCTGGGCCAGCCGCGGGCCCACCCCGCTCGCGGTCTGGAGGAGTTCGAAGACCTGCCGCTCGTCGTCGTCGGCGAAGCCGTACAGGGTGAGGGAGTCCTCCCGTACGACCAGGGAGGTCGCGAGCCGGGCGGGCTCGCCGACCCGGAGGCCCGCGATGGTGTCCGGGGTGCACTGGACGGCCATGCCCACGCCCCCGACCTCGATGACGGCCGTGGTGGGGGCGAGGGCGGCCACCGGGCCGCTCACGAAAGCGATCATGCGCTTCGGCCTTTCGATGCGTGCAGGGCAGCGGCCTGCTGCAGGCGGTTCTGGGCGGGGGCCCGCCAGATGTGGCAGATGGCGAGGGCGAGGGCGTCGGCGGCGTCGGCCGGCTTGGGCGGGGCGTCCAGCCGCAGCAGCCGGGTCACCATGGCCCCGACCTGCGCCTTGTCGGCGCGGCCGCTGCCGGTGACGGCCGCCTTGACCTCGCTGGGGGTGTGCAGGGCGACCGGTATCCCGCGGCGCGCGGCACAGAGCATGGCGACGGCGCTGGCCTGGGCGGTGCCCATCACGGTGCGCACGTTGTGCTGGCTGAAGACCCGTTCCACGGCGACGAGTTCGGGCCGGAACTCGTCCAGCCAGCGCTCGATGCCCTCCTCGATCCCGACCAGCCGCAGTGCGACCTCCGCATCGGCGGCCGTCCGTACGACGCCGACGCCGAGCATCTTCAGAGGACGGCCGGCCGTGCCCTCGACCACTCCCACACCGCACCGGGTGAGCCCCGGGTCCACCCCGAGTACGCGCACGCCGCCCTCCCCTCGTATTCCTGTTCGTGCAGGCTATCCCCCGGCACCGACAACGCCGCGGGCCGACGGGGGTGTGTCCCCGTCGGCCCGCGGTGTGGTGCCCTCGGATCAGGCGACGGCTCAGGCGTCGACCTTCTCCATGACCTCGTCGCTGACGTCGAAGTTGGCGAAGACGTTCTGCACGTCGTCGCTGTCCTCCAGGGCGTCGATCAGCTTGAACATCTTGCGCGCGCCCTCCTCGTCCAGCTCGACCTGCATGGTCGGGACGAAGCTGGACTCGGCCGAGTCGTAGTCGATGCCGGCCTCCTGCAGCGCGGTGCGCACCGCGACCAGGTCGGTCGCCTCGCTGATGATCTCGAACTGCTCGCCGAGGTCGTTGACCTCCTCGGCGCCCGCTTCGAGCACGTGCTCCAGGACGTCGTCCTCGGTCAGCTCGCCCTTGGGCAGCACGACGACGCCCTTGCGGTTGAACAGGTACGAGACCGAGCCCGGGTCGGCCATGGAGCCGCCGTTGCGGGTCATGGCGACGCGGACGTCGGACGCGGCACGGTTGCGGTTGTCGGTGAGGCACTCGATGAGCACCGCGACACCGTTCGGACCGTAGCCCTCGTACATGATCGTCGCGTAGTCGACGCCGCCGGCCTCGAGACCACCGCCGCGCTTGACCGCGGAGTCGATGTTCTTGTTGGGCACCGAGCTCTTCTTGGCCTTCTGGATGGCGTCGAAGAGGGTCGGGTTGCCGTCCGGGTCGGCGCCGCCCGTGCGGGCCGCGACCTCGATGTTCTTGATCAGCTTCGCGAAGAGCTTGCCGCGCTTGGCATCGATCACGGCCTTCTTGTGCTTCGTCGTAGCCCATTTAGAGTGGCCGGACATCCGCCTGTCTCCTTCGCGTAACCAACAGTGTTCTGCTCAGATCCTACCGGGGCGGGATCAGGCCGATGCGCGCACCATGTCCACGAAGTACGCGTGGACCCGGTCGTCGCCGGTGAGCTCCGGGTGGAACGAGGTGGCGAGGATGTTGCCCTGCCGCACGGCCACGGTGTGGCCGTCGTACGTGGCGAGCACCTCGGCCGACGCGCCCACGGACTCCACCCACGGCGCGCGGATGAAGACGCCCTCGACCGGGCCGCCCTCGATGCCGGCGAAGTCGATCGCGGCCTCGAAGGACTCGTTCTGGCGGCCGAACGCGTTGCGGCGGACGATCATGTCGATGCCGCCGAGGGTCTCCTGGTCCTCGCGGCCGTCCAGGATCTTGTCCGCGAGCATGATCATGCCGGCGCAGGTGCCGTACACGGGCATGCCGGTGCGCACGCGCTCGCGCAGCGGCTCCAGCATGCCGAACAGGATCGCGAGCTTGGACATGGTCGTCGACTCGCCGCCCGGGATCACCAGGGCGTCGACCTCGGCGAGCTCTTCGGGGCGCCGGACCGGCCTGGCCACGGCGTCCGCCGAGGCCAGGGCGATCAGGTGCTCCCGTACGTCGCCCTGGAGGGCCAGGACGCCTATCACGGGGGGATTGTTCATCGGTGGTTACCAGCCGCGGTTGGCGTAGCGCTCGGACTCGGGGAGGGTGTCGCAGTTGATGCCGACCATGGCCTCGCCCAGGTTGCGGGAGGCGTCCGCGATGACCTTCGGGTCGTCGTAGAAGGTGGTGGCCTTCACGATGGCGGCGGCGCGCTTGGCCGGGTCGCCGGACTTGAAGATGCCGGAGCCGACGAAGACGCCCTCGGCACCGAGCTGGCGCATCAGCGCGGCGTCGGCCGGGGTGGCGACGCCACCGGCGGAGAACAGCACCACGGGGAGCTTGCCGAGCTCGGCGACCTCCTTGACCAGCTCGTACGGCGCGCGCAGCTCCTTGGCGGCGGCGAACAGCTCGTTGTTGTCGAAGCCGCGCAGCTTGGCGATCTCGTTCTTGATCTGGCGCAGGTGGCGGACGGCCTCGACGACGTTGCCGGTGCCGGCCTCGCCCTTCGAGCGGATCATGGCCGCGCCCTCGGCGATGCGGCGCAGGGCCTCGCCGAGGTTGGTGGCGCCGCAGACGAAGGGGGTGGTGAACGCCCACTTGTCGGAGTGGTTGATCTCGTCGGCCGGGGTCAGGACCTCGGACTCGTCGATGTAGTCGACGCCGAGGGACTGGAGGACCTGGGCCTCGACGAAGTGGCCGATGCGGGACTTGGCCATGACGGGGATGGAGACCGCGCCGATGATCTCTTCGATCATGTTCGGGTCGGACATGCGCGCCACGCCGCCGTCCTTGCGGATGTCGGCGGGGACCCGCTCCAGGGCCATGACGGCCACGGCGCCCGCGTCCTCGGCGATCTTCGCCTGCTCGGCGTTGACCACGTCCATGATTACGCCGCCCTTGAGCTGCTCGGCCATGCCGCGCTTGACGCGGGCGGTGCCGGTCTCGGGGGACTGAGTGGTGGTGGGAAGCGTGCTCACGGGTTGACCTCGCTGGGAGAGAGACGGGTGGTGCTGTGCCAGGAAACCCCGAGGACCAGTCCACTGCAAGGGCCAATAGTCACCCAGTGGCTCCTTCGGCCTGCGGACCGGCCGGTGCGACGGGCGTCCGGCCTGCGGATCACCGGTCCGGACCCGCGTCCGGGCTCCGGGCTCGGGCTCCGGCTCCGGGCTTCAGACGTCGGGCTCCGGGAGTCGGGCCCCGCGCGCCGGCCCTCGGGCCGCCGGGCGCACGGTCCGGCGGAACCTCCAGCTTACGGCGGCCCGGCCGGGCCGCGACGCGCGGACACCCGCTGGTCGGGGCCCGGGTCGGTACGCAGGTCAGCCGGCCGGCCGGTCGGCCAGCGCGGCCGGCGGCTCGTCGTCCATCTCGAAGGCCAGCGGGAAGGGGGCGTGCCCGGCCAGGCGGAACCAGCGCACCTTGCGGTGCCGGCGCAGCGCCCGGGCGGCCCGTACGGCGTCGTTGAGGAACCGGCGGGCCATCGGCACCCGGCGGACGGCAGCCGCCAGCTCCTCGGCGGCCGCCGGTCCGCCCGGGGCCTCCCGGAGCGCCTCCACCTGGTCGGCGTCCTCGAAGACGGCCCGCAGCGCCTGGCTCAGCTCGCTCTCGGCCACCTCGCGCTGGTCCTCCTCGGCCTGCCGGGCCGCGTGCGCCGCCTCGTAGAGGACGATCGAGGAGGCCGGGTCGAGCACCCCCGAGGTGGCCAGCTCCAGGACCACCGAGGCCCGGCGCACGAGCTGCGCGTCGAGGGCGGCCCGGGCCGCGTCCATGCGCGAGTGCAGGCGGTCCAGGCGGCCGGCGGTCCAGCTGAGGTAGAGGCCGATGGCGCAGAGGGCCACGGCGATCCAGACGAGCGTTTCGATCACGCGACGCGACTCTACCGGTACGGGGCGCACCGTCGACGGGGGCTCCGCCCCGGGACCCGCGCCCCGGTCTCCCCCGGCCACCGCCGGGAGGCGCCCCGTGGCGGGAGCCGGATCCGGCCCCGCCGCGGGGGCGTCCGCCGGGCTGCTACTCGGCCGAGAACCCCGAGCTCGACCCCGCCGCCCCCGAGGAGGCGCCCAGGCCCCAGCGGGTGCGCAGCGGCACCCGCTCGTCGGTGTCCACCGAGGCCGCGCCCTGGGTGACCGTCTCGTAGACCGCCAGGATGTCCGCGCCGACCGTGGACCAGTCGAAGCGCCGGACGTGGGCCGCACCGTGCTTGCTCAGGGCGGCGCGGCGGTCCGGATCCGACAGGAGCCGCACGGCCGCCGCCGCGAGCGCGTCGGCGTCCTCGTTGGCGAACAGCTCGCCGGCCGCCCCCTGGTCCAGGACCTGCGCGAAGGCGTCCAGGTCGGAGGCCAGCACCGGCGCCCCGGCCGACAGGGCCTCGACGAGGATGATGCCGAAGCTCTCGCCGCCCGTGTTGGGGGCCACGTACACGTCCACGCTGCGCAGCAGCCGCGCCTTGTCCTCGTCGCTCACCATGCCGAGGAACTCGACCCGGGAGCGCATCTCGGCCGGCAGCGAGGCGACCGCCTCCACCTCGTCCCCGCGTCCCGCGACGATCAGCCGGGTGTCCGGCCGCTCCGCCAGGATCTTCGGGAGGGCCGCCATCAGCACCGGCAGGCCCTTGCGGGGCTCGTCGATGCGGCCGATGAAGCCGAGGGTGCCGCCCTGCCACTCGGCCTTGGGCTCGGCGCGGGCGAAGAAGTCCACGTCCACCCCGTTGGGGATCACGACCGCGTCCCCGCCGAGGTGCTCGACCAGGGTGCGGCGGGCGTACTCGCTCACGGCGATGCGGGCGCTGATCTTCTCCAGCGCCGGCTGGAGGATCGGGTAGGCCGCGATCATCGCGCGCGAGCGCGGGTTCGAGGTGTGGAAGGTGGCCACGATCGGGCCCTGGGCGGCCCAGCAGGCGAGCAGGCCCAGCGAGGGGGAGGTCGGCTCGTGGATGTGGATCACGTCGAAGGTGCCGTCGTGCAGCCAGCGCCGGACCCGGGCCGCGGACAGGAAGCCGAAGTTCAGCCGGGCCACGGAGCCGTTGTAGCGGACCGGCACGGCCCGCCCGGCGGAGACCACGTACGGCGGCAGCGGGGTGTCGTCGTCGGACGGGGCGAGGACGGAGACCTCGTGGCCGAGCCCGATCAGGTGCTCGGCGAGGTCGCGGATGTGGAACTGGACCCCGCCGGGGACGTCCCAGGCGTACGGGCAGACGATGCCGATCCTCACGCGTCCGCCCCCTCGGTCGTGGGCGCCCTGCCGGAGGCCTTCGCGGGCGCCTTCGCGGGGTCGAGGTCGTCCGCCCACAGCCGCTGGAGCATGTGCCAGTCCTCCGGGTGCCGCCCGATGCCCGCCGCGAAGGCGTCCGCCATGGCCTGGGTGACCACCGCGGTCTTCTCCTTCCGGGTGCCCGTCTGCGGGACCTCGACCGGCGGGTGGATCAGTCCCCGCATCAGGGGGCCCTCGTACCAGAGGTTCACCGGGAGCAGCAGTGCGCCGGTCTGCTGGGCCAGCAGGGCGGGGCCGGCGGGCATCCGCGCCGCGGCCCCGAAGAAGTCCACCTCGATCCCGGACGCGGACAGGTCGCGGTCCGCCACCAGGCAGATCAGCCCGCCGGCCCGCAGCCGCCGTGCCAGGGTCCCGAACGCGGCCCCGCCGCTGTGCGGCAGCACCTCCATGCCCAGGCTCTCCCGGTAGGCCACGAACCGGTCGAAGAGGCTCTCCGGCTTCAGCCGCTCCGCGACCGTGGTGAACGGCACCCCGACGTACGAGGTGACCCACGCGCCCGCGAGGTCCCAGTTGGCCAGGTGCGGCAGCGCGACGATCACCCCGCGGCCGGACGCCAGCCCGTCCCGCAGGTGCTGCTCCCCGTCGATGACCACCCGTTCGCGGATCCGCTCCGGGGTCCAGGCGGGCAGCCGGAACGATTCCATCCAGTAGCGCAGGTACGAGCGCATGCCCGCGCGGGACAGCGCCCGCAGCCGCTCCGGTCCGGCCTCGGGCACCACCCGGGCCAGGTTGGCCTCCAGCCGCTGCACGCCGGGGCCGCGGCGCTGCCAGGCCAGGTCCGCGATCTTGCGGCCGAGGGCCTCGGCAACCGGCTCGGGGAGCTTCTTGACCCCGCCCCAGCCGGCCCCGTACAGCCCGTCGGTCAGCTTGTCCCGGAGGCTCACGCGGCACCGCCGTCGGCCGTGCCCGCGCCGGCTCCTTCGGCCGCGGCGGCGTCCGCCTCGGCGGCCTCGCGGCGGACCGTGACCACCCGCTGGATCAGCGTGATCAGCGAGCCCACGGCCACCACCCACAGGGCCACCGGCAGCAGCACCCCGATCCACGAGGGCACCCCGAAGGTCCGGAGCCCGGACAGGCCGGCCGCGACGAGGGAGATGACCAGCCGCTCGGCGCGCTCGATCAGCCCGTTGACGGCCACCGGCAGCCCGATCGACTCGCCGCGGGCCTTCGTGTACGAGACGACCTGGCCGCTCGCCAGGCAGAAGATGGCGACGGCGCACAGCATGTTGTCGTGACCCGAGCCCGCGTACCAGAGCGCCAGCCCGCCGAAGATCGCCGCGTCGGCGACCCGGTCGAGGGTGGAGTCGAGGAAGGCCCCCCACCGGCTGGAGACGCCCGCCTGGCGGGCCATGTTCCCGTCCACGAGGTCCGAGAACACGAACAGGGTGATGACGATCGTCCCCCAGAAGAACTCGCCCCGGGGGAAGAAGACCAGCGCACCCGCCACCACACCGGCGGTGCCGATGAGGGTGACCGCGTCGGGGCTCACCCCCCTGCGGAGCAGAAACGCGGCGAACGGTGTGAGGACACGCGTGAAGAATGCACGCGCGTACTTGTTCAGCATGGCCTTCCCGGAGGGTCGCTGGGCCGCGCGGCCACAGCGGCCACCGGCTGGCCCATCGTAGCCAGGGGCCGGGCCGCAGCCCCGCGCACCCACCGGTTCGCGTCAGGTACGACGTATGGACGCCCGCTGGCGCCGGTGCAAAGCTCGAAGGATCGCGGAAGCGACCGGATCCACCGGTTCCGCTCCGGCGCCAACCTCACGCCACCCCACCGCTAGGACCGGGAGGCCCGATACCCATGGGCGACAAGGCGAACACACCATCCGGGGCCGCCGGCAGGGCACTGTCGGCCGAGCGGCCCGACTCCCTCCGGAACGTCGTGCTGGTCGGCCACAGCGGGTCCGGCAAGACCACCCTCGTGGAGGCCCTGGCCCTGACCGCGGGCGCGGTCAACCGGGCCGGCCGGGTCGAGGACGGCAGCACCGTCTCCGACCACGACGAGATCGAGCACCGCCAGCAGCGCTCGGTGCAGCTGTCCCTCGTCCCCGTGGAGTGGGGCGGAATCAAGATCAACCTCCTGGACACCCCGGGATACGCCGACTTCGTCGGAGAGCTCAGGGCCGGTCTGCGCGCCGCGGACGCGGCCCTCTTCGTCGTCTCGGCCGCCGACGGAGTGGACGGCGCCACCCGGCTGGTCTGGGACGAATGCGAGGCCGTGGGCATGCCCCGGGCCATCGTCGTCACCCATCTGGAGGCATCCCGCGCCGATTACTCCCAGATGGCCTCCGCCTGCGGGGACATCTTCGGCGGGGACGACCCCGACGCGGTCGTCCCCCTCTACCTGCCCCTGCACGGCCCCGCCGGAGCCGACGGGCACGCACCCGTGACCGGCCTGCTCGGCCTCCTCTCCCAGCGCGTCTACGACTACTCCTCGGGCGAGCGCACCGAGCGCGACCCCGACCCCGCCGAACTCGCCCTCATCTCCGAGGCCCGCAACCGGCTCATCGAGGGGATCATCGCCGAGAGCGAGGACGAGGGCCTCATGGACCGCTACCTCGGCGGCGAGGACATCGACCTCCGCACCCTGATCGACGACCTGGAGCGGGCCGTGGCCCGGGGCACCTTCCACCCCGTCCTCATGGCCGCCCCCGCCGCCGACGGCGCCCGCCAGGGCCTGGGCACCGTCGAGCTCCTCGAACTGATCACCGGCGGCTTCCCCACCCCCCTCGAACGCGCCCCGGTCGAGGTCACCACCCCCGACGGCAAGCCCCGGCCCGCGGTCGGCTGCGACCCCGACGGCCCCCTCCTCGCCGAGGTGGTCAAGACCTCCTCCGACCCCTACGTCGGCCGCGTCTCCCTGGTCCGTGTCTTCTCCGGCACCCTCCGTCCCGACCAGACCGTCCACGTCAGCGGCCACGGGCTCACCGACCGCGGCCACGAGGACCACGACGTGGACGAGAAGATCGGCGCCCTCACCTCCCCCTTCGGCAAGCAGCAGCGCACCCTCGGCCGCTGCATCGCCGGCGACCTCGCCAGCGTGGCCAAGCTCACCCGGGCCGAGACCGGGGACACCCTTTCCGCCAAGGACCACCCGCTCCTCATGGCTCCGTGGGAGATGCCCGACCCGCTGCTCCCCCTCGCCGTCCAGGCCCACAGCAAGGCCGACGAGGACAAGCTCTCCCAGGGCCTGGCCCGGCTCGTCGCCGAGGACCCGACCATGCGCCTGGAGCAGAACCCGCACACCCACCAGGTCGTCCTGTGGTGCCTCGGCGAGGCGCACCGCGACGTGGTGGTCGAACGCCTGCGCAGCCGTTACGGGGTCCAGGTGGATCCGGTCCCGCACCGGGTGAGCCTGCGCGAGACCTTCGCCGGCAAGGCCGCCGGGCGCGGCCGGCACGTCAAGCAGTCCGGCGGGCACGGCCAGTTCGCCATCTGCGAGATCGAGGTGGAACCGCTGCCGCCCGGCAGCGGGATCGAGTTCGTCGACAAGGTGGTCGGCGGCGCGGTGCCCCGCTCGTTCATCCCGTCCGTCGAGAAGGGCGTACGGGGGCAGGCGGCGCGCGGGGTCGCGGCCGGGCATCCGCTGGTCGACGTGCGGATCACCCTGCTGGACGGCAAGGCCCACTCGGTGGACTCCTCCGACGCCGCCTTCCAGACCGCCGGCGCGCTCGCCCTGCGCGAGGCGGCCGCCGAAGCCCGCATCGACCTCCTCGAACCGGTGGCCGAGGTCGCGGTCCTGGTCCCCGACGACTACGTCGGACCGGTCATGAGCGACCTGTCGGGCCGGCGCGGCCGGGTCGTCGGCACCGAACAGGCCGGCGAGGCCCGTACGCTGGTCCGCGCCGAGGTCCCCGAGATCGAGATCGACCGGTACGCGGTGGACCTCCGCTCCCTCTCCCACGGCACCGGCCGGTTCAGCCGCAGCTACGCCCGCCACGAGCCGATGCCGCAGCCGCTCGCCGACAAGATGCGCGAACAGGCGGAAAAGGGGGCGTAGTTACCCGAAAAATCCTGCCGCCGCCCACCCAACTCGCTTGCGGTGGGCGGCATTTCCCTGTCCTCTGACGCGGGGGCACCCGCCCCCGATAGGCTCTTCGGCAGGTGTGCCGGGTGGGGCGGCGGGGAACGACCCGCCAGGGGACCGGTGAACGGGCGGGCGCCAGTGCGCCCGCCGCGCGGCCGGCACGGCACACGGCACGGCACGGCGATGGGGGCAACGGTGGCGGACGGCAGTTTCGATTTCAGTCCCGGGGCGCAGGTACCCCTCCAGGGAGCGGGCGGGCAGACGGCGGCGACGAACGCCCTCGCCTCGGCGGCCTACCGCGACAGCCCGGCCGAGGAGATCCTCAAGGCCAACAACGAATGGCACGAGTCCGCCGTCAAGAAGGGCAAGCTCTCCCTCTTCGCCCCCAACTTCGGCGAAGCCTTCTGCGCCGCCGTCCAGGCGCGCATGCTCGGCGGCGGCCGCAAACCCCTGATCCAGTCCTTCGGCGCCGAGCCGCAGACCGTGGTCGAGCACTGCCTCGCCGCCTCCCGCCTGCGCAAGCAGCGCGACCGGCAGCTCCGGCTGATCACCGTCGTCTGCGGCATCCTGTTCCTGCCGGGCACCCTCCTGTGGATCGCCCTCTTCCAGCTCCGCAAGACCCTCGCCAAGCACGAGGGCGCCCGCGCCACCTGGATGGGCACCGCCGTGCTCGTCGGGATCGGCATCGCCGCGACCGTGCTCATGTTCCGGCTGCCCTTCACCGGATTCTGGGGCTACTACCTCCGCGGCATCATCATCGCCCCGGTCGCCGGCTGGTACCTCGCCCGCCGGATCTGCGAGCGCACCGCCGCCGACATGCGGGCCCGCTGGGACGGCCTCCTCGACGGCGGCGGCATCGGCGCCAAGATCCCCGAGGCCGTCCCCGCCAACCCGGGCGAGACCGCCGCCGAGGAACTGCGCCAGCAGCTCTCCCGGCTCACCGCCGAGGACCGCAGCAACTCCGTCTTCTACGCCGGCCCCAAGGGCATACTCGGCATGGGCACCCGCTGGGGCAGCTGGCAGCTCGCCGAGGAACTCGTGCCCGCCACCCCCGGCACCGACATCAACCCGTTCCGCAGCTGGGACGTGATCCGGGCCATCGAGAAGCAGCTCTCCCAGCTGCACCGCGGCCCGCTGCACACCGGCGGCTTCCCCACCCCCACCGTCAAGCACTGGATCGTCTCCCCCGTCGGCGAGGGCGCCAAGGAGGTGGCCCGGCCCGCCGGGGAGGGCGTGGACCCCTTCCAGGTCAGCCCGCAGGAAGTCACCCGCATCTGCAACGAGCAGCAGTTCAGCAACGGCAACCGGCACTACCTGGGCATCCAGTTCACCCTCTGGGACGGGCAGCTGGTCATCACCATGATGGTCACCGTCACCGTGCTCTACCAGACCCTGCGCATCGAGGTCACCGGGCATGCCCTCGGCCCCGTACACGGCCTGTTCACCACCAAGTCCGCGCCCAAGACGGTCGAGGTCTCCAAGACCGTCCGGTTCTGGGAGACCATGGAGAACACCCTGCCGCTGGTCGACGCCAGCGAGGTGGTCCGCCTGGCGGTGCGCGCCCCGCTCACCTGGTACCCGCCGCTGCTGGAGTTCCTCGGCGGCAAGATGGTGCTGCCCGAGCCCTTCGGCGTCCGGCACGTCTGGGCCGGCCAGCCCTGGCGGCACCGCTTCATGGCCGACGACGCCCTGCGCGCCGCCACCCCCGTGCTCCGCGTGGTCCACACCGCCGCGATGAAGGTCCTCGCCGACAACGGCGTGGACACGGAGCGCTTCAACAACCGCTCGATGATCGTCAGCGGCCTCGTCCAGGACGCCAGCCCCCGCAAGGCCGACGTCTACGACGGCTGACGCGGGACGGCGGACGGCGGACGGCGGACGGCGGGAACGGACTGCGGGAACGGAAACGGCGCGAGTCCGCCGGGCACGCGGCCCGGCGGACTCGCGCCGCCGGTTCGGGGAGTGCGGGACGCTCAGCCCGTGGGCCAGGCGTCCGCGAGCATCTGCCGGGTGTCGGCCAGCAGCTGCGGCAGCACCTTGGTGTGCCCCACCACCGGCATGAAGTTCGTGTCCCCGCCCCAGCGCGGCACGATGTGCTGGTGCAGGTGGGCGGCGATCCCCGCGCCCGCCGCGGCCCCCTGGTTCATGCCGATGTTGAAGCCGTGCGCCCCCGAGGCCTTGCGGAGCGCGACCATCGCCCGCTTGGTGAGGTCAGCCAGCTCCGCCGTCTCGGGGCCGTCGAGGTCCGTGTAGTCCGCCACGTGCCGGTACGGGACCACCATCAGGTGCCCGCCGTTGTACGGGTACAGGTTGAGCACCGCGTACACGTGCCGGCCCCGGGCCACCACCAGGCCGTCCTGATCGGACATCTCCGGGATCCCGCAGAACGGGCAGCCGTCCCCCGCCTCCGGGCCGGTCGGCTTGTTCTCGCCCTGGATGTAGGCCATCCGGTGGGGCGTCCACAGCCGCTGGAACGCGTCCTGCACCCCGACACCGATCTGCTGCTCCGGCTCAGTCGTCATGCCATGCAGCATATGACCTCGCCGGATGGTGCGAGGAAGGCCCCCGGAAAGTGCTTTCCGGGGGCCTTCCGTCCACGCTTCGGCGTGCGGCGCGGCTCAGACCTGTACGCGGTCCTCGACGACCTGGACCAGCTTGGCCAGGGCGTCGGCCTTCGGGATGCCATTCTCCTGCGAACCGTCGCGGTAACGGAAGGAGACGGTGCCCGCGGCCATGTCCTCGTCACCGACGATGATCATGAACGGGGTCTTGAGCTTCTGGTGGTTGCGGATCTTCTTCTGCATCCGGTCGGAGGAGGCGTCCACCTCGACCCGCAGGCCCTTCTTCTTCGCCTCGGCGGCGAAGTCCTGCAGGTACTCGACGTGCGCGTCGCCGATCGGGATGCCGACCGCCTGCACCGGGGCCAGCCACGGCGGCATGGCGCCCGCGTAGTGCTCCAGCAGCACTGCGAAGAACCGCTCGATCGAGCCGAACAGCGCGCGGTGGATCATGACCGGGCGCTGGCGCGAGCCGTCCGCCGCGGTGTACTCCAGGTCGAAGCGCTCCGGCAGGTTGAAGTCGAGCTGGACGGTGGACATCTGCCAGGTGCGGCCGATCGCGTCCCGCGCCTGCACCGAGATCTTCGGGCCGTAGAAGGCGGCGCCGCCCGGGTCGGGGGTCAGCGGGAGGCCCTGCTTCTCGGCGACCTGCTGGAGGACCGCGGTGGCCTCCTCCCAGACCTCGTCCGAGCCGACGAACTTCTCCTCGTCCTTGGTGGACAGCTCCAGGTAGAAGTCGGTCAGACCGTAGTCGCGCAGCAGGTTCAGCACGAAGGTGAGGGTGCGGTCGAGCTCGTCGGCCATCTGCTCGCGGGTGCAGTAGATGTGCGCGTCGTCCTGCGTGAAGCCCCGGGCCCGGGTCAGGCCGTGCACCACGCCGGACTTCTCGTACCGGTACACGGTGCCGAACTCGAACAGGCGCAGCGGCAGCTCGCGGTAGGAGCGCCCGCGCGCGTCGAAGATCAGGTTGTGCATCGGGCAGTTCATGGGCTTGAGGTAGTAGTCGGTACCACCGTCGAGCTGCATGGGGGGGTACATGCCCTCCGCGTACCAGTCCAGGTGGCCGCTCTTCTCGAAGAGGGCGCCCTTGGTGGCGTGCGGGGAGTAGACGAACTCGTAGCCCTCCTCCTCGTGCCGGCGGCGCGAGTAGTCCTCCATGACCCGGCGGATGATGCCGCCCTTGGGGTGGAAGACGGCGAGGCCGGAGCCGATCTCGTCCGGGATGGAGAAGAGGTCCAGCTCGTTGCCGAGCTTGCGGTGGTCGCGCTTCTCGGCCTCGGCGAGGAAGTCGAGGTGGGCCTTCAGCTCCTCCTTCGAGGGCCAGGCGGTGCCGTAGATGCGCTGGAGCATCGGGTTCTTCTCGCTGCCGCGCCAGTAGGCGGCGGCGTTGCGCATCAGCTTGAACGCCGGGATGTTCCGGGTGGTGGGCAGGTGGGGACCGCGGCAGAGGTCCTTCCAGCACAGCTCGCCGGTCTTGGCGTCCAGGTTGTCGTAGATGGTCAGCTCGCCGCCGCCCACCTCGACGTTCGCGCCGTCGTCGGTGGACGCGGAGCCCTTGATGCCGATGAGCTCCAGCTTGTACGGCTCGTCCGCGAGCTCCTCGCGGGCGGCCTCGTCGGTGACCACGCGGCGGGCGAAGCGCTGGCCGCGCTTCTGGATCTCCTGCATCTTCTTCTCGATGGCCTTGAGGTCATCGGGGGTGAAGGGCTTCGCCACGTCGAAGTCGTAGTAGAAGCCGTCGCGGACCGGCGGGCCGATGCCCAGCTTGGCCTCGGGGAAGAGCTCCTGCACGGCCTGGGCCATGACGTGCGCGGTCGAGTGGCGCAGGATGTTCAGGCCGTCCTCGGAGGAGATCTCCACCGGCTCGACGGTCTCGCCGTCCTGCACCTCGTACGCGAGGTCCTTCAGCTCGCCGGCCACGCGGGCCGCGACGACGGTGCGCTCGCCGGAGAAGAGGTCCGCCGCAGTGGTGCCCGTGGTCACCACGCGCTCTTCCCGCTCGGAATCGCGTTGGATGATCACACGGACGTCCGACACCGGTCTCTCCTGACTCATGGGGGTGCGGCAGTGGTCACTGCGCGCGCCTGAATCGTACCGAGCCGATGCGGTCGCCCGCGAAACGGTTACGGGAGCCGGAGGGCACCGGGCCCGGAGCGAAGGGTTCCGCCGGGTCGGCCGGGCCGCACGCCCACGGCTCCTCCCCGTGTCACCCGTCCCGCTCCTCCGCGCCGTCCGCCGCCTCCGTGAAGTAGTCGATGTCCTCCCCGAGGGACTTCACCAGCCGGTCCCGCTCCACCTCGTCGAGGGGTACGGCGGCCACCCCGGCCACGTCGGTCAGGCGGCGGAACCCGCCGCGCCGCTGGAGCCGCCCGCTGAGCCGGACCGGCAGTCCGGCCAGGTGGGCGTGGCCGGCGACGGCGTACGCCGCCTCGTCGAGCACCGCCCGCACGTACGGCACCGGCGCCCCGGCCAGCACCCGCAGCCGGACGGTGCCGCCCCCGCGGGGCGCGGAGCGGCGCATGCGGACGACGGCGCCGGCCAGGCTGACGGGCACGGCGGGCTCGGCGCCGGTGTAGCGGGCGGCGGCGGCGCGCAGGGCGGGCAGATCCCCGGGCGAGAACTCGACGGCCTCGGGGCGGGCGGCGCAGCCGGCGGGGGTGCCGGCCGCGGGGGCCCAGGCCAGTGCGATGCGGGCGCCCTCGGTGCCGCGGACCAGGGCGATCAGGGCGTCGGCGAGTTCCCGGCTGACGCCGGCCTCGACGGCCGTGTCGAAGGCCTCCATGCCACCGGTGGCCCGCTGGTAGTCGACGGCCTCGCGGGCGGCGTGGAGGGCCCGGTGCAGCCAGGTGACGGCCCCGCGGCCGCCGTCCACGGGGACGAAGGCCGTGAGCCGGCGGCCGCCCGGGGCGGGGCCGACGAGGATCCCGTCGACCTTCCGCTCGGCCTGGCCGCGGTGCCGGGCGCCGTGGTAGCCGGCCCGGGCCACGTCGGCGAGGGCGCCGGCGAGCAGCAGCCGGCGGGCGGCGGAGCGCAGCTGTTCCTGCACGGGCCAGGAGGAGTCGTGGGGCAGCCCGTCGGGCAGGTCCCGCCACCAGCGGACCTCGTCGCTGGGCACGGTGAGCCCGTAGAGCACCTCGCGGGCGGAGGGCAGCCCGCTGCGGGAGAGGGCGGTGAGGGCCTCTTCGATCAGGTCCCCGCTGTCGGGGAAGGCGTCGCTCTCGGGGACGAGCAGGCTGGTGCCGCCGCGGAGCGGGGATCCGGGCGGGGCCCAGCGGGCGTACCGTCCGGCGGCGCCCCCGCAGCGCTGCCAGCCGTGCCGGTCCAGCAGGGCGCCGAGCACCCCGGGATCGACGGCTGCGGGGAGGGGTCCGCCCGGTTCCGCGAAGTGCGGCGGCAGGGGCTCCGGGTGCGGCCGGTTCATGAGGGCTCCCTTCCGGCGGGCATCAGGGCCTGCCTCCCGATCCGACCCGGGCCATGATCCGGCACAGCGCCCGGTCGTCGAAGATCCGGCTGGTCGGGATCCGCACGGTGGTCCGGCGGCGGCCGGTCACCGGGTGCCCGGCCAGGTTGGTCCAGTAGCAGCAGTGGCGCAGGTCGAGCCGGTCGTGCCCGGCGCGCAGCCAGTCCCCGCGGTCGCGCGGCACGAGCATCACCACGAGGATCTTGTGGACGGCGACGGGGGTGCGGGCGAGTTTGACGAGGTGGTCGTTGTCGAGGGTGAAGGCGAAGGTGGGGCCGGGCGGGCCGGGGGCCACCTGGGCGGTCGCCTTGAGCTGGATCTTGATGGTGACCTCGTCGTCCACCGTGTGTGCGGGTGAGCCGTGGCTGACGTGCCAGTCGATGCCGTTGTCGGGGAAGGGCTGGGACAGGGAGCAGCCGGCGGCGGCCGCGACCGCGTGGAGGTAGCCCACCTGGAGCGTCTCCATGCAGGCGGTGGTGGCGAGTGTGCCGCGCAGCGGTTCGGTCCGCTCGGGCACGCCCTCTTCGGGCTGTGCGAGCGCCATGGCTCCCCGTCGTCTTCCGGTCCGGTCTCCCCGGACGCTCCCATGACGACCGTTCAGTTGTACGGTCCCCCAAGGGTGTTGTCTCCGCAGCGGACGGGCCGCAAACGGCGTACGGGGTGAACGGCCCGGGTATCACCGACTCGGGCGGGGCCGGCGCGATCCGGGTGGTTCCGGGGCCGATGCGCCTGCTGCCTTTCGGGGACGAGGAGTTCGGACATGACACGCTGGTACGAGGGCCCGCTGGCCGCTTTTGACACCGAGACCACCGGAGTTGACGTCGAGCAGGACCGCATCGTGTCGGCTGCGATCGTGGTGCAGGAGTGTGCGGGCGGCCGGGTCCGCTCGACGCGCTGGCTGGTGAATCCCGGCATTCCGGTTCCGGCCGGGGCCACGGAAGTGCACGGCCTGACCGACGAGCACCTCCAGCGGCACGGCCGGTGGCCGGCGCCGGTGATGGAGGAGATAGCCCGCACGCTCGGGGAGCAGGCGGCGGCGGGCCGTCCGGTGGTGGTGATGAACGCGCCGTTCGATCTGACGCTGCTGGACCGGGAGTTGCGTCGGCACCGGGCGTCCACGCTGGCGCGGTACCTCGACAACCGGCCGCTGACCGTGCTGGATCCGCGGGTGCTGGACAAGCATCTGGACCGCTACCGCAAGGGCCGGCGGACGCTGACCGACCTGTGCGCCCACTACGGGATCACCCTGGACGGGGCGCACGACGCGGCGGCGGACGCGGTGGCCTCGATGGAGGTGGTGCGGGCGGTGGGCCGGCGGTTCGCGGGCCGGCTGGAGAGGCTGTCGCCGGCGGAGCTGCACACGCTCCAGGCGGTGTGGCACGCGGCACAGGCGCGGGGGCTCCAGGCGTGGTTCGCGCGCAACGGCTCGGAGGAGGCGGTGGATCCGCACTGGCCGGTGCGGCCGGAGCTGACCACGGCGGCCTGACCGGGGCGGCCCGGGCGGTGCAGCCGGCGGCCCGGGGGGGTGCGCGGCTGCGGACGCGAAAAAGCCGGTCCGTCTGCTGACGGACCGGCTTCTCCCGGTGGTGGGCGATACTGGGATCGAACCAGTGACCCCTTCGGTGTGAACGAAGTGCTCTCCCGCTGAGCTAATCGCCCGGGAACGCACTGAACCATACAGGGGTCGCGGGGTTCGATCAAACCGCGCCCTCCGGGCCGTCTTCCGGTGCGCGTTCCGCCGTGCCTCCGGCCGGTCCCCCCGAGGCGGCGAGGAGGGCCCGCAGCCCGCGCCGCCCCGAGCGCATCATGAGGGCGTGGTTGAGCCGGAACAGCGGCCGGCCGGGCACCGCGAGGAGCCTCATCAGCGGCTTGCGGACGGTGACTTCCTGTTCGTAGACGGCCCGGGTGCCGCCGCCGGCGCGGGGCAGCAGGGTCCACCGCACCCGGCCTTCGAGATCTCCGTGGAGGGCGGCCTCCAGCACCCCGGCGGCCGGGTCGGTCCGGCGGGCGACGGCCGTGACGTGGAGCTCGTACGGCAGGAAGGAGCGGAAGACCGCGGCGCCGGCGTCCTCGCCCCGCGGGACCACCCGCCGGACCTGGGGCCACCACGCGGGATACCGCTCGGGGGCCGCGAGCACCGCGAACACGCGGCCGGGCGGGGCGTCGAGGTCCCAGACACTGCGGAAGCGGTACCGGCTCCAGTCCACACCGCCAGTGTGGACCGTACTCAGGGACGGGCGGGGGCGAATCTGAGTACGCGCACCCATGTCCCCGCGGCGTGACCGGCGCCACACTCCGGGCATGGAGAACGTACCCCCGCCCGCCGAGGAGCTGGTGCTGCTCGACCGCGAGCTCGCCCGACTCGACGCCCACCGCGCCCGGTTGCTGGCCCGCCGGGCCTGGCTGCTGGGCGTCCTGACGCCCCCGGCCGCCGCCCCGCCCTTCACCCCGTGGTCTCCCCCGGCCGCCGCGGACCGGGAGGGGCAGGGTCCGGCGGCCCAGCACGTGCTGCTGGCGCTCGGGGCCGCCCTGCTGGCGATCGCCGCACTGGCCTTCACGGTCGTCAGCTGGGGTTCGCTCGGCATCGGCGGCCGCTCGGCGGTGCTGGGCCTGGTGACGGCGGCGGCGCTGGCCGCTCCGGCCGCGCTGCTGCGCCGCGGGCTGGCCGCGACGGCCGGGGCGGTGGCCGGCCTGGGGCTGGCCCTCACGGTGCTGGACGCGTACGCCCTGTACGCGGTGGGCCTGTCCGGTCTGGACCCCACCGGGTACGCGGCGGGGGCCTCGGCCGTACTCGCGGCGGCCTGGTCGGGCTACGGACGGCTGCTGCCCGGGCTGCGGCTGCCGGCTCCTGCCGCGCTGCTCGCAGCGCAGCTGCCGCTGCCCCTCGCGGCCCTGGCCGCCGGTGCGCCCCCGGCCGGAGTCGCCTGGGCGCTGCTGGGGACGGCCGCGCTGGACGGGGCGGTGGCCCTGCGGACGGGTCCGCTGCTGCGGTGGTTCGCGGCGGCGCCGGGTGCGATGGCCGGCGCGGGTGCGCTGCTGATCGCGCTCGTGGAGTCCTGGTCGGCGGCGCCGCGTACCGGTACGGCGCTGGTGGCGGAGGCGCTGCTGCTCGCGGCGGGTGCGGGTGCCCTGGCCGCCGGGTGGCGGATGCCGCGGGCGGGCTCCGGCCCGGCCCTGGCGGGCGCGCTCGGGCTGGTCTCCGGCCTGGCGCTGGTGGCGGGGGCCGGGGGCGTGGTGCGGCCTTCGGACACCACGTGGCTGGCGGCCGTGTACCTGCTGTGCGCGGCTCCGCTGCTGGGGGCGGTGCGGCTGGGTGCGGAGCGGAAGCCGGTGGCGGGCGGTCTGCTGGGGGCGGCGGGGGTCACGGCGTCGCTGGCGGTGCTGCTGGTGCTGCCGGTGGCGGGTCAGGCGCTGGCCGCGCCGCTGGGGACGTTGGACGAGGTGTGGGACGCCGGTTCGGCCCCGGAGCGGACGCTCGCGTGGCCGGGCGGGGTGGTCCCGCTGGTGCTGCTCGCGGTGGCGGCCGGTGCCGGGTGGCTGGGCCGGGCGGCGCAGTGGCCGCGGCTGTGGGCGGCCGCGGGGGTGGCGGGCTGGCTCGGACTGGCGGTGCTGCCTGCGGCGCTCGGCCTGCCGCCGGCGGGGGCGCTGGCGGTGCAGGTGGCGGCGGTGGCCGGGCTGTTCGCGGCGGCCCGGCTGCTGCCGGGCCGGGAGACGGCCGCGGCGTTCGAGGTGTGCGGGGTGCTGGGCGCGCTGTCGGTGGCGCTGGCGGCGCTGGACGGC
The DNA here is from genome assembly GCF_055572195.1 of Streptomyces sp. NPDC030809. Classification (NCBI taxonomy): domain Bacteria; kingdom Bacillati; phylum Actinomycetota; class Actinomycetes; order Kitasatosporales; family Streptomycetaceae; genus Streptomyces; species Streptomyces sp. NPDC030809. The sequence continues at coordinate 52,542 of NZ_JBVIDV010000006.1, forward strand.
CGGGTGGCGACCTTCGCGGTGCTCGGGGCCCTCGGCCTGGTGGGCGGGTACGCAGGCCGCACCCGGCCGGTGCCCGCGGTGCTGGCGGTGGGCTGCGCGACGGCGCTCGCGGTGGCCTCGGGCCGGGCGCTGGAGCTGCCGTGGCACGGGTGCGCGCTCCTCGTGCTGCTGGTGCCCGCCGCGGTGGCGGCGCGTCCGCCCCGGGCCTGCCGGGTGCCGGTGGAGGCGGCGGCGGGTGCTGCGGGGGTGCTCGCGGTGGCCCTGGCGGCGCAGCAGCCGGCCTGGCTGGCACTGGTGCTGGCGCTGTGCGGGGTGGTGTGCGCGGGGGCGGCCCTGCGGCCGGAGCGCCGGGCGGCCGGCCTTCCGGCGGCCGGACTGCTGGTCGCGGCGGCCTGGGTGCGCCTGGCCGCCTGGGAGGTGGCCCTGCCGGAGGCGTACACCCTGCCGGTGACCGTGCCGGCCCTGGTGATCGGGGCCCTGCGGCTGCGCCGCGATCCGCAGGCCTCCTCCTGGACGGCGCACGGCCCCGGCCTGGCGGCCACCCTGCTGCCGAGCCTGGCGGCGGCCTGGGGCGACGCCCACTGGCTGCGGCCGCTCCTGCTGGGCCTGGCGGCCCTGGCCGTGACCCTGGCGGGCGCCCGCCTGCGCCTGCAGGCCCCCCTGCTCCTGGGCGGCGCCGTCCTGCTGCTGGTCGCCCTGCACGAACTGGCCCCGTACGTGATCCAGGTGGCGGGCCTCCTCCCGCGGTGGCTCCCCCCGGCCCTGGCGGGCCTGCTCCTGCTGGTCCTGGGCGCCACGTACGAGAAGCGCCTCCGGGACGTACGCCGCGCCCGCGAGGCCCTGGGCCGGCTGCGGTGAGACGGGGGGGCGGCAGGCCGATGCCGCGGGGGCAGATCCGGCCCCGGCGGCCCGGAGCATGCCGAAGGCCCGGAGACCGATCGGTCTCCGGGCCTTCGGGCCGGGTGGGCGATACTGGGATCGAACCAGTGACCCCTTCGGTGTGAACGAAGTGCTCTCCCGCTGAGCTAATCGCCCGGGCACACAGAGAACATTACCGCATGTCAGCGGGTGCCCGGCACCACCCCGGCGCCCCGTCGGATCACTGGCTGATGTTCCACGGCATCGCGAACCCGAACTTCCAGAGGTAGACCCCCAGCAGCGCCCCGGTGATCACCAGTCCGGTGCCGATGAGGATCAGGTTGCGCCGCCGGACCTTGGGGTCCAGCGCCCGCTGCGCGGCCTCGGTGACCTTGCGCTTGGTCCAGCGCAGGACGAGCTGGGCCCAGACGAACTCGGTGGCCCAGATCGCCATGCCCGCGAAGATCACGAGCCAGCCGGGCCCCGGCAGCGGCAGCATGATCACGCCGGCCACGACCACGGCCAGACCCACGATGAAGACGCCGACCTGCCAGCTGAGGTGCAGGGTCCGGCGCGCCTTGACGAACTCGGGCGCCCGGGAGCCCAGCGGCTGCTCCGATCCGGGCGTCTCGACACTCTTCTCTTCGTCACTCCCCGTATTCATGAGTGCCAACCTACCGGAGCCCCCAGCACACGGGAACGTCCTCGGGGATCCGCCGTACGAGGTACCTGAAGAACCACAAAACGGTCAGAGGGGTTTACAACGGCACCGTAGGTGGCATGTCGATTTCGCCGACGTGCGAATCCCCGAGCGCACACTGAGCGAAAGGCCCTGGCGCTTATGAACACCACGGTCAGCTGCGAGCTGCACCTGCGCCTCGTTGTGTCGAGCGAGTCCTCACTGCCTGTACCCGCGGGCCTGCGGTATGACACGGCCGACCCCTACGCCGTGCACGCCACCTTCCACACCGGAGCCGAGGAAACGGTCGAGTGGGTGTTCGCCCGCGACCTCCTCGCCGAGGGCCTCCACCGGCCCACCGGCACCGGAGACGTCCGTGTCTGGCCGTCCCGGAGCCACGGCCAGGGCGTCGTGTGCATCGCCCTGAGCTCACCGGAGGGAGAAGCCCTGCTGGAAGCACCCGCACGGGCGCTGGAATCGTTCCTGAAGCGGACGGACGCCGCGGTCCCACCAGGCACCGAGCACCGGCACTTCGACCTCGACCAGGAGCTCTCCCACATCCTGGCGGAAAGCTGAGCCAGCACGAGCACCGCTCCACACCGTCCGACTCGGGGCGACGGTGTGAGCTGGACAACCACATACGGCAGTACCGGCGCTGTTCCCGCGGGAGCCACCTGCGGGGACGGCGCCGGTGCGCTTTCCGGGGAGCCGCTAAAGTCGGCCAGCATCGGCGGGAACCTCCTGCCAGCAGCCCCAGGGAGCGGATCACGTGCAGATTCCCCACGACACCCGTCGCGCCCTCGACGTCGTCGTCGACCTGGTGAACACCGCGCCCGAAGCGGACCAGGCCGACGGACTGTCCGACCTCGGGGCCCTGCGCGATTTCGTGCGCGAGCACGAGATCAGCGACGTCGGTGAACTGGGCGCACGGGATCTCGCGGGGGTCCGCGCCGTCCGGACCCGGTTCGCCCAGGTGTTCGGAGCCAAGAGCGCCCGGATCGCGGCCGGGGTGATCAACGAGCTGGTGGCCGCGGCCGGGACCACCCCTCGGCTGACGGACCACGACGGCTACGACTGGCACGTGCACTACTTCGCCCCGGGCGCCTCCGTCGGCGACCACATCGCCGCGGACTGCGGGATGGCCCTCGCCTTCATCGTCGTCTCCGGGGAGCGGGAGCGGCTGCGGCGCTGCGAGGCCCCCGACTGCCGGCGTGCGTTCGTGGACCTGTCCCGCAACCGCTCGCGGCGCTACTGCGACAGCCGCACCTGCGGGAACCGCCTGCACGTCGCCGCGTACCGGGCCCGGCGCAAGGAAGCGGGCGAATAGTTCCGGCGCCGCCCGCCGGCCGGGCGGTCACAGCAGGAACAGGTCGTGCATCGCGGCCATCAGCAGCAGGGCGGCGATGACCGCCAGGAAGATCATCAGCGGGGGCTGGGACAGCGCGTACAGGCAGCCGCGGGCCTCGGGGGCGGGCGGCGGCGGTTCGGCGGCGCCGGCGGAAGCCGGCAGGGGCGCGGCCGCTGCCGCGACGACGGGGGCCTCGCCCCTCGGGGTGTTCGGTGGCATCTCGGGGCGATGATGGCGCAGCCCGCCGCCGGCCCGCCCTCAACACGCCCGCCGGACGGGCCAGTTCGTCAGATCCCGTGCTTTTTGAGAATCGCTTCGATGTCGGAGAAGTCATCCGCGGGAGCGGTGGCCTCGGGCCGCGCGGGGCCGGGGGCCGGAGCGGGGCGGCCGCCGAGCGGGGGTGCGGAGGCCGCAGGGGCCACGGCCCCGGGACCGGCCGCGGAGCCCGCCTTGCGCTCCTTGCGGCCGCCGGTCCCGCGGCGCTCCACCAGCCGGGCCGTCGTGAAGAGCAGCCAGGCCAGGCCGAGGACGCCGAAGCCGATCCACACGCTCGGCCTGAAGACGATCCCGGACAGCCAGTCCACGACCCCGGTCATGACGAGGCCCAGCGGGACCAGGGCGTACGCGGCGATCCGGGTGGCCGCCAGGAACCGCTTGCGGTAGGCGGTCAGCGCCGCAAGGCCCAGGCCGGCCGCGGACACCGCGGAACAGATGGTCTCGGCAAGCATGCGGTCCTCCAGCTCGGCGGGCCCCGGACGGCGCCGGGGAGGCGGTCTCCCTCCATCCTGCACCGCCCGGCCGCGGACGGGCCATGTCCGCGGGCGGCCCCTACCGGATCTCCGGGGGATCTCCGGGGCGGTCCTCCTCCTCAGGGAGCAGGGCGCGGGGCGGATCCCGGGGGCGGCGGGCCGGAACGGGTGCCGGACGGGGCGGGTGGGCCAGGTTGGGGCCGTGCTGCGGCGGCTGGAAGACTGGGGGGCATGAGCGATTCCCAGCCCGCAACCGCCGAAACCGCCAACGCCCCGGTCGTCCTGGAGGTCTGGTGCGACCTCCAGTGTCCCGACTGCCGAAGCGCCCTGGAGGACCTGCGCGCCCTGCGGTCCCAGTACGGCGAGCGGCTCGACATCCGGCTGCGCCACTTCCCCCTGGAGAAGAACAAGCACGCCTTCGCCGCCGCCCAGGCCGCCGAGGAGGCCGCCGAGCAGGGCCAGGGCTGGCCGTACGCCGAGGCCCTGCTCGCGCGGACCGAGGAGCTGGGCGGGCGCGGCGAGGCCGTGCTGCTCGAGGTGGCCCGCGAACTCGGCCTGGACGCCGAGGAGTTCGACGGCGCGCTGATCGACGGCCGGCACATCCTGATCGTCGACGCGGACCAGGCCGAGGGCAAGGCGATCGGCGTGACCGGCACGCCGACGTACGTCATCGGCGGGGAGCGCCTCGACGGCGGCAAGAGCCAGGAGGGGCTGCGCGCCCGCATCGTGGAGATCGCCGACCGCCTTCTCGGCGCCTGAGTCCGCGGCGCCCGCACGCCGGCTCCGCCCGCCGGGCGCAAGCGGCCGGAGGCCTGCCCCCGGAACGCCCGGCGGGACGGCCTCCGCCCGGCCCGGTCCGGCCCCGGCGGCTAGATCAGCTCCTTGCCGTAGTTGAACGAGCTGGGCCGGTAGCCCAGGGACTCGTACAGCCGCAGCGCCGGGGTGTTGCCCGCGAAGACGTTGAGTCCGATGACCTGCGCCCCGGCGGCCAGGGCCACGTCCTCGGCGAGCAGCATCAGCGAGCGGCCGTGGCCCCTGCCCCGCTGCTCCTGCGCCACTTCCACGTCGAAGACGAAGGCTCCGGGGCGGCCGGGGACCACGTCCTCGCGCCGGGAGACCCACAGCGTGCCCAGGGCGGTTCCGTCGGCCTCCTGCTCCAGCACCCGCATCCAGACCCCGGGGGTGGCGAGCCCGGCGGAGAGCATCGTGTCGTGGTCGGCGAGCGACTTGGCCCTCGCCGCCTCGGCAGGCAGCCCGCGGTCCGCCCACTCCTGGGCGTAGTTGTCGATGGCCCGGGCCAGCCAGGGCCCGTACTCCGCCTCCGTCATCGGCCGCCCGGCGACTCCGGCCGGCAGTGTGCGGGGGCCGCCTTCGAGGTCCTTGACCATGTTCCGGGAGACCTCGCGGTAGCCGAGGGAGGCCGCCAGCCGGTTGCCCGCCGCAGAACCGGCGGGGACCGAGGCCCGCACCCGGCGGCAGCCCCACGAGCGCAGCACCTCCTCGGCGGCGAGGGCGGCGACCGCGCCGCGGCCGCGCCCCCGGTCGGGCTCGTCGATCCGCAGCCCTCTGATCTCGCCCAGGACGGGCCCGAAGGGGGTGTCAGAGCCGAGTTCGAGGGCGCCGACGTGCCGGCTGTTGACGCAGACCGCGTAGGCGCGCACCCGCGCCCCGCTGCTGCTCTGCTGGAGCGGCCCGGTCGGCCGCAGGGTGGTGGTCATCAGTCGAGTTGTACCTGCCCCGCGGCCGTCCGTCACCGGCAATTACGGGTCGAGGTCGGCGCCCGCCATCTCATCGAACACGCGCATGGCCTTGGCGGTGACCGGGCCGGGCGCGGCGGCCGGCACCCGGTCGTCGACCCGGTGGACGGCCTGGACGTCGCGCAGGGTGGAGGTCAGGAAGATCTCCTCGGCGCTCTGCAGCACCTCGAAGGGCAGGTCCGTCTCCTTGGCGCCGGTCCACTCGACGACGAGGGCCCGGGTGATGCCGGCGAGGCATCCGGAGGGCACCGGCGGGGTGTGGAGCTCTCCGTCGAGGACCACGAAGACGTTGGAGCCGGTGCCCTCGCAGAGCCGGCCGACGGTGTTGGCGAAGAGGGCCTCGGAGGCCCCGGCGCGGTTGGCGCGGGCCAGCGCCACGACGTTCTCGGCGTACGAGGTGGTCTTGAGCCCGGCGAGCGGGCTGCGCTCGTTGCGGACCCAGGGCACGGTGATCACGGCCGTGGAGTCGGGGCGGCGTGTGGTCTCGCCGAGTGCCACGACGAGGGTCGGGCCGGTCTCCCCGCGGTCGGAGCCGAGCGGGGAGAGGCCGCCCGTGTACGTGATGCGCAGCCGGCCGAGCGGCATGGGGTTGGCCTGCAGGACGGCCTCGCAGCCGCGGCGGACCTCGTCGAGGTCGGGGTCGGGCAGGCCCAGGCCGCGTGCGGAGCGGGTCAGCCGGTCCAGGTGGCGGGTGAGGGCGAAGGCCCGCCCGTCCACCGCCTTGAGCGTCTCGAAGACGCCGTCCCCCACGGTCAGCCCGTGGTCGAACACGGACACCTTGGCGCCGTCCGCGTCCCGCAGCTCTCCGTCGAGCCAGATTCTCACCGTACGGTCCCTCCACTCGCCTGGTACGTACCCGACGCTACCGCGAGCAGCCGGGAGGCCTTGAGCTCGGTCTCCGCCCATTCGCGCTCGGGGTCGGAGCCCCAGGTGATGCCCGCCCCGGTGCCGAAGCGCAGGCGGGGGCCGCCGGGGGCCTCGCGGTCGATCCAGAAGGTGCGGATGCCGACGGCGAGCTCTCCGGTGCGCCGGTCTGCGTCCACCCAGCCGATGCCCCCGCAGTAGGGGCCGCGGGGGGCGGTCTCCAGCTCCTCGATGATCCGCAGGGCGGAGGACTTGGGTGCGCCGGTGACGGAGCCGGGCGGGAAGGCGGCGGCGAGCAGCCCGGGCCAGCCGGCTCCGTGGGCGATCTCGCCGCGGACGGTGGAGACGAGGTGGACGAGCCCGGGGTGCTCCTCCACGGCGCACAGCTCGGGGACGGTCACGGATCCGGTGGTGCAGACGCGGCCGAGGTCGTTGCGGACCAGGTCCACGATCATCACGTTCTCGGCGTGGTCCTTGGGCAGCAGGTCGGCCGCGGTGCGGCCGGTGCCCTTGATGGGTCCGGACTCCACGATGTGACCGGTCCGGCGGAGGAAGAGCTCCGGGGAGGCGGTGGCGATCTCCACCCCGTGGGCGGGCAGCCGGATCGTTCCTGCAAACGGTGCGGGGTTCCCGCGCGCGAGCAGGGACGTCAGGGCGTCCACGTCGGCCCGGGCCGGGTCGGGGAGCGGAGCGGACAGCACCCGGCACAGGTTGGCCTGGTAGACCTCGCCCGCCGCGATGTACTCGCGGATCCGCCGGACCCCGGCCACGTAGGCCTCTCGGTCCAGGGAGGAGGTCCACTCCCCCGCGGTGGGGCCCAGCCAGGCGCCCGGGACGGGCTCGGGCACGGGGTCGGGGCGTATGTCCCCGAAGCGGGCGCAGACGAGGCGCCCCTCGAAGTCGGCCGAGACCGCCCAGAAGCCGGTGGACTCCAGGGCGCTCGGATCACTGGTCACGTCGCGCAGGTCGGTCGCGAGAAGGCCGCCGAAGCGGGCCATGGGTGGCAGGTCGTGCACGGCTGCGAGTCTATGGCGGGTGGCGGTCCGGCGCCGGTGAGACGCCGTGCGGGCCGCCCCGCCGTGAACGTACGGCAGCACGCTGCACAAACGCGTTTTTGAGCTGGCCCCGGAATCCGCTAGAGTTCAACACGTCGCCGGGGAGCGAAGGAAAAAACCCCAAGCAACACGGCGACATGCGGACGTGGCTCAGTTGGTAGAGCATCACCTTGCCAAGGTGAGGGTCGCGAGTTCGAATCTCGTCGTCCGCTCGAAGTGGGGGATCTTCCCGAGAACCCCTGCAGCTCCTGGTGGAGTGGCCGAGAGGCGAGGCAACGGCCTGCAAAGCCGTCTACACGGGTTCAAATCCCGTCTCCACCTCCAAGGACGATTAGCTCAGCGGGAGAGCGCTTCCCTGACACGGAAGAGGTCACTGGTTCAATCCCAGTATCGTCCACTGGATCTCCGGATCCCGGATCTTCGGATCCCCCGCGCGATTAGCTCAGCGGGAGAGCGCTTCCCTGACACGGAAGAGGTCACTGGTTCAATCCCAGTATCGCGCACGCAACACCCTGACCTGCGGTCTCCGGACCGTGGTTCCCGCGCGATTAGCTCAGCGGGAGAGCGCTTCCCTGACACGGAAGAGGTCACTGGTTCAATCCCAGTATCGCGCACCGCCCGGAAGCCCCGGCCGTCTCGACGGCCGGGGCTTCTTCGTGCGTACGGACCGGGCGGCCGCGGGCCGCGGGACGCGCGGGCCCGGAGACGCGCGAGGACGGCGTCCCGTGCGGAGACGCCGTCCCGTGTGCCGTCCTGGCAGGAGGTCAGGAGGAGAAGAGCATCCGGCCGAAGCCGCGGTGGTGGCCATGGCCGCCGTGGTGGTGTCCGTGGTGCTGGGGAGCGCCCCAGGCGGGGGCCTGGCCGGCCGGGTAGGCGGGCGGGGCCGGCGGCGGCGGGACCTGACCGTACTGGCCCTCCATGCGGGTCAGGGCCTCCAGCTCTCCGTAGTCCAGGAATATGCCGCGGCAGCCGCTGCACTGCTCGATCTGAACACCGCTGCGGTTGTACGTGTGCATGATGGCGTGGCACTTCGGACACTGCATGATCGGCTCAACTCCTCGCCGTCGGGCTTCGTCACCGGATGCATGCCCGGTGACGTGGAGTTCACCCTACGACGGAGGGACCTGCTCCAAGTCCGGCGGGAGTGTGCCGATTCGGGCACAGCTTTGCACCACGAGCAGCTCCACCTCGTCGAGTCCGCGGTCCTCCGCGTGCGCCTTGGCCAGGGCCAGCGCGGCCGTCTGGACGGTCAGCGCCCGGGCTGCCACGTCGAGTTCCGGCCAGGGGTCGGTCCCGGCGGGGCCCGCCGCGGGGCCGCCGGACTCCCGGTAGGCGGCCAGGAACCGGTCCCACACCTCGGGGCCGAGCAGCCCGGCCGCGTACCAGGCCGCCGGGCGGGCCAGGTCCCAGGCCGGGTTCCCGAGCCCGAGGTCGTCCACGTCGATCAGCAGCCACGGGCCGTCCGGCGCGGGGTGGCGCACGAGCTGTCCCAGGTGCAGGTCCCCGTGGCAGAGCACGGACGCGGGCGGGGCCGGGGCCTCGCCGCGGGCCCAGGCGGGCAGCCGGGCCGCCGCGGCGCGCACGACGGCGGCCTGCGGGTGCGGGCCGGCGGCCGCCATCCGGGACAGGGCCCTGGCCACCTTGTCGGGCCCCCGCATCGGCGGCACCGGTCCGGGCAGCGCACCGGCCGGCACCCGGTGCAGCCGGGCCAGCAGCCGGGCGGCGTCCTCCCAGGGCGCGGCCTCGGGGCGCTCCGGGTCCACGGGCTGGCCGTGCGGCCACGCGGACACCGGCCGGCCCCGGAGCAGGGTGGTGAGGGCGCCCTCGGGGGCGGTGACGGCGAGCGGGGGCAGCAGGATGCCCTGCAGCGGCGGGGCCGCGGCGATCCCGATCCGCACCGCCAGGGCCGCATGGTCGGTGTCGCGGGCATGGGCCTTGACGACGACCCCGCCGTTGCGGACGACGGTGCCGTCGGGGCGGTCGGCGAGCAGGATGTGCTGCCGCGGCACTCCGAGGCGCTCCCGGGGTCCCCCCGCGGCGCCCTGGACGGCCAGGGCGGCCAGCTCCGCGGCAAAGCGGTTCATGAGTTCCCCCAGGTCGTCGGGCCTGCAGGGATCGTACGCGCAGGGGTGCGCGGTGTGCCCGGCGTACGCGTCGGGGATGCGTCCGGTCGCCGCAGCGGTCCCGGTCGGGGCCGGGCGGGCGTGCACGCGAAAGGGTGCTGCCCGTACGACTCCCCAGTCGTACGGGCAGCACCCTTTCCCTGCCGTCCGCGGCACCCCCGTCCCCACGGGGCTGGTGGCCGATGTCCCGGCCCGGGCCGCTCTCCCGGACCCGGGGCGCCGCTCAGCGCCCCAGCATCACGCCCACGGACGACGCCTGTGTGACCACCGCGTCCCAGCCGCCGAAGACGACGACCAGGAGGGTGGCGAGGGGGAGGACCATGGCCACGGCCACCAGCGGGTGGCGCGGGGCGGTCTTCGCGCCCCGGGTGCGGATCAATGTCCGGCCTGCCGTGAAGGCCATGTCCCTCTCCCTTTCGCTCTGTGCCTGCAGGTTGGCAGCGGCGGGTGTCTGACCTCGGGGGACGAGTGCTTTCACCCGCCGCTTGCCTTCCACAGTAGGTGTGTGCGGCCGCCCGGTCCTCATGCCCTCGTACCCTTTCCCGGGCCTCCGGGAGGATGAGGCCCGTGTGCCCCGTGTACTCCCCTGGGTGGAGACGGCGCCCCCTCTATGGGGGACTTCCCGGAAGGGTCGGCCGCGGGGGAGCTCCGTACGGGCGGACACTGCGCGGCACCGAGTGCACCACGCAGAGTGACTTCGATCACTTCCTGCTCCTGTCTGTCCGGTGTGCGCCCGCCGCCGGGTGCCGGCACGGGCCCGCCCGCTCCCCTTGCGCCCCTCCCCCGCGCCGGCGCCCGCGGGCGGCCGCCGGAGGCCGCCGGGTCGCCCCAACGCCCTTGCACACGGGGAATCTTGGTGGCTCGAACGGTACGGTGTGCGGAGCCGGCGAGCGGTTCTGACCAACCCTCAAGTGTCGCGCCCCGTACTGACAATCGAATTCCGGGCCGAGGGCGCGGCCTCTGAGCACACATGGCGGATGGTCCGTAAGCTGTGCCACGTCAACAGGACGACCGGGCACACGGGGTGGACATGGCGATGATGCGGCTCCGGCGCGAGGACCCGCGTGTCGTCGGCTCGTTCAGGCTGCACCGGCGGCTCGGTGCGGGCGGCATGGGCGTGGTCTACCTCGGCTCCGACCGCCGCGGCCAGCGCGTCGCCCTGAAGGTGATCCGTCCGGACCTCGCCGAGGACCAGGAGTTCCGCTCGCGCTTCGCCCGCGAGGTGCAGGCGGCCCGGCGGATCCGCGGCGGCTGCACGGCCCGGCTGGTGGCGGCCGACCTGGACGCGGAGCGCCCCTGGTTCGCCACCCAGTACGTGCCGGGGCCCTCTCTGCACGACAAGGTGGCCGAGGAGGGCCCGCTGTCGGCCGCCCAGATCGCCGCGATCGGGGCCGCGCTCTCGGAGGGCCTGGTCGCCGTCCACGAGGCCGGGGTGGTCCACCGGGACCTGAAGCCCTCCAACATCCTGCTGTCGCCCAAGGGGCCGCGGATCATCGACTTCGGCATTGCCTGGGCCACCGGTGCGAGCACCCTCACCCATGTGGGCACGGCCGTCGGCTCCCCCGGCTTCCTGGCCCCGGAGCAGGTGCGGGGCGCGGCCGTCACCCCCGCCACGGACGTGTTCGCGCTCGGGGCCACGCTGGCGTACGCGGCCACCGCCGACTCCCCCTTCGGGCACGGGAGTTCCGAGGTGATGCTGTACCGCGTCGTGCACGAGGAGCCGCAGCTGTACGGGGTTCCCGACGCGCTCGCCCCGCTGGTGCACGCCTGTCTGGCCAAGGACCCGGAGGAGCGGCCGAGCACGCTGCAGCTGTCGATGCGGCTCAAGGAGATCGCGGCCCGCGAGGCGCAGGGGCTGTCCGACGCCCGTCCGCCCGCCCAGCGGGGCGTACCGGAGCGGCCCGGCGGGCGGCTGGCGGAGCAGTACGCGCAGCAGCGCACGGAGCGGCGGGCGGCGGGGACGCCGACGCCGCGGCCCTCGCAGTCCTCCCGGCCGGGCGGGGCCCCGGGAACGGCGTCCGAGCGGCGCGGGCCGGGTGGGCGTCCGCCGGCGCCGCGGACCGGGTCCCGGACCGGGGGGCGGGCGGCGGCGCCTCGCACCACCGGGGCGGGGCGGCGGGCGAGTGGTCCGGACCGGCGGCTGCTGCGGCAGCGGCTGATCGTGTTCGTGGTGGTCACGCTGATCGTTGCACTCGGCATCGCGGCGGCCCAGAAGCTGTAGCCCCCCGGGGCTCCGCGCCCGCACCCCGCGCCTCAATCGCCGGCGGGGCTTGGGTTGGGGGCTCCGCCCCCGGGCCCCCGCGCCTCAAACGCCGGCGCGGCTGAATTGCCGCCGTGCGGCACCCCCGGCCTCCGGCCCGGATACGCGGCGCGACTCCGGGGCGAAGCCCCCAGCCTTCGGCCTCACGAGGCCCATTCCAGCCCTGCCGGGCACGCTCTAGCCTCGTCGGCGCTTGAGGCGCGGGGCGGAGGCCCGGGGCCCCATTCCAGCCTCGCCGGGCACACGTCCAGCTTCACGGGGCAACCTCCAGCCTCGCGGGGCACATTCCAGCCCCGCTGAGCCGATTCCAGCCTCGCCGGGGGGGGGGGGGGGGGGGGGGGGGGGGGGGGGGGGGGGGGGGGGGGGGGGGGGGGGGGGGGGGGAGAGGGGAAGGGGGGTGGGGGGAAAACACCCCTAAGCGCAACCGTGTTAGCCCTTCCTTCCCCCCCCCCCCCCCCCCCCCCCCCCCCACCCCCCGGCGAGGCTGGATTTGCCCCCGCGGGGTCGGAGTCCGACCGGCGGGATCGGGCACCCGGCACGGAAGAGCCGCAGGGGCAGGGCAGCGAGCCACGGAAGAGCCGACCCGCAGGGGCAGGGCAGCGAGCCACGGAAGAGCCGACCCGCAGGGGCAGTGCGGCGCGGAGGAGCCGGGTCGTAGGGGCAGCGCGGCGCGGAAGAGCCGACCCGCAGGGGCAGGGCAACGGGGCGCGGGAGGGCCGGATCGTAGGGGCAGGGGGTTACGCGTGCGGGCGGCCCGTGGCTACCGCGTAGAAGGCCACCGCCGCAGCCGCACCGACGTTCAGGGAGTCCACCCCGTGGGCCATCGGGATGCGGACCCACTCGTCCGCGGCCCGCAGGGCCTGCGTGGAGAGCCCGTCGCCCTCCGCGCCGAGCATGAGGGCGACCCGTTCCAGCGTGTGGGGGGCGGCGTCGTCGATGGCGGAGGCCTTCTCGTGCGGGGTCAGGGCAAGGAGCTTGAAGCCCGCCTCGCGGACCGCCTCCAGCCCCCGGGGCCAGGCCTCCAGCCGCGCGTACGGGACGGAGAACACCGCGCCCATCGAGACCTTGACCGACCGCCGGTAGAGCGGATCCGCGCAGTCCGGGGAGAGCAGGACGGCGTCCATGCCGAGGGCCGCGGCGCTGCGGAAGATGGCGCCGATGTTGGTGTGGTCGTTGACCGACTCCATGATCACGACGCGGCGGGCGGTCGCGAGGAGCTCCTCCGCCGTCGGCAGCGGCTTGCGCTGCATGGAGGCGAGGGCCCCGCGGTGCACGTGGTAGCCGGTGACCCGCTCGGCGATCTCGGGGCTGACGGCGTAGACCGGGGCCGGGAGCTCGTCGATGACGTCCTTCATGACGTCGACCCACTTCGCGGAGAGCAGCATGGACCGCATCTCGTAGCCGGCGCTCTTGGCCCGTCTGATGACCTTCTCGCCCTCGGCGATGAACAGGCCTTCGGCGGGCTCGCGGCGGCGCCGGAGTTCGACGTCGGTCAGTCCCGTGTAGTCGCGCAGGCGCGGGTCGTCGGGGTCTTCGACGGTGATGAGATCAGCCACAGGGTGATACTGCCTTGTCCTGGGTGTGGTGCCAACGCCGGAAGCGAGATCCGCTACCGGCGGTTACAGGGCCGGGCCGGGTCCGGCCCCGAGTGGTGGAAGCGGGTGCCCCGGCCCGGAGCGAAGCGGGTGCCCCGGCCCGGAGCGCGGTGCCCCGCGTGCGGAGTCCCGGGCCCGGCCGAGGACCGGACGGGCCCCGCCCGTCACCCCGCGAGCGGCGGGATGCCGACGTTCACGACCTCGCCGATGACGATCACGGCCGGCGGCCGGACGTCCTGGGTTCGGACGGTCTCGCCGACCGTGGCCAGGGTGGCGTCCACCCGGCGCTGGGCGGCCGTGGTGCCCTCCTGGACGACGGCGACGGGGGTCTCCGGGGCGCGGCCGCACTCCACGAGGCGGGCGGCGATCGCGCCGATCTTGTCCACGCCCATGAGGACGACGAGGGTGCCCGTCAGCTTGGCCAGGGCGGCCCAGTCCACGAGGGAGCGCGGGTCCTCGGGGGCGACGTGCCCGCTGACGACGGTGAACTCGTGGGCCACCCCGCGGTGGGTGACCGGGATGCCGGCCGCGGAGGGCACCGAGATGGAGCTGGAGATGCCCGGGACGACGGTGCAGGCGATGCCCGCCTCGGCGAGGGCCTGCGCCTCCTCCATGCCCCGGCCGAACACGTACGGGTCGCCGCCCTTGAGCCGCACCACGGCCTTGCCGGCCTTGGCGTGCTCGATCAGCGCGTTGTTGATGGCCTCCTGGGCCATGAAGCGACCGTACGGGATCTTCGCCGCATCGATGACCTCGACGTGCGGCGGGAGCTCGTCCAGCAGGTCGCGGGGGCCGAGCCGGTCGGCGATGACCACGTCGGCCTCGGCGAGCAGCCGGCGGCCGCGCACCGTGATCAGGTCCGGGTCCCCGGGGCCTCCGCCGACCAGCGCCACGCCCGGGTTGTGCGGACGGTCGCGGTGCGCCGGGGCGGCCAGGGAGCCGTCCCGCAGGCCTTCGACGATGGCGTCGCGCACGGAGGCGGAACGGCGGGGGTCGTTGCCGGTGAGGACGGCCACGGTGACGCCCTCGCTGCGGCCGGTGGCCGGGGTCCAGGCGGTGGCCGCCTCGGCGTCGTCGCTGCGCACGCACCAGATGCGGCGGCGCTCGGCCTCGGCCGAGACGCGGTCGTTGGCCTCCCGGTCGCGGGTGGCCACGAGCACGTACCAGGCCCCGTCGAGGTCGCCCTCCTCGTACCGGCGGCGCTCCCAGCGGATCTCGCCGGTCTCGGCCATCACGTCCACGGACGGGGTGGCGGACGGGGAGATCAGCAGGACGTCGGCCCCGGCGGCGACCAGGGCGGGCAGGCGGCGCTGGGCGACCTGGCCGCCGCCGATGACGACGACGCGGCGGCCGGTGAGTCGCAGGCCGACGGGGTACGCGGGGGTGTCTGCCATGGCGGTGCGGCTCCTGGTGCGGCGGTTCTGCTGTGCCGCTGCTGCGCTGGAGCGGCCTGTCGGGGTGTGACGTGCGGTTTTGCTGGTGGTGCAGGGTCCACGATACGGCGGGGCGGGGGCAGGCCCGAGTTCCGGGCCCGCCCGGTGACCGGGACCCGGGGTGCGGGGGGCGGCCCCCCGCACCCGGCTACTTCTCCGTCACGCCCGCCGAGTCGAAGGTGGCCACCTCGTGCATGGCGCGGGCGGCGCTCTGGACCAGCGGGAGGGCCAGCAGGGCGCCGGTGCCCTCGCCGAGGCGCAGGTCCAGGTCGACCAGGGGGCGCAGGCCCAGCTTGGTGAGGGCGGCCACGTGACCCGGCTCGGCGCTGCGGTGGCCCGCGATGCACGCCGAGAGGGACTCGGGGGCGATGGCCCGGGCGACCAGGGCCGCGGCCCCCGCGCTCACGCCGTCCAGGATGACCGGGGTGCGCAGCGAGGCGCCGCCGAGCAGCAGGCCGACGATCGCGGCGTGCTCCAGGCCGCCGATGGCGGCGAGGACGCCGATCGGGTCGGACGGGTCGGGCTGGTGGAGCTCCAGCGCGCGGCGGACGACCTCGATCTTGTGGGCGTGGGTCTCGTCGTTGATGCCGGTGCCGCGGCCGGTGACCTCGGCCGGGTCGGTGTCCGTGAACACGGAGATCAGGGCGGCGGACACGGTGGTGTTCGCGATGCCCATCTCACCGGTCAGGAGCGCCTTGTTCCCGGCGGCGACCAGGTCGCGGGCGGTCTCGATGCCGACCTCGATGGCCGCGACGGCCTCTTCCCGGGTCATGGCGGGACCGGCGGTCATGTCGGCGGTGCCGGGGCGGACCTTGCGCGGCAGCAGCCCGGGGGTGGCCGGGAGCTCCCCCGCGACGCCCACGTCGATGACGCAGACCTCGGCGCCGACCTGGTTGGCGAAGGCGTTGCAGACCGCGCCGCCGCCGAGGAAGTTGGCGACCATCTGCGAGGTCACCTCCTGCGGCCACGGGGTGACGCCCTGGGCGTGCACGCCGTGGTCTCCGGCGAAGATCGCGACGGCGGCCGGCTCCGGGATCGGGGGCGGGCAGACCCGGGACAGGCCGGACAGCTGCGCGGAGATGATCTCCAGCATGCCGAGGGCGCCGGCCGGCTTGGTCATGCGCTTCTGCCGCTCCCAGGCCTCGCCGAGGGCCTTGGCGTCCAGCGGGCGGATGCCGGCGACGGTCTCGGCGAGCAGGTCGTGCGGCTCCTCGCCGGGCAGGGCGCGGCGGCCGTACGTCTCCTCGTGGACCACCCAGGAGAGCGGGCGGCGCTTGGACCAGCCGGCCTGCATCAGCTCGGGCTCGTCCGGGAACTCGTCCACGTAGCCGACGCACAGGTAGGCGACGACTTCGAGGTGCTCGGGCAGGCCGAGGGCGCGGACCATCTCGCGCTCGTCGAAGAAGCTGACCCAGCCGACGCCGAGGCCCTCGGCGCGGGCGGCGAGCCAGAGGTTCTCGACGGCGAGGGCCGAGGAGTACGGGGCCATCTGCGGCTGGGTGTGCCGGCCGAGGGTGTGGCGGCCGCCGCGGGTGGGGTCGGCGGTGACGACGATGTTCACCGGGGTGTCGAGGATGGCCTCGATCTTCAGTTCCTTGAACTGCTTGGCCCGGCCCTTGGGCAGCGACTTGGCGTACGCCTCGCGCTGGCGGGTGGCCAGCTCGTGCATGGTCCGCCGGGTTTCGGCGGACCGGATGACGACGAAGTCCCAGGGCTGGGAGTGCCCGACGCTCGGGGCGGTGTGCGCGGCCTCGAGCACGCGCAGGAGGACCTCGTGCGGGATCGGGTCGGTGCGGAAGCCGTTGCGGATGTCGCGGCGCTCGCGCATGACGCGCAGGACGGCCTCGCGCTCGGCGTCGGCGTAGCCGGGGGCGGCCGGGCGCTCCTCGGCCTCGGGGGCGGCGGCTTCGGCGGCCTCGGCCTCCGGTGCCTCGGCGCCCTCGGCTGCCTCCGCCGCGTGCGGCTCCGGTGCGGTGGCGTCGGCGGCGACGGGCTCAGCGGCGGGCTCGGCGGCGGGGAACTCCGTGCCCTCGGGCTGGACTTCGGCCTCGGCGGGAGCGGGCCGGGCGGGCTCCGCGGCCTCGGGGGCCTGCGCGGGCTCGACGGCCTGCGCGGCCTCGGCGGGGACCGGCTCGGCGACGGGCTGCGGCTCGGCGGCCTGGGCAGCGGGCACCTCGGCGGCCGGGTCGGTCACGGGAGCGGCCGCCTCTGCCGGTACGGGTTCGGCGGCGGGAGCCTGCGCGGGGACGGCAACGGCCTCGGCGGGCACGTGACCGGCCGGAACGGCCTCGGCCGGGACCTGCTCGGCCGGAACGGCCTCGGCGGGCACGGGCTCGACGGCGACCGCGGCGGCCACGGCTTCGGCGGCCACTTCGGCGGCGACCGCCTGGGCGGCCACGGCCTCGGCCGGGACCTGCTCGGCCGGGACCGGCTCGGCGGGAACCGCCTCGGGCGCGGCCACGGGCACGGCCTCGACGACCGCGGCCGGCTCCTCGGCCGGTACGGCCTCGGCGGGCTGTCCGGCCTCGGCCGCGGCCAGCGGCCCGGCGGCCGGCTGCACGGGCAGCGCCTCCGCGGCGACGGGTACGGGTACGGGTTCCACCGCGGCCGGGGCGGTCTCGACGACCGGCTCCGGCTGGGCCGGGATCCCGGCCGGGACCGGCTCTGCGGCGGCCACGGCCTCCGCCGGCTCCGGCTGCTGCTCCGGGAGCACCTCCGCGACGGCCTCCGGCTGCTCCACCGCCGGCTGACCGCCCGCCGGGACCGGCTCCACGGCCACGGCCTGCTCGCCGGGGACCGCGCTCTGCTCGACGGGGGCGGGCGCCACGGTCACGGACTGCTGCTCCACGGGCGCGGCCGCCACGGCCGCGGGCTGCTCCACCGGTGCTTCCGGGGCCACCGGGGCCACCGGCTCGGCGCCCGGCTCAACCGGAAGGATCCCTTCCGGCACGACCGTTTCTGCAGGCCCCGCAGGCGTCCCGGGGGCCACCGGCTCCGCGGGAACCGCCGGAGCGGCCTGCCCCACGAGCGGGATCTGCGGCTGCAGTACGGGCGCCACCGGCTCCTGCGGCACCGGCTGGGCCGGGTCCTGGCCCCAGGGGGCACCGGCCTGCGGCGGGATCTCCCCCAGCTGCGGGCCCGGCAGCACCCCGGCCTCGGCGGGCTGGACGTCGAGGTACTCGGGCCCGAGGGTCGCGGGACCGGCCTGCACCGGCGGCACGGGCGCGGCCTGCACCGCCGCGGCCGGGGCCGCCCCCGCCGCGGCGGGGGCCACGGGGGACGCCGGGGCGGCGGGCGCGGCGGGGCCGCGGTCGGCGAGGGAGCGGACCACACCACCGGTGGCCTCCGGGACGGGCGGGCCCATGTGCAGCGGACGGCGGCCCGGCTGCTGCTGGACGGCGGCCGGCGCGGCCGGGTGCGGAACCCGTACGGCACCGAGGTCCACGGCGCCGGTGTCCCGGCCGCCCGCCTCGTGCGCACCGGTGTCCTGCGCGGGGTCGTGCGGGAACTCCTGGACGAATTCCCGGCCGTACTCCTGCGGGTACGCCTCCTGCGGGAAGGGCGCCGGCGGCACGAGCTGCGGGTCGCTCCAGGCGCCCTGGCCGCTCGGCATCAGCAGCATTTCCTCTTCCTCGGCCGGTTCCGCACCGGGTGCGGCCGCCGCCGGGTCGAGGTAGGTGAAGGACCCCGGGGCGGGGATGCCCGGCTGATCCACCATGCCCGCGTTCTCCGGGAGACCCTCCGGAACCTGGCCGGTGTCAGTCATGCGTACCCCTCGCCCATCGGTTGTGCGTCGTCGATCAGCTCGCCGGGCGACCGCTCCGCGGCACACCCGGCGCCCCCTGTGAAGAACGAGCGTGAGTGCCGCGCGGCACGAACGCCCGCCGACAACAAGCATTGTCGCGTCCGTTCGCCGCCATGGCAGCCATAACCGCCACGGCCCGCTGTGGACTGCGCCACGTCGCGCGTCCTCCGGGACTCGTGTACCGCAAAAGGCGCCCGACTCGGGCGCCTCGTCCGGGTCCGTTCCGGCGGGAAGGCCGGGGGGTCCGGGGCAGTACAACGATCTGCCAGCCTACCCCGCGTGTCGGGACGTCAGCCGCGGGGGGCACGGTCCGCGCGCTCGGCCCGCTCGGCGCGGGTGGCGGAGAGCAGGAAGACGACGGAGCGCTCGCGCTCGGCCCAGGTGTGCGGGTCGAGGCCGACGGCCTGGAGCAGCGCGCATTCGACGGTGTAGCCGCGTTCGGCCAGCGCACGGCCCACGGCCTCGGCCTCGTCGCGGGTGGAGGCGTGGGTGACGATCCGCTCGGGGCGGCGCTCGGCGCAGGCGGCGACGACGGGGACCCCGCCCCCTGCGATGCGTACGACGTCCGGCTCGGGCAGGCTTTCGAGGATGTGCGGGGCGCGGCCGGGCACCGCCTGGAGCTGCACCCCGCGGGTGCGGGCCAGGGCCTTGGTCCGTGCGCAGGCGTGCGGGTCGGCGTCCACGGCGATGACGGCGGCTCCGAAGGCTGCGGCGTCCACGGCGAAGGCCCCGCTGCCGGCGCCCACGTCCCAGACGAGGTCGCCGGGGCGGGGGCCGAGCCGGGCGAGCTGGAGGGCGCGCAGCTGTTCGCCCTCGCTTTCGGGGGCGTCGGCGAGGGGGCGGGCCCAGCCGCGGTCGGCTCCGGGTCCGGCGGTGCCGGCCAGCCAGCCGCCGTCGGCGCCCTCGACGGTGCCGCCGCCTCCGATGGCGATGACCACGTTGGGGTCGCGCCAGGTGTGGTCGGCGGCCTTGTCGGAGGTGAGTACGGTGACCTGCTCGTTGGCGGTGCCGAGTTCCTCGCAGATGACGAAGGTGCGGTGGACCCCGTCGAGGAGGAGGGCGAGCTCGGCGGGTCCGGCGCCCGGGGAGGTGAGGACGGCCACCTTCGGGTGGGCCCGGCAGACGTTCACGGCGCGGCGCAGGGTGCGCGGGTGGGCGACGACCACGCGGGCGTCGTCCCAGGGCATGCCGGCGCGGGCGAAGGCGGCGGCGACGGAGGAGACGGCGGGGACCACCTCGACCTCCAGCCCGTGTTCGGGGGCGCGCAGGGCGCGGACCACTCCGAAGAAGCCGGGGTCGCCGTCGGCGAAGACCACGGCGGTGCCGCGGTGGCCGGCGATGCGGCGGGCGGCGAGGCCGAGGCTGCCGAGGCGGATGCGTTCGGCGGCCGGGGGGATCTCGGGGAGGGCCAGGTGGTGGGCGGCCCCGGCCACGAGGGTGGCGGCGGAGAGGGCGGACCTGGCGGCCGCGGTGAGGGGCGAGCCGTCCCAGCCGATCACCGTGACCCGGTCGGCCATCTTCTCGGTCTCCTGGGGTCGGCGTCGGCAGTGGGGGGAGCTGGTCCGCGCGGGGCGGACACCGTGAGACTACCTGTTGGTAGGGGGTGTGGTCCGGACCTTCGGCGGGGGCCGGGCGCGGCCCGGCGGGGTGGCGCGGTCCCGGTGGCCGGGCGCGGCCCGGCGGGGTGGCGCGGTCCCGGTGGCCGGGCCCGTGGTGCCGCCCGGGCCGAGGCGCTAGTTCCAGTCGGCGCTGTTCCAGTCGGTGTAGCCGCTGTAGCCGCCGGCCTCGGCGAGCTGGCCGTCGAGCCCGTCGAGGTCCTCGGGGAGCAGGCTCCAGACGATCAGGTCGGTGCGCGTGTCCGCCCAGCCGCCGTCGGGCGTCTGGGTGCGCACTATCCACGCGTTGCGCAGGACCCCTTCGCTGATGCAGCCGATCTTCTGGGCCACCTGCTGGGAGGCGGTGTTGTCGGCGGCGGTGCGCAGTTCCAGGCGCTCGAACTTCTGGTCGCGGAAGAGCCACTGGGCGGCCGCGAGGACCGACTCGCAGGCGTAGCCCTCGCCGCGGGCCCAGGGGGCGGTGACGTAGCCGACCTCGGCGGTGCGGCAGCGCCAGTTGACGTTCTGCAGGTGGACGATCCCGACCAGGCGCTGGGTGAGGAACTCGGTGACCGCGAAGACGATTCCGCGGCCCTCGGTGCGTTCGGCGTGCGAGTGGTGCAGGGCCCAGTCGCGGGCGTCCTGGACGGTGTAGGGGTGCGGCACCGCGGTCCAGGCGGTGATGAGCTCGTCGTTCATCATCTCGGTCAGGGCCATGACGTCCGCCTCCTCGAAGGGGCGCAACACCAGCCGGTCCGTGCTGATGGAGACGTCCGGGAAGGTGGTAGTCATGCGCAGCTCCATGCCGAGGGACCGGATTCCGGGCCGTTTCAGGCCGTTTGACGGCCCGTGAGAAGAGGCCTTCTTCGCACAGCATGCAGCATCGGCCCCGGGATGCGCATGGCCGGGCCCCGCACCCCTGGCTCAGGAGGGTGCGGGGCCCGGCGGACCGGTCCTGATGCGGGATCAGGCGGCGGGCTTCCCGAAGGCGGGGATGACCGAGCCCTCGTACTTGTCCTCGATGAACTTCTTGACCTCGGGCGAGTTCAGGAGCTTCGCGAGCTTCTGGACGCGGGGGTCGTTCTCGTTGCCGCGCTTCACGGCGAGGAAGTTGGCGTACGGGTTGCCCTCGGCCTTCTCCAGGGCGAGCGCGTCCTTGGCGGGCTTGAGGTCCGCTTCGAGGGCGTAGTTGCCGTTGATGACGGCGGCGTCCACGTCGTTCAGGGCGCGCGGGACCGTGGCGGCCTCCAGCTCCTTGAACTCCAGGCCCTTCTTGTCGGTGATGTCGGCGAGGGTGGCGCTGGTGCCGACCCCGTCCTTCAGCTTGATCAGGCCGTTGGCGGCGAGCAGCTGGAGGGCGCGGCCCTCGTTGGTGGTGTCGTTGGGGACGGCGACGGTCTGGCCGGCCTTGATGTCCTTGAGGCTCTTGAGCTTCTTGGAGTAGAGGCCGAGGGGCTCCAGGTGGACGTTGGCGACCGGGACGATGTCCGTGCCGTTCTTCTTGTTGAAGTCGTCCAGGTACGGCTTGTGCTGGAAGTAGTTGGCGCCGACCTGGCCCTGCTGGGTGGCGGTGTTGGGGAGGACGTAGTCCGTGAACTCCTTCACCTCCAGCTTGAGTCCGGCCTTGGCCGCCAGGTTGTCCTTGACGAAGTTGAGGATGTCGGCGTGCGGGGTCGGGGAGGCCGCGACGACGAGGGGCTTGGACTCGGCGGCCGCTCCGGTGCCGGAGTCCTTGGTGGACGCCGGGTCGGAGGAGGAGCCGCAGGCCGTCAGGCCGAGGGCCAGGGCGGCGGCGGCAGCGGTGGCGGCGGCGAGCTTGATGTTCTTGCGCACGAAGAGTGCCTCTTTCTGGGTGGTGCGGACGACGCCCGGGCACAACGAGTGCGGGCTGTGGGTGGGGAGGAAGTCCGGGGGCCGGCGGTCAGGCCGTCCGGCCGCGGCGGGCGAGCAGGCGGACCACGCCGTCGCCGAGCAGCTGGATGACGGTGACGAGGGCGATGAGGACGGCCACGGTGGCGAACATGAAGCCGGTCTCGAAGCGCTGGAAGCCGTACGTGATGGCCTTGGAGCCGAGGCCTTCGCCGCCGACCGCGCCGGCCATGGCCGAGTAGCCGACCAGGGTGATGACGGTGGTGGTGACGCCGGCGGCCAGGGAGGGCAGGGACTGGGGCAGCAGGACCTTCCAGACCAGGGTCGGTATGCCGCCGCCCATGGACTGGACGGCCTCGACCAGTCCGTGGTCCACCTCGCGGACCGCGGTCTCCACGAGGCGCGCGAAGAAGGGGACGGCTCCGATGGCCAGCGGGACGATCATGGCGGTGGGGCCGATGAAGGTGCCGACGACCGCGGTGGTGACCGGGATCAGGAAGATCAGCAGGATGATGAACGGCAGCGAGCGGCCGATGTTCACGATCACGCCGAGGACCTTGTTGAGGGGACGGTTCTGCAGCAGTCCCCCCTTGTCGGTCAGGACCAGCAGGATGCCGAGCGGGAGGCCGGCCAGCACGGTCACGAGGGTGGACCACAGCACCATGTAGAGGGTGTCGTAGGTGCCCTGCGTGAGCAGCGGCTGCATTTCGGACCAGGTCACTTGGCACCGTCCTTGATGAGCTCGGCGGCGGCGACGACCTCGGCGGCCGCGGTCCCCGCGATGCCGGCGGCGGGCCCGTCCTCGTCGACGACCTCCACCTGGAGGCCCCGCTCGCGCAGGAAGCCGACGGGCACGACGTTGTCCTCGTAGCGGCCGGGCAGCTCGATGCGCATCCGGCCGATCTGCTTGCCGGCGACGGTGTCCATCGCGGCGCCCAGGATCGAGATGTCGATGTTGTACGTGCGGGACAGCTGGGAGATGACCGGCTGGGTGGCGGCCTCCCCGTGGAAGGTGACGTCGACCACGGTGCGGTCCTCGCCGGTGGCGGTGCCGCTGACGGGGAACAGCTCGGCGGCGAGTTCGGAGCCGGGGGTGGCCAGCAGCTCGGAGACGGTGCCCGATTCGATGATGCGGCCCTTCTTCATGAGTGCGGCGGAGTCGCAGATGCTCTTGACCACGTCCATCTCGTGCGTGATGAGCAGCACGGTCAGGCCCAGCTGGCGGTTGAGGTCGCGCAGCAGCTGGAGGATCGAGCGGGTGGTCTCGGGGTCGAGGGCGCTGGTGGCCTCGTCGGACAGCAGCACCTTGGGGTCGCCGGCGAGGGCGCGGGCGATGCCCACGCGCTGCTTCTGGCCGCCGGAGAGCTGGCCCGGGTAGGCCTTGGCCTTGTCGGCGAGTCCGACGAGGTCGAGGAGTTCGAGGGCCTTGCGGGAGCGCTCGCGGCCGGAGACCCCGAGGATCTCCAGCGGCAGCTCGATGTTGGCCTGCACGGTCCGCGAGGACAGCAGGTTGAAGTGCTGGAAGACCATGCCGATGCGGCTGCGGGCTTCGCGGAGCTCCTTGCCGGCCCGGCGGCCGCCGCCGCCCGCGAGGGCGGTCAGCTCCACCCCGTCGACCGTGACGGTTCCGGAGGTGGGGCGCTCCAGCAGGTTGACGCAGCGGATGAGGGAGGACTTGCCCGCGCCGCTCTGGCCGATGACTCCGTAGACCTCGCCCTCACGGACGTGCAGGTCGACGCCGTCCAGGGCGGTGACCTCGCGGCCACGGGACTGGTAGACCTTCGTGAGGCCCGATGTGGTGATCACAGGATTTCCGTCGCTGTCGAGTGCGCGGCGCAGCAGTGCCGGGCACGGGGCATTCATCTGGGGACGCGATACGGGCTGAACCGGAAGAAATTACGCAGTGCAGCGCGTGCGCGGGGCAGGAGCAGATCCGGGAACGCGGACAGGCTCGGCCAGGTCTCGCTTCGGGGCGCGAGGCTCGGGAAGGGGCCCTCAGAAGGCGCACATTCGACACATACAACGAGCACCGGGCGTCATCATCGCCTCGGTCGCAAGGGTGCGGCTGCTCGTCGTGGTCATGGGCCCAGTAAAGCAGACGGTCCGCCGGAGCGATCAGATCTGTCCGAATAGCGGACGGATCTCAGCCGCATACCGGACAAGAGCCACCACTCGACGCTTCTGGTCCCACCCCTCGGAACCGATCCTGACCTGCAGGAACGACACTGGGGGGCGGAGTGCGCGGCGGGGTGCGCGCCGGGGCGTCCGGGGACCGGCTGTGGTCAAGACCACTGTGGTGCCGGCCCGGCACGGACCCGCGGGGCGGGCTGGACGCAGCCGCCGGGCGGGCCCGTAATACCCTCGCTGCATGCTCGATGCCCTCACCCTCACCCTCGGCGCGGCCGCCATGGCCCTCGCCGGCTGGTGCGGATTCGCCGCCTACCGGGACCAGCCGACCAAGGACTGGCACTTCATCGGCATGGCGGTGGTGACCCTGCTGGCCCTGGCCCAGCTGGTGGTGGGCATCGTCCGGCTGGCGCAGGGCGGGGAGCCCGACGAGGGCGGGGTCATCTTCGTCGCCTACCTGATCGGCGCCTTCTGCGCGGTCCCGGCCGCCGGGCTGCTGTCCCTGACCGAGCGCACCAAGTGGGGCTCCGTGACGGTCGCCGCCGGCGCCGTGGTCCTCGCCGTGCTGGAAGTACGGCTCACCGACATCTGGGGAGGCACCGGTGCCTGAGTCCGCCACCACCACGTCCACAGCCCCTTCGGGGCCGGACAAGCGCCTGGTCAAGGGCCCGGGACTGCTGCTGGTCTGGCTGTACGGGGTCATGGTGGTCGGCGCGGTCTCGCGCTCGGCCTACCAGATCTCGACTGAGTTCGACCGCGCCCCGCTGGCCTATGCGCTGTCGGCCGTGGCGGCGCTGGTCTACGCGTTCATCACGTACTCCCTCGTCCGCGGCGGGGAGGCGGCCCGCCGGGCGGCGCTGGTGTGCTGCGCCGTCGAGCTGGCCGGGGTGCTGACCGTGGGGGTCTGGACGCTGGTGCGGCCCGAGGCCTTCCCGGACGCCACCGTGTGGTCGGACTTCGGGATGGGCTACCTCTTCATCCCGGTGATCCTGCCGGTCACCGGGATGCTGTGGCTGCGCCGGAGGCGCTGAACACGCCGGAGGCGGCCGACGCCGGGACGCACCGGGACGGCCGCGCGGCACCTGCGGGTGCGGCGCGGCCGCGGCGGGCGGTGCCCCTCAGGCGCTGACCGCGTACTCCGTGGCCGCCTTCTCCAGCACGATCAGGCGGATGCCGTCGGCGCCCGTGCGGTCGGCGACCCGGGCGTAGCCGGCCTTGCGGTAGAGGCTCAGGTTCGCCTCGCTGCGCTCGCCGGTGAACAGCTGGAACCTGCTCGTGCCGCCGCGGCCCGCGAGGGCCTCCTCGACCGCGCGCAGCAGCCGGGCGCCGAGTCCGTGGCCCTGGAGGCGGGGGTGGACGCAGAGCTTGCCGATCCGGGCGGTGCCGTCCTCGGCCGCCGAGCCGCGCACCGTGCCGACCACCTCTTCGCCGAGCCGCGCGACCAGGACGCAGTCCGTGTCGAGTTCGGCCTTGACCGAGTCGAGGGACTGGACGAGCGGCTCGATGCGGTAGTTGCCGTAGAGCTCCGCCTCGCTCTGGAAGCAGAGGTACTGCAGTCTGAAGATCTGCTCGGCGTCTTCCGCATTCGCCGCAGTGATGGTCACGCTCATGCCCATGTGTGCATGCCTCCCGCTCACCTGGTAGCCCGTCGGTCTACCGCTCCTTTCCCCGGAGTTCAGGAGCTGCAACCTCTGCCGCGAGCATTCTGCGCAGACATCCCAGGCAACGGGAACGTACGGGCCCCAGACTGCCCTGTGAGATACCCAACTCTCCTGCGATTTCACGGTAGGTGAGGTCCCGGGGCGAGAGAAGTGCGCTCAGCAGCTCGGGGCAGCGTCCGGGCAGACGGGCGACGGCCGAACGGAGTGCCTCCTGGGCCTCCCCGTCCAGCGCGGCCCGCTCCGGCGAGGGGGAACTGCCCTCCGGAAGGCCCCCGTACGGGATCTCCCGCAGGGCCCGCCGCCGGGCACCGCGGGCCTCGGCCCGCACCGCGCGGCGCAGCCACCGGGCAGCCTCGGAGGGCCGGCCCGCCGCCCGGTCGCTCTCCAGCAGCCGCACCCATACGGCCTGTTCGAGGTCCGCGGGGTCCACGCCGGTGCCGGGGGCCTCGGCGGCCGCCTCCGCCGAGAGGAGCGGGAGCAGAGGGCCGAGTTCGCGCATCACGTCCATGCCCGCCGGGACGCAGGGACGCGGCGGGAGGTTTCCGCGACGGGTGCGGCTCACCCGCAAGGGCGACGGCCGTTCGGCCGTTGACGGACATTGGCCGGATACCGCCGCCCGGAGCGGGGCCGGGACAGCACAGGAGCGGGGCCGGAGCGGGCCCGGCGCGCGGACTCCCCCGGCCCGCGGCCTAGCGGGCGGTGAAGTCGGCGGCCGCCAGCAGGGCGGTGTCGGGCTGGTCGGTGAAGATGCCGTCGATGCCCTGCTCGAAGTAGGTGCGCAGGGCCCCGAAGGCGTCCCCGTACGCGGCCGGGTCGGTGCCCTTGCGGAACTCGGCCGGCAGGAAGGAGTTCTCGTTGCGCGCCGTGTAGGGGTGCAGGACCAGGCCCTCGGCGTGGGCGTCGCGGACCAGGGTGGTCGGCGTGCCCAGCCCGCCCGCGGCGGTGCGCGGGATGACCAGGTCCAGGGTGGGGCCGATGCCCTGGGCGAAGCCGGCGATCCAGGCCAGCCCCTCGGGGCGGACCAGGTCGGCGACCGTGCGCGGGTCCCCCGCCTGCTCGAAGTCCCAGGGCCGGGTGGCGGCGCCGGACAGCAGGACCACCTTGGGGGCGGCCACCAGCTTGGCCAGCCGCTGGATGCTGGAGGGCTCGAAGGACTGGAGGAACACCGGGGCGTTGCGCCCGTCGCGGCCGTAGCGGCGCAGCAGCCGGGCGAGGGGCTCCTCCAGGCCGAGGCCCAGGGCGCGGAAGTAGCTGGGGTGCTTGGTCTCGACGTGCAGCCAGACCCTCCCGGCCGCGCCGGCGGCCCTCGCGGCGGGCCCAGCGCAGCACCTCCTCGAAGGTGGGCACGGCCCAGCGGCCGTCGTAGAGCGTGTTGCGCTGGCGGAGGGCCGGAATGCGCTCCTTGGCGCGCAGGGTCTTGAGCTCGGCGAGGGTGAAGTCCTCGGTGAACCAGCCGGTCACGGCGACCCCGTCCACGGTCTTGGTGGTGCGCCGCCCGGCGAACTCGGGGTGGTCGGCGACGTCGGTGGTGCCGCCGATCTCGTTCTCGTGGCGGCAGACCAGGTGGCCGTCCTTGGTGGGGACGAGGTCCTGTTCGATCACGTGGGCGCCGAGGTCCAGGGCGAGCTGGTACGAGCCGAGGGTGTGCTCGGGGCGGTAGCCGCTGGCCCCGCGGTGCCCGATGACGGTGGGCACCGGCAGGCTGCGGTGGCCCTGCGGGCGTCCGCCGTCCTCGGCCGCCGCGGCCGCGGTCCCCGACGGAGCCGCGTCCGCCCGGCCCGCGCCCAGGCCCACTGCACCCCCGCCCGCGGCCAGCACCGCCGCGCCCAGCACCGTCCGCCGCGCTGCCCCACCCTGCGCCATGACCGCTCCTCCTTCTGCTCTCGGCCGGCCCGGGCCGCCGGGCGGTTCCCGGTCGCCCCACGGCCGTTCTCGGCCGTTCTCGGCGCGGCGATGGTAGGCAGCGCTCCCTGAAGACGGGGCGAGTGCAGGCGGAACATGGCGGAAACGTGCGTCAACACTGCGTATCCGTTCCGTGAACCCGATGTGCGATCAGCCGCGGGCCGCGAGTATCGTCCTCACCTGCACTGACTCGCTGTGGTGCAAGACCGCTTTCGACGCCGGAGGGCCCACGTTGTTCCGTACCGCGCTCATCAAAGCCACTGTCGGACCCGTCATGCGCATGATGTTCCGCACCCGTGTGGAGGGCGTCGAGAACATCCCGGGCAGCGGTGCGGTGATCCTGGCGGGCAACCACCTCACCTTCATCGACTCGATGATCCTTCCGCTGGTGTGCGACCGGACGGTCCACTTCATCGGCAAGGACGAGTACGTGACGGGCAAGGGCCTCAAGGGCCGGCTGATGGCGTGGTTCTTCACCGGCTCGGGCATGATCCCGGTGGACCGGGACGGGGCCAACGGCGGTGTCGCCGCGCTGATGACCGGCCGCCGGATCCTGGAGGAGGGCAAGATCTTCGGGATCTACCCGGAGGGCACCCGCTCCCCCGACGGCCGGCTGTACCGCGGCCGCACCGGCATCGCCCGGCTCACGCTGATGACGGGCGCCCCGGTGATCCCGTTCGCGGTGATCGGCACCGACAAGCTGCAGCCCGGCGGCAAGGGCATGCCCCGCCCGGGCCGGGTCACGATCCGCTTCGGCGAGCCGATGGAGTTCTCCCGCTACGAGGGCATGGACCGCGACCGCTACGTCCTGCGGGCGGTCACCGACTCGGTGATGGCCGAGGTCATGCGCCTCTCGGGCCAGGAGTACGTGGACATGTACGCCACGAAGGCGAAGGAAGCGGCGTAACCGCTCCCGCCCCCGCCACCGAGGGCCGGATCCCGTCCGGGGTCCGGCCCTCGGCCGTGCGCCCCTGAGCCCGTGAGCCGGTGAGCGCCCGGGCCGGGCGCGCGGGGTCCGCGAGTCCGCCTACTGCCGGCTGAGGGAGCGGGTGATGCCCGCGGCGATCGTGGTGGCCAGCGTCCAGCCCGTGACGATGAGCAGGTACGAGAGCCACTGCTGCCAGCCGGCCGGGGCGAAGGCGCTCTCCTGTCCGAAGCCGATGATCGGCAGCAGCAGGTCGAGGGTGTAGAAGACGGGGTTGAACTCCGGCGCCTCGTCCGCCTTCAGCGGCGGGGGATGGCGCACGGCGAAGGCGACCGAGCCGATCAGCAGGAGGGCCGCCAGCCAGCCGGCCGCCCGCATGGGCCGGAAGCCGTAGCCCACGGTGGAGTCCTGGAGGTGCCCCCAGACGCGCGCGTACCGGGGCAGGGTGCGGCGGTGCCGGCGGAGCTTGGCGAGCTGGACCGTGCGGGCGCCGGCCTCGTCCCCGGCGGTCCGGTAGGCGGCGGCGAGCTGCTCGTACGCGTACGGCAGGTAGCCCGCCTCGTCGCGTTCGAGGAGCGGCAGCCGCTCCTCGGCGGGGCGGTGCGGGGCCAGGGTGCGGTAGGTCAGGCCGTCCAGGAGCACCCCGTCGGGGAGCACCTCGGTGGGCACGTGGAGCAGGTCGAGGGTGGAGCGGCGGAGGCTGACCGTGCCGGAGACGGGCCGGGAGCCGCGCAGCCAGAGCTCGCCGACCTCGGCGCTGGTGATGCGCAGGGCCAGACCGCCGGGGTTGGACAGGGTCACGCGGTGCAGGTCGAGCTGGCCGGGGATGCGGGCGCCCTTGAGGTCGATCCGGCCGGTGGCGCGGATGTCCTTGGCGGACAGGTCGGTGCCGACGGACAGGGTCTCGGCGTGGATGGCGCTGCCGCCCGGGTTGCTGAAGGAGCCGCCGTCCAGGAGCACCCGCCCGGCCACGGTGGTGCCGTTGAGGAGGAACCGGCCGTGGACGGTGAGGCGTTTGGCCCGGATGTCGGTGCCGACCGTGGTGTGGTTGACCAGCAGGCTGGTGGGCTGGGACTCGTCGCCCCGGACGGGCGCGCCGGGGGTGCCGATCACGGCGTCGTTGAGGAAGACCCCGCCGCCGATGCGGGAGCCGGACAGCCGCAGCTGGCCCCGGATGCGGCAGCAGGACAGCCGGAGGTAGACCTCCAGGTCGAGGTTGGAGGCCTCCAGGCCGGGCAGGTCCGAGGCGGTGAGGACCAGGGCCCGCATCCGGGCCCCGTACAGGTCGGGCTCCTGCTCGAAGTGGCAGCCGCGCATCCGTACGGGGTGGTCGATCGCGGCGTACTTCAGGCGGAGCACGCCGGTGATCCGGGCGCCGTGGAGGTTGAGCCCGGCGGCGGCGCCCTCGCGGGCCGGGGCGGTGAGGAGGAGGGCCCGCAGCACCTCGGCCCGCACGGTGCGGCCGGGTCCCCAGGAGGCGCCGTCGGCCGCGGCGCCCGGGCCGTCGGCCGGGCCTTCGCGCAGGTCCACGGCCTCGTCGGACGGGAACGCCTGCCAGATGCGGCGCTCCGCCGGGGTCAGCTCGGTCATCTCCACCGGGCGGATGCTGCCGCCTGATGATCACACTGTCAACTGCGGCCCGGGCGGGGCGTCCTGCCGGACCGTCAGGGAGGGCCGGAGCCGGTCGGCCGCCGTCCGGCGGACGGCGGCGGCGCGGCGGGACCCGGAAGGAGCCGGGCCGCCGCCGGACCGAGGGCGTCAGTGCTCGATGCCGTCCTGGAGCCGCTGCCCGCGGAGCAGGAACCAGGCCGCCGCGGCGGTGGCGAGGAGCACGGCCGCGCCGACGCCGGAGGCGAGGCGCAGGCCGTCGACGAAGGCCTCCTGGGCGGCGCCGACCACGGTGTGCGCGGTCTGCGGGTCCAGGGTCTTGGCGGCCTCGACCGCTCCGCCCAGGGATTCGTGCGCGGCGCCTGCCACCTCGGCCGGGACCCCGGCCGGGACGGTGAAGTCCCGGTAGACCCCGGTGACGACGGAGCCGAGCAGGGCGATGCCGAGGGCCGCGCCGAGCTCGTACGCCGTCTCGGAGACCGCGGAGGCCGAGCCGGCCTGCTCCTTGGGGACGCTGGAGAGGATCACGTCGGCGGTCACGGTGAAGGAGAAGCCGGCGCCGAGGCCGACGACCAGCAGGGCCGCGCCGAGCAGCGGGTAGCCGGTCTCCTTGTGGACCAGCGTGATCACGCCGAGCGCGAGTCCGATGGCGGCGAGACCGCCGGACACGATGGCCCGTACGGAGTACCGGCGGGCGTAGCGGCCGGCGACCAGGCCGGTGGCCACCGCGCCGATGGCGGCGGGCAGTTCGGCGAGGCCCGCCTCCAGGGGCTCGCGACCCTGGACGAGCTGGAGGAACTGGGAGAGGAAGAAGACCAGGCCGGACAGGCCGAAGACGGTCAGCAGGTCGGCGAGGACGGCGCCGGAGAACCCGCGGTGCCGGAACAGGCGCATGTCGAGCAGGGGTGCGGTCAGGGTGAACTGGCGGCGCACGAAGCCGTACAGCGCGGCGGCACCGAGCAGTGCGGCGAGTCCGGCTCCGGCGGTCGGGCCGTGGCTGGCGACCTCCTTGACGGCGTAGACGACCCCGATGATGCCCACGAGGGAGAGGCCGACGCTGACCAGGTCCCAGGGGCCGGCCACCGCGTTGCGGGACTCGGGCAGCAGCTTCACGCCGACGAGGACCAGGACCAGCATGACCGGCAGGTTGATGAGGAAGACCGAGCCCCAGTAGAAGTGCTGGAGCAGGAACCCGCCGACGACCGGGCCGACGGCCGCACCGGCGGAGGCGGTGGCGCCCCAGATGCCGATGGCGAGGCTGCGCTCCTTGGGGTCGTGGAAGATGTTGCGGATCAGCGCGAGGGTGGACGGCATCAGGGTGGCGCCGGCCACGCCGAGCAGGGCGCGGGCCACGATCATCATCTCGGGGCTGGTGGCGTAGGCGTTGAGCACCGAGACGGCGCCGAACGCGGTGGCGCCGACGAGCAGCAGCTTCTTGCGGCCGATGCGGTCGCCGAGGCTGCCCATGGAGACGAGCAGGCCGGCGATCACGAAGGAGTAGATGTCGCCGATCCACAGCAGCTGGCTGCCGGAGGGCTTGAGGTCCTCGCTGAGTGAGGGTGTGGCCAGGCCGAGTACGGTGGCGTCGACGGCGACCAGCAGCACGGCGAGCACGAGCACGGACAGGGCCAGCCAGCGGCCGGGGCTCTTGACCTCCGCCTCCGTACGCAGGCCGGTCTGTTCGGTTCCGTTCATTTCTCCACACTCCGTCGGGCGCCACCGAGCAGCAGCTCGGTGACCATGTGCTGGAAGTCCTTGGCTGCGACCCGGCCGTCCATGACGGCCCAGGCGCAGGTGCCGACGAGGCCGTAGAGGGCCTCGGTCAGCCAGGCGGGGCTGAGGTCGATCCGGATGTCGCCCTCCTGCTGTCCGCGGCGGAAGAGCGCGGACACGCGGGCGTCGAGCCGGGCCCAGCCCTCGTTGACCTGGTCGCCCTCGAACAGCTGGTTCTCGGTGACGAGGAAGGCCAGCAGCTGGGCGTTGGGCTCGGATTCGGCGACCAGGCGGCGCAGTGCGTCCACGGCGCTGCCCTCGTCGAGCCGCGCCCTGTCGAAGGCGATCTCGAACTCGCGGATGCCGAGGTCTTCGAGCGCACGCACCAGCGCGTCCCGCCCCGCGAAGTGCCGGTGGAGGGTCGCCCGGCCGATCCCGGCGGCCTTGGCGACCTCGTCCATGGTGGCGGTCGACTTGCGGGAGAGCAGCGCGGCCGCGTCACGCAGCACCTGGTCACGATCCATTGCCATGAGACAACGATACACCAAATGAGACGTCGATGTCTCATTCCAGAGATGCACACGCCTCACCGGGCCCAAGAAGGGAACACTTGAGCGATGAAGCCGCTGCTGCTGATCGATGTGGACGGCCCGCTGAACCCGTACGCGGCACAGGCCGAGCGCCGGCCTGCGGGCTACACCACGCACCTGGGAGCGGGTCGGCCTGCTGCGGGAGGACTTCGAGGCGCTCGCCGCCTGGGCGGGCTGACGGGGCGGATACGGGCGCGGGGCGGGTACGGCCGAGGGGCGGCAGGGCGGGCGCGGGGCGCCGGGCCTGCCGCCCCTCGGGCGGGTGCGGGCGGGGTTACTTCTGCTTGGCGGTGGCCCAGGCGTGCTGGACGACCAGGTCGGCCTTCAGTTCGGCCAGCTGGACGGCGACGGCGCTCGGGGCGGTGCCGCCGCGGCCGCTGCGGGAGGCCAGGGCGCCGGGCACGTTGAGCACGGACCGGACCTCGGGGGTCAGGTGCCCGGAGATCTTCGCGAACTGCTCGTCGGTGAGCTCGTCCAGCTCGATCCCCTGCGCCTCGCACTCCTTGACGCACTCGCCGGCCACCTCGTGCGCCACCCGGAACGGCACGCCCTGCTTGACCAGCCACTCCGCGATGTCCGTGGCGAGGGAGAAGCCGGCCGGGGCCAGCTCCTCCATCCGCTCCCGGTTCACGGTGAGCGTGGCCATCATGCCGGTGAAGGCCGGCAGCAGGACCTCAAGGGTGTCGCAGGAGTCGAAGACCGGCTCCTTGTCCTCCTGGAGGTCCCGGTTGTAGGCCAGCGGGAGCGCCTTGAGGGTGGCCAGGAGGCCGGTCAGGTTGCCGATGAGGCGGCCCGACTTGCCGCGCGCCAGCTCCGCGATGTCCGGGTTCTTCTTCTGCGGCATGATCGAGGAGCCGGTGGAGAACGCGTCGTGCAGGGTCACGAAGGAGAACTCCTTCGTGTTCCAGATGATGATCTCCTCCGCGATCCGGGAGAGGTTGATCCCGATCATCGCGGTGATGAAGGCGAACTCGGCGACGAAGTCCCGCGAGGCCGTGCCGTCGATGGAGTTGCCGGCCGAACCCCGCTCGAAGCCCAGGTCGGCGGCGACCGCCTCCGGGTCCAGCCCCAGCGAGGAGCCGGCCAGCGCGCCGGAGCCGTACGGGGAGACCGCGGTCCGGGTGTCCCACTGCCGCAGCCGCTCGGCGTCCCGGGACAGGGACTGCACGTGGGCCAGGACGTGGTGGGCGAAGAGCACGGGCTGCGCGTGCTGGAGGTGCGTACGGCCCGGCATGGCCACGTCCGCGTGGGCCTCGGCGAGGCCCACCAGCGCGTCCTGGAGTTCGGCGATCAGGCCGCCGATGGTCCGGGCGTGGTCGCGCAGGTACATCCGGAAGAGGGTGGCCACCTGGTCGTTGCGGGACCGGCCGGCGCGCAGCTTGCCGCCGAGGTCGGGGCCGAGCCGCTCCAGCAGCCCGCGCTCCAGGGCGGTGTGCACGTCCTCGTCGGCGATGGTGCCGGTGAAGGAGCCGTCGGCCACGTCCGCTTCGAGCCGGTCCAGGCCGGCGATCATGCGGTCGAGCTCGTCGGCGGTGAGCAGCCCGGCCTTGTGCAGCACGCGGGCGTGGGCGCGGGACCCGGCGATGTCGTACGGCGCCAGCCGCCAGTCGAAGTGGACCGACGCGGAAAGCTTCGCGAGGGCCTCGGCCGGGCCGTCGGCGAAACGGCCGCCCCAGAGCCGGACGTCACCACCGTTGTTGCTGCTCACTGCTGCTGCTCCTCAAGACTGCACCGCCCTTGCGGCGTGCTACGGGTGTGAAACGGCCTCCCCGCCGCGGAGGAAACGGGGAGGCCGCCACGTACTGCCGGTCGGTCAGGCGATCACGCGCTCGGGCGCGGTCGCGCTCAGGCCAGGTCGCGCTTCGCGGCGATCTTCGAGGACAGGCCGAAGATCTCGATGAAGCCCTGGGCCTTCGACTGGTCGAAGGTGTCGCCGGTGTCGTAGGTGGCGAGGTTGAAGTCGTAGAGCGACTCGTCGGACTTCCGGCCAGTGACCACCGCGCGGCCGCCGTGCAGGGTCATCCGGATGTCGCCGGTGACGTGCTGGTTGGCCTCGTTGATGAAGCCGTCCAGGGCCCGCTTGAGCGGGGAGAACCACAGGCCGTCGTAGACCATCTCGCCCCAGCGCTGCTCGACCTGCCGCTTGTAGCGGGCCAGCTCGCGCTCGACCGTGACGTTCTCCAGCTCCTGGTGGGCGGTGATCAGCGCGATCGCGCCCGGAGCCTCGTACACCTCGCGGGACTTGATGCCGACGAGGCGGTCCTCGACCATGTCGATCCGGCCGATGCCCTGGGCGCCGGCCCGCTCGTTGAGCTGCTGGATGGCCTGCAGGACGGTGACCGGCTTGCCGTCGATGGCGACCGGGACGCCCTCCTTGAAGGAGATGACGACCTCGTCGGGCTCGCGCGGGGTGGCCGGGTTCGAGGTGTACTCGTAGATGTCCTCGATCGGCGCGTTCCAGATGTCCTCCAGGAAGCCGGTCTCGACGGCCCGCCCGAAGACGTTCTGGTCGATCGAGTACGGGGACTTCTTGGTGGTGGCGATCGGGAGCTGCTTGGCCTCGCAGAAGGCGATGGCCTTGTCCCGGGTCATCGCGTAGTCGCGGACCGGGGCGATGCACTTCAGGTCGGGGCCGAGGGCGGCGATGCCGGCCTCGAAGCGGACCTGGTCGTTGCCCTTGCCGGTGCAGCCGTGGGCCACGATCGAGGCGTTGTGCTTCTTCGCGGCGGCGACGAGGTGCTTGACGATGGTCGGCCGGGAGAGCGCCGAGACCAGCGGGTAGCGGTCCATGTAGAGGGCGTTGGCCTTGATCGCCGGGAGGCAGTACTCGTTGGCGAACTCGTCCTTGGCGTCCGCGACCTCGGCCTCGACGGCACCGCAGGCGAGCGCGCGCTTGCGGATGACGTCCAGGTCCTCGCCGCCCTGGCCGACGTCCACGGCAACGGCGATGACCTCGGCGCCCGTCTCCTCGGCGATCCAGCCGATGGCGACGGAGGTGTCCAGGCCGCCCGAGTAGGCGAGTACGACGCGCTCGGTCACGGGTTTCTCCTTACGGTGCATTCAACGACAGGCATAACTATGCACTACTCCGTATGTTTCGTCAACGAGCCGGGGAAAGGCCTGGTCAGAGCGGGCGTGTCTCCCTAGAGTGCTGCCATGAGCCCCGCGTTCCGCCCCTCCCTGTCCCCCGCGGAGCGGCTGCTGCTCGGCGTCCCGCCCGAGCAGGCCCTGCACGTCTCGGACGCGCCGTCCTGGCTGCGCCTGGACCGGACCGTCGCCCGCGAGACCGACCCGCATCCCGCGTACCGGGAGGTACGGGTGCCGGGCGAACGCCCCGACTGGAGCGCCGCGCCCCGCTGGCAGGAGACCGCCCGGCCGCCCGGCGTCGCCTGGTCCGCGGTCCCGCCCGGCCCCGCGGAGACGGCCCTCGGGCTCTGCCACCACGACCCGCGGGTCCGGGAGGCCGCCCTCGGCTTCGCCGCCGCGCTGCCCGGGCTGCTCCCCCTGGTCCTCTTCCGGTGCGCCGACCCGCACCCGGCCGTACGCGCCCGGGCCCGGGAGCTGCTGGCCGGGGCGGCGCTGCCGGACCCGGAGACCGCGGACCGGCTGGCGCCGGTGGCCCTGCTCGCGGGCCTGCGCCCGTACGGGGACTGGGGCTGGGAGTTCACGGTCCGCGCCCGGGGGGCCGTGCCGGCGGAGCGGATCCTCGAACAGCTCGGCAGCCCGGACCTGCGGCTGCGCGAGGCCGCCGTACGGAGGGCGGCGCAGTACGGCCTGCTCGGCGCCGGACGGCTCGGGGAACTCGCCGCCGGCGACCCGGAGATCCGGATCCGGCGGGCCGCGCTCGCCGCGCTCCTGGCCGCCGGGCCCCTGCCCCTCCCGCTCGCCGAGGCCCTGATCACCGGCAGCCCGGATCCCGGCATCCGGCACACGGCCCTCGACGCGGCCGTGGACTCCGGACTCCTGCCGCCCGGACGGCTGGCCCGGCTCGCATGCACCGGCGGGGACCCGCAGCTGCGCCGCCGCTGCCTGGCCGCCGCGCTCGCCGCCGTGGGGCACGAGGACCCGGCGGACGTGCTCGGCATCCTCGGCACGGCGAGTTCCGCGGTGGCCCGCTCCAGCGCCGTCACCGCCCTGCACCGCACCGGCCGGGGCGCCGCGGCCCGGGCCTGGCTGGCCGACCCCTCGGCCCGGGTCCGCTCGGCGGCGCGGCTGGTGCTGCGCATGGAGGGCGAGGACCCGGCGGCGCTCTACCGGGAGCTGTACGAGGAGACCGCCGCGGACCCCGGCGGCCCGCCGCCCGGGCTCGCCTTCGGCCTCGTCGAGAGCTCCCTCCCGGACGCGGTCACCCTGCTGCGGCGGCTGGCCGCGCACCCCGTCGGCCGGGTCCGGGCGGCGGCCCTGGCGGCCCTGCGCATCGCCGGGGCGGTCTCCCCCGACGAGCTGATGCGCGCCATGTCCGACCCGCACCCGCCGGTGGTCCGCACCGCACGCAAGGCCCTGGTCCCGTACGTCCTGCTGCTGCCGGAGGAGTGGCTCGCGGGCCTGGTGGCCCCCGGGCGGCCGCGGCACGTCCGCCGCGCCGGCCTGCGCCTGCTCTCCGCCCACGGGCTGGACCTGCGCAAACGGGTCCTCGCCCCCCTGGCGGAGGACGAGGACCCCGAGGTCCGCTACGAGTCCCAACGGGCCCACTACGAAAGGCATCCCGGGCAGTGACCCCCCAGACCCCGCAGGCCCCTCAGACCACTCAGACCACTCAGGACGCTTACCTGCACCCCTGGCACGAACGGGTGTGCCGCCTGGCCGAGGGGGCGCCGCTGGAGACCGCCGTCGGCCCGGGCGCCCCCGCCGGGGAGGCGCAGCGGTGGACCGACCTCGACCGCGCGGCCCGGGGCTGGTCCCGGCACCACTGGGTGCGGCTGCCCGGCCTGGAACGGATGACCGGCGTGCAGACCTTCCACTGGCCGTGGAACCGGCCCCGGCCGGAAGAGGGGCGGACGGATCCCCTGCGCGAGTCGGAGGTCGCGCTCGCCCTGTGCCACCCGGACGGCCGGGTCCGCGAGGCCGCGCTGGGCCGCGCGGCCGGCTTCCCGCGCCTGCTGCCGCTCGTCGTGGTCCGCTGCGCCGACTGGGCCGGGCCGGTCCGCGCCCGGGCCCGGGAACTCCTCGACGGGGTGCTCGGCGCTCCCGGGGGCACGGCCACGGCGGTGGAACTCGGGCCGGTCGTCCTGCGGGTGGCCCGGCAGGAACGCGGAGCGTGGGCGTACGAGCGGCTGCTCGCGGCGCTCTCCGGACCGTCCGCCGAGGCAGCGGCACGACTGGAGGCGAGCCCCGACCGGGCCCTGCGCCGGCTCGGCGCCCGGGTGGCCCTCCGGCAGGAGCGCCGCCCGGCGGCGGAACTGGCCGCGCGGGCTGCCCGCGAGGGGGACCCGGTGGTCGGCCGGCTGTACGCCGACGCGGCCGTGGCGGCCCTGCCCGGGGCCCCGGCGGGGGATGCGGCGGCCGCCGTGGACCTGCTGCTGGCGGCGCGGGCCGCGATGGTGCGTTCCGCGGGGGTGACCGCCCTGCCCGCCGTGGGGCGCACCGCCGACGCGGGGCGGTACCTGGTGGACCGGTCGGGGCTGGTGCGGGCGTGCGCCCGATTCGTGCTGCGCCGGGCCGGGGAGGACCCGCCGGCCCGGTACCGGTCGCTGTGCGCCGGCCCCGCGGGCCGGGACCTGCCGCAATGGGCCCCGTACGGGCTGGCGGAATGCGGCGGGCCCGAGGACGACGCACTGCTGTGGCCGCTGCTGACGCACCCGGACGGCGGGGTGCGCGCCCGGGCGGTGGCCGGGCTGCGGCTGCTCGGGCGGGTCCGCCCGGATCCGCTGCTGCCGCTGCTGGCGGACCCGGTGCCCGCGGTCGCCCGCGAAACCGCCCTGGCGCTACTGCCGTTCGCGGAACGGGTGCCGGCGGAGGCGCCGGCGGCCCTGCTCGGTCCGGAGCACCCGGTGCACACCCGGCGGGCCGCGTTCCGCCTGCTGCGGGCGCGCGGCGGGCGCCCGGTGGTGGAGGCCTCGGCCGCGGTGCTGGACTCTTCCGATCCGCGGCTGCGCGGGGCTGCCGTGGCGGCCCTGCGGGAGTGGTTCGGGCCTGATGGGGTGCCCGGGCGGGACCCGGTTGTGGCTGCGGCCCTGGAGCGCTGTGTTCGGGCGTCCGACGAGTACGGGGTGAAGGCCCTGCGGTGGGGTCTTGGGCTGGGTGGGTGACCTTCCGGGGGCGGGCCGGGGCGTGGAGCGGATAATCCTGGCCATGGGACAGACCTACGAACGCATAGACGGACGGCTGCGCAGGTTCATCGAGGAGCAGCCGGTGTTCTTCACGGCGACGGCGCCCCTGGCCGGGGACGGGCACATCAACCTGTCCCCGAAGGGCCGGGCCGGGACCCTGGTCGTCATCGACGAACAGACCATCGCCTACCTGGACTTCGGCGGCAGCGGCGCGGAGACCATCGCGCACGTCCGGGAGAACGGGCGGATCACGCTGATGTGGTGCGCGTTCAGCGGGCCGCCGAACATCGTCCGCGTGCACGGCGAGGGCGAGGCCGTCTTCCGGGACGACCCGCGCTGGGCCGGGCTGATCGAGCGGTTCGGGGACGCCGACGGGCCGTCCGCGCGGGCCGTCATCGTGGTACACGCCCGCCGGGTGTCCGACACCTGCGGCTACGCCGTCCCCTTCATGGAGTACAAGGAGGAGCGCACGCTCCACGCCGAGTACTTCGGCCGCAAGACCGACGAGGAGTTCGCGGAGTACTGCGAGCGCAAGGAGCTCGTCGGCACCAGTCTGGACGGACTCCCCGCGCTGCCGCTGCCGTTGCCCCCGCGTACCGTCTGACGCATGCGAAGAACCGTCCTGGCACTGGCCACCGCCTCACTCCTCGTCACCGCGCTCGCCGGGCCCGCCCCGGCCGCCGAGCCCGCGGCAACCGCCCAGCCGCTCCCGGCCCTGATGGCCGACACCGGCCGCGGCACCCAGCTCATCACCGCCGTCGCCTCCGGCCCCGGCGCGACCACCGGCAAGGTGACCTGGTGGGAGCGGCGGGCCGGGCACTGGGCCGCGGTGGGCACGAGCGGGGCCCGCTTCGGGGCCAAGGGCCTGGCCGAGGGGACCACCCGGCAGCAGGGCACGAACACCACCCCGACCGGGCTGTACGCGCTGCCGTACGCCTTCGGGACCAAGCCGGTCCCCGCGGGGACCCGGATGGCGTACCGGCCGGTGCGCCAGGACTCCTGGTGGTGCCAGGACAACGCCTCGGAGAGCTACAACCGCTGGGTGGAGCCGCTGCCCGCGGACTGCGCCCCGGGCGAGGCCGAGCACCTGGTGGCCTACGCGCAGCAGTACGCGTACGCCATGGTCATCGGCTTCAACTACACCACCCCGGTGCGCAACCGCGGGGCCGGGATCTTCCTGCACGTCAACGGGCAGGGCGCGACCGCCGGTTGCGTGTCGGTGCCGGAGTACGCGATGCGCCGGATCCTGGCCTGGGCGGACCCGCGGCGCGCCCCGCACATCGCGATCGGCACCGCGTCGGGCCCGACCGCCATCACCCGGTACTGAGCCGCCGGCCGGACGCCGTACCGGAAGGCGCCGGGCCGGCCGTCCCCGCGGAGGGGGAACGGCCGGCCCGGCGCCGGGTCAGCTCTCCTTCTGGGCCAGCCGCAGCAGGTGGTCGGCGAGGGCCTGGCCGCCCGCCGGATCGCGGCTGATGAGCATCAGGGTGTCGTCCCCGGCGATCGTGCCGAGGATCGCGTGCAGTTCGGCCTGGTCGATGGCCGAGGCCAGGAACTGGGCGGCACCCGGCGGGGTGCGCAGGACCACGAGGTTGGCGGAGGCCTCCGCCGAGATCAGCAGCTCGCCGGAGAGGCGCCGCATCCGCTCCTCCTTGGCGGACTCCCCCAGCGGGGCCTGCGGGGTGCGGAAACCGCCCTCGCTGGGCACCGCGTAGATCAGCTCGCCGCCGGTGTTGCGGATCTTCACCGCGCCGAGCTCGTCGAGGTCCCGGGAGAGCGTCGCCTGGGTGACGCTCAGCCCGTCGTCGGCGAGCAGTTTGGCCAGCTGGCTCTGGGAGCGCACCGGCTGCCGGTTGAGGATGTCCACGATCCGGCGGTGGCGGGCGGTGCGGGTCTGCGGAACGGCGGGGCCGCCCCCGGACTCCGTCCGGGAGTTCCGCCAGTCCTCGTTGTCCTGCGCCTGGCTCATCGTCGTCTCATTCTCCGGATCGTCCGTCCCCGTCGGCTGCGTCGAGGATGCCCGGCAGGGCCCGTACGAACGCGTCCGCCTCGGCGTCGGACAGTACGTACGGCGGCATGAGCCGTACGACGTCCGGGGCGGGCGCGTTGACCAGGAAGCCGGCATCCTGAGCCGCCTGCTGCACCTTCTGTGCGAGGGGCTCGGTCAGCACGATACCCAGCAGCAGGCCCGCACCGCGGACGTGGGAGACCAGCCGGTGCTTCCCGGCGGGCCCGGACCCTTCGATTCCGGTGCGCAGCCGCTCGCCGGTCTCCTTGACCCGGTCGAGCAGCCCCTCGGCCTCGATGGTGTCGAGGACGGCGAGACCGGCGGCGCAGGACACCGGGTTCCCGCCGAAGGTGGTGCCGTGCTGGCCGGGGCGGAGCAGGTCGGCGGCGGGGCCGAAGACCGCGGTGGCGCCGAGGGGCAGTCCGCCGCCGAGCCCCTTGGCGAGGGTGACCACATCCGCCTCGACGCCTTCGGCCTGGGCGGCGAACCAGTGGCCGGTGCGCCCGATGCCGGTCTGCACCTCGTCGAGGACGAGCAGGGTGCCGGTGGCCCGGGTGATCTCGCGGGCGGCCTTCAGGTAGCCGGCGGGCGGGACGACCACGCCGTTCTCGCCCTGGACCGGCTCGACGACCACGAGGGCGGTCTCCTCGGTGACCGCGGCCCGCAGGGCCTCGGCGTCCCCGTACGGGACGTGGGTGACCTCGCCGGGCAGCGGCAGGAAGGGCTCCTGCTTCGCCGGCTGGCCGGTCAGGGCGAGGGCGCCCATGGTGCGGCCGTGGAAGCCGCCCTGCGTGGCCACCATGCGGGTGCGGCCGGTGAGCCGGCCGATCTTGAAGGCGGCCTCGACCGCCTCTGCACCGGAGTTGCAGAAGAACACCCGGCCCTTGCGGCCGAAGAGTCCGAGCAGCCGCTCGCCGAGGGCGAGGACGGGCTCGGAGGCGTACAGGTTGGAGACGTGGCCGAGGGTCGCGACCTGGTCGGAGACCGCGCGGACCACGGCCGGGTGCGCGTGCCCCAGGGCGTTGACGGCGATGCCGCCGACGAAGTCGGTGTACTGCCGGCCGTCGGCGTCCCAGACCTGGGCGCCCTCGCCGCGCACCAGGGCCACGGAGGGGGTGCCGTAGTTGTCGGTCAGCGCGGTCTTCCAGCGCTGCGCGTAGGCCTCGTTGCCGCCGTCGTTCACTGCGCTCCCCCTTCGTCTTCCGTGTCCGGCACGACCATCGTGCCGATGCCCTCGTCGGTGAAGATCTCCAGCAGGATGGCGTGCTGCACCCTGCCGTCGATCACGCGCGCGGTGCGCACCCCGTTGCGCACGGCGTGCAGGCAGCCCTCCATCTTCGGGACCATGCCGCTGGACAGCTCGGGCAGCAGCCGCTCCAGTTCGGCCGCGGTGAGCTGGCTGATGACCTCGTCGCTGGCGGGCCAGTCGGCGTACAGGCCCTCCACGTCGGTGAGGACCATCAGGGTCTCGGCGCCGAGGGCCGCGGCGAGGGCCGCGGCGGCGGTGTCGGCGTTGACGTTGTAGACGTGGCCGTCGTCGGCGCTGCGGGCGATGGAGGAGATCACCGGGATCCGGCCGTCGTCGAGCAGGGCCTCGATGGCCCCGGTCTCGATGCCGGTGATCTCGCCGACCCGGCCGATGTCGACGAGCTCGCCGTCGATCTCCGGGGTGTGCTTGACCGCGGTGATGGTGTGGGCGTCCTCGCCGGTCATGCCGACGGCGAGCGGGCCGTGCTGGTTGAGCAGTCCGACGAGCTCGCGCTGGACCTGCCCCGCGAGCACCATCCGTACGACGTCCATGGCCTCGGGGGTGGTGACCCGCAGGCCCGCCTTGAACTCGCTGACCAGGCCCTGCTTGTCGAGCTGGGCGCTGATCTGCGGGCCGCCGCCGTGCACCACGACCGGCTTGAGCCCGGCGTGCCGCAGGAAGACCACGTCCTGGGCGAAGGCGGCCTTGAGCTCTTCGTCGATCATGGCGTTGCCGCCGAACTTGATGACGACGGTCTTGCCGTGGTGGCGGGTCAGCCAGGGCAGGGCCTCGATGAGGATCTGGGCCTTGGGCAGGGCGGTGTGCTTCCGGGCGGTGCTCATGAGCTGTAGGCGCTGTTCTCGTGGACGTACTCGGCGGTCAGGTCGTTGGCCCAGATGACGGCGGACTCGGTGCCGGTGGCCAGGTCGGCGGTGATGCGGACCTCGCGGTCCTTCATGCTGACGAGCTCGCGGGGCTCGCCGACGGAACCGTTCTTGCAGACCCAGACGCCGTTGATGGCGACGTTGAGCCGGTCGGGGTCGAAGGCCGCCTTCGTGGTGCCGATGGCGGACAGGACGCGGCCCCAGTTGGGGTCCTCGCCGTGGATGGCGCACTTGAGGAGGTTGTTGCGGGCGATGGACCGCCCGACCTCGACGGCGTCCTCCTCGGTCGCGGCGTGCACGACCTCGATGCGGATCTCCTTGCTGGCGCCCTCGGCGTCGCCGATCAGCTGCCGGGCCAGATCGGCGCAGACCGCCTGGACGGCCTCGGCGAAGGCCGCGTGCTCAGGGACGATCCCGGAGGCGCCGGACGCCAGCAGCAGCACGGTGTCGTTGGTGGACATGCAGCCGTCGGAGTCCACCCGGTCGAAGGTGGTGCGGGTGGCGTCCCGCAGCGCCCGGTCCAGGGCCGCGGCGTCCAGGTCGGCGTCGGTGGTGAGGACCACGAGCATGGTGGCCAGGCCGGGGGCGAGCATGCCCGCGCCCTTGGCCATGCCGCCCACCGTCCAGCCGTCCCGGGCCGCGACCGCGGTCTTGTGGACGGTGTCCGTGGTCTTGATCGCGATCGCGGCGGACTCCCCGCCGTCCTCGGACAGGGCGGCGGCCGCCGCCTCGATCCCCGGCAGCAGCCGGTCCATCGGCAGCAGGACCCCGATCAGACCGGTGGAGGCCACGGCGATCTCGCCGGCGTTGTGTTCGCCGCCGAGGACGGCGGCGGCCTTCTCGGCGGTGGCGTGGGTGTCCTGGAAGCCCCGGGGACCGGTGCAGGCGTTCGCGCCGCCGGAGTTCAGCACCACCGCGGAGACCGTGCCGCCGCGCAGGACCTGCTCGGACCACAGCACCGGCGCGGCCTTCACCCGGTTGGAGGTGAAGACGCCCGCCGCGGCCAGGCGCGGCCCGTGGTTGACCACGA
The DNA here is from genome assembly GCF_055572195.1 of Streptomyces sp. NPDC030809. Classification (NCBI taxonomy): domain Bacteria; kingdom Bacillati; phylum Actinomycetota; class Actinomycetes; order Kitasatosporales; family Streptomycetaceae; genus Streptomyces; species Streptomyces sp. NPDC030809. The sequence continues at coordinate 96,498 of NZ_JBVIDV010000006.1, forward strand.
GGGCCAGGTCCGGGTTGCCGTTCTCCTTGATGCCGGCCGCGATGCCCGCGGCGGTGAATCCCTGCGCAGCCGTCACGCTCACGGTGCCACTCCGATCGTGGAAAGTCCCAGTCCCTCGGAGAGGCCCAGGGCGATGTTCATGCTCTGCACCGCGCCACCCGCGGTGCCCTTGGTCAGGTTGTCGATGGCGCTGATGGCGATGATCCGGCCCGCGGCCGCGTCGTACGCGACCTGCACCTGAACGGCGTTGGAACCGTGGACGGACGCCGTGGCCGGCCACTGCCCCTCGGGCAGCAGGCGGACGAACGGCTCGTCGGCGTAGGCCTTCTCGTACGCGGCGCGCACCGACTCGGCCGTGGTCCCGGGCCGGGCCTTGGCGGAGCAGGTGGCGAGGATCCCGCGGGACATCGGCGCCAGCGTCGGGGTGAAGGACACCGAGACCCGGGTGCCGGCCGCCGCGGACAGGTTCTGGACCATCTCGGGGGTGTGCCGGTGCCCACCGCCGACCCCGTACGGGCTCATCGAGCCCATCACCTCGGAACCCAGCAGGTGCGGCTTGAGGGCCTTCCCGGCGCCCGAGGTGCCGGTCGCGGCCACGACGACCGCCTCCGGCTCGGCCAGGCCCTGCACGTACGCGGGGAACAGGGCGAGGGTCACGGCCGTCGGGTAGCAGCCGGGGACCGCGATCCGCCGGGTGCCCGCCAGCGCGGCGCGGGCACCCGGAAGTTCGGGCAGGCCGTAGGGCCAGGTGCCGGCGTGGGGGGAACCGTAGAACGCCTCCCAGTCGGCGGCGTCCGCCAACCGGAAGTCCGCCCCCATGTCGACGACGAGGACCTCCTCGCCCAACTGCTCGGCGACGGCGGCCGACTGCCCGTGCGGCAGCGCCAGGAAGACCACATCGTGCCGCCGGCCCCGGCCGGCCAGCACCTCGGCCGTGGTCGGCTCCAGCACCCGGTCCGCGAGCGGGGCCAGGTGCGGCTGCAGCGCGCCCAGGCGCTGCCCCGCGCTGGAGTGCGCGGTCAGGGCGCCGATCTCCACCTCCGGGTGGGACAGGAGCAGGCGCAGGAGCTCACCTCCCGCGTAACCACTCGCCCCGGCCACCGCGACTCGTACCACCATCGGACCCTCCTCCTCGATGGCATGACTATACGTATCGCTGTAGGTTTATGCAAAGCCCTTCCGGGAGCATGCGGGGCGGCCGGGGCGCGGGTCGGGTCGGGTCGAGTGGGGTCGGGTCGGGGCCAGGTCGGCTCAGGTCAGGGGGTGGCGGACCCAGACGTTCGGCTCCACGTACACCGCGTAGCCGAGCTCGGGTTCGCAGTGCACGGGGGTGAGGGCCCCGGGCACGGTGACCGGGCCGCGGGTGTCGAAGGGCAGGCCGGTCCAGGCCCGCCAGTCGGCGAGGCCCGCCGAGACGGTCATCGAGGCGGGGGCCACCTTGTCGATCACCCCGCCGGCGCGGACGTGGACCCGCAGCCAGGCGTCGTACGGCAGGCCGTCGGGGCGGGTGCGGAAGGCGTACTCGTGTATGGAGGTCTCCGGCTCGGCGTGCTTGAGGTTCGGGCGGACGGGGGCGACCACCTCGCCGAACCCGCGGGCGCGGGCGTTCTCCCGCATCGCCGCGAGCATGCGGCCGGACAGGCCGGTGCCCGTGCGCTCCCGGGCCACGGTGATCTCGATGGCGCTGACCGTGTCCGGCCGGACCCCGTGGCGCAGGTCGGAGAAGGCCCACAGGAAGATCTGGTCCCAGCCCCGGTCGGGGAGCTCCCCGCGGCCCTCGCAGTGCAGGGCGAAGGGCAGGCTGAAGGCGCGCGCGACCACCTCCTCGCCGTCGGTGGCCACGAGGACGTACTCGGGCAGCTCGCGGACGATGCGGCCGTACAGCAGCCAGCCCAGCGGGTCGTGCTGTACGAACTCGGGCCAGCCGTCCTTCATGTCCCAGAGCCGGCCGGTCAGCTCGGGGCGCTCGGCGAGGGTGGTGATGTGCAGGGTGTCGGGGGTCTCGGGGGTGCCGGGTGTGCGGGTCGCGTCGTTCATGCCCGCAGGCTAGGCGGGTTCCGCCGGGAAGATCAAAAGGATTCCGGGCCGCCGCCGGGCCCCTCGGCCGGCCGGGCGGCGGCGCTCAGACGGGCGCCTGGAGGGAGAGGTGCCAGCTGCCGGAGCAGCCGGTCAGGGTGACGGCGGCCAGCGGCCGGACGTCCACGTTCCAGTAGCTGAGCGGGGGCGCCTGGAGGGCGTAGACGAGGGCCGCCCGGACCACCGAGGGCTCGGCGACCGCGACGATCGAGCCGCCGTCCTCGGCGGGCCGGGTGTCCAGCCAGCCGCCGATCCGGGCGATGAAGGCGAGGAGGGACTCGCCCCCGTGCGGGGCGGACCGCGGATCGGCCAGCCAGGCGTCCACGGCCGCCGGCTCGCGGGCGGTGACCTCGGCGAGGGTCAGCCCCCGCCAGCGGCCCATGTCGCACTCGCGCAGGGCCGGCTGGGCGATCGGGGCGTAGCCGAGGGCCTGGCCGGTGGCGCGGCTGCGCGCGGTGGGCGAGCAGTAGCGCAGCTCGGCCGCACCGAGCGGGACCAGCCCGCGGGCGGCCTGCTCGACCGACAGCCAGCCCGACCGGTCGACGGGCCGGTCGTCGTCGAAGCGCTCGGCGAGCAGCGGGGCACTGCGGGCTGCCGCCACGAGCGAGACCCGAACATGCATGCGGTGATGGTGGGGCGCCCGGCGCCCCCGGTCAAGCGTCCGTACGCACCGGACCTGCGCACTCGGCGAGCCGGCGGGCCGCTTCGGCCAGTTCGGCCGCCCCGGCCGCACCGGCGAAGCTCAGCCGGACGTGGGCGGCGGGCGGCTCGGCCCCGAAGAAGGGGCGGCCCGGGGCCACGGCCACCCCGGCCCGCAGTGCGGCGGCCACGTACGCGGACTCGTCGGTGCCCTCGGGCAGCCGGGCCCAGAGCTGGTAGCCCCCGGCGGGCAGCCGCTCCGGCAGGAATCCGGGCAGCCGCCGTTCCAGCTCGCGGGCGAGCACGTCCAGCCGGTGGCGCAGCTCGGCGCCGACGGAGCGCAGGTGGCGGGGCCAGGCGGGAGCGCCGACGAGTTCCAGCGCGGCTTCCTGGAGCGGGCGCGGCACGAAGAAGCTGTCGACCACCTGGATGGCGCGCAGCCGCTCCAGCACCGGGCCGCGGGCGGCGAGCGCGCCCACGCGCAGGCTGGGCGAGGTGGCCTTGGTGAGGGAGCGCAGGTGCACGACCGCCCCGTCCGGGTCCTCGGCCGCGAGCGGCGGGGGCAGCGCCGCCCCCTCCTCGTGGCCGAGGTGGCGGGCGTAGTCGTCCTCGATCACGAAGGCTCCGGCGGCCCGCGCGATGCGCAGGACCTCGGCACGGCGGGCGGCCGAGAGCACGCAGCCCGTGGGGTTCTGGAAGAGCGGCTGGCAGACGAAGACCCGGGCGCCGGTGGCCGCGAAGGCCGCTTCCAGCAGGTCGGTGCGCACCCCTTCGCCGTCCACGGGGACGGGTACGGGCCGCATGCCGGAGGCGCGGGCCACGTCGAGCAGTCCGGGATAGGTCGGGGACTCGACGAGGACCGGGGCGCCGGGGGGCGCGGTGGCGCGCAGGGCGGTGGTCAGCGCGCTCTGGCCGCCCGCCGTGACGAGGACCTCGGCTGCGGTCACCGGCCCGCCGATCTCGCGGGCGAACCAGGCGCGCAGTTCGGGCAGCCCGTCGATGGGCGGCCGGGTCCAGGCCCCGGGGCGGCGGCCGGCCCGGGCGAGGGCGGCGGCCATGGCCCGTTCGGGCTGGAGGGAAGGGTGCAGGTAGCCGCTGGTCAGGCCGATGGCCCCGGCCGGGGGCGCGGCCAGGCAGGCGAGGACGCCGGTGGCGTCCACCGAGCGCGGCACCGCCTCCCCTGCCGGGGCGGCGCTGAGGGCGACCTCCTGCCACGAGGTGTCGGCGGGGGCGGCGGGGCGTACGCGGGGTTCGGCGCGGAAGGCTCCGGCGCCGGGCCGGGTGACGACGAGGCCCTCGGCCGCGAGCAGGGCGAGGGCCCGGGAGACGGTCACGGGGCTCACCCGGTAGCGCTCGACGAGCGTCCGGCTCGACGGCAGCTTTCCACCGATCGAGTAGCGGTCGAGTTCCGCCCGCAGAGAACCGGCAAGTTCGGCCACACTGCTACGCTGATTCATGAGAGCAGAGAATAGCGCTACCCCGCAGAACGCGATAGCAGTCCCGCCTGCACCGGCCGCCGCGGCCCCCGCCGCGGACGCCCCCCGGACCGGCGGCGCGGCACGCCCCTCGGCCGCAGCCCCCGTCGCCGCGGGCCCCCTCGCCGAGGGCCCCGTCGCCGCGGACCCTTCCGCCGCAGCACCCGCCACGGGCGCCGCCCGTACCGCCGGCGCGGCACCCCCCTCCGCCGCCTCGGACCCCTCCTCCGCGGCCGGCCCCGCGACCGCCTCGCGGGTCCGGGCCGGTTCGGCGGCCCCTCGCCCCGGCGCGCCGGGCCCGGCTCCCGGGGCAGCCGCCCGCCCCGCCGCCGCTGCCGGGCCACCCGCAGCCGCTGCCGCCGCCACGCCCGGGGCCTCGCCCGGGGCCACTCCCGGGGCCTCCGGCCCGCCCGCCGCGCCTCCGGCCGGAGCCCCGCCCGGCCCCCGGGAGGGCGCCCCGCGGCGGCGCCCCCGACGCGCCGCCTTCGGCGGCACGGCCTCGGCCGGGCTCGGCGTGCTCGCCTTCTCCACCACCTTCCCCTCCACCGCGTGGGGCCTGGAGGGCTTCGGACCCTTCTCGCTCGTCTCCCTGCGGGCGCTCATCGCCGCCACCGTGGCCGGAAGCCTGCTGCTCGCACTGCGGGTGCCGGTGCCGCCGCGCCGGCACTGGGGCGGACTGGCCGTGGTGGGCGGCGGGGTCGTGATCGGCTTCCCGCTGCTCACCACCCTGGCCCTGCGGACCTCCACCACCTCGCACGCCGCCGTCGTGGTCGGCCTGCTGCCGCTGACCACCGCCGCCTTCGCCGCCCTGCGCACCGGCAGCCGCCCCTCGCGGACCTTCTGGGCCGCGGCCCTCGCCGGAGCCGCCGCGGTGCTCCTCTTCGCGCTCGGCCCGGGCGGGGGCCGACTGGCCGCCGGCGACGGCTACCTGTTCGCAGCCCTGGTCGTCTGCGCGGCCGCGTACGTGGAGGGCGGCCGGCTGGCCCGGATCATGCCGGGCTGGCAGGTGATGGGCTGGGCCCTGGTGCTGTGCCTGCCCCTCGCCCTGGCCGGGGCCGCGGCAGGACTCTCGTACGAGCCCGTGCGGCCCGGCGCGCACGGGGTCGTCGGGGTGGTCTGGGCCGGGGTGTGCGCCACCTTCCTCGGCGGGTACCTGTGGTACCGCGGGATCGCCGCGATCGGGGCGCCCCGGGCCAGCCAGCTCCAGCTCGCACAGCCGCTGCTGACCATGGTCTGGTCGGTGGCCCTGCTGGGCGAGCGGCCCAGCGCCGCGGCCCCGCTGACGGCGGTGGTGGTCCTGGTCTGCATCGCCGTGACCCAGCGCGCGTGAACGGCGGCCGGTACGCGGGCCCGCATCCCCGCGTACCGGACTTACCGGGATCAAATCCAACGAACCGCCGTAAACTGCTGTCACCGGAACCCCCGGCACACCGAACACCGCCTCCAGGGAGGTCTGCGATGCGCGCAACCGAGGGCGACCAGCTGGTGCAGCACGGCAGAGTCGTGGGACAGCACGACAAGGTGGGCGAGATCACCCAGGTACTCGGCGAGGACGGCACCCCTCCCTACCGCGTCCGCTTCCCCGACGGGCACGAGGCAGTGATGTCCCCGGGGCCCGACTGCGTCGTCCGGCACCCCGCCGAACCCGCTCACTGACCGGCCCGGGCCCCCAGGCCGCTCACCCACCCGGGCCCGGCCCCGCGCACCTCTACCGCCGGCGCGGCGGCACCGCCGTCGGGTAGTGGTCGGAGACCACCCGGTCCATGGCTCCGTTGGGATCCGCGGCCACGTGCTTCGCGGAGAAGTACACGTGTCCGCGGACCTCGGCGTGCCGGGCCGCCAGCGCCAGGTGCCGCGAGAGCTCGGCCGGGTCCCGCCAGGCCGCCGTGGGGCTGTCGGCCGCGCTGCGGTACAGGGCCTCTCCGACGTACAGGTCCACCCCGGTGCCGCGGACGGTCCGCGCCCACCACGGCACGAGCACGGCGTAGTCCGCGCCCCGGTTGCCGATGTGCCAGTAGACCTGCGGGGTGATGTAGTCGAGCCAGCCCTCCTCCACCCACCGGCGGGTGTCCGCGTACAGCTCGTCGTACGTGCTCAGGCCCGCCGTGTCGGAACCCTCCGGGTCGTCGGACGCGTTGCGCCAGATCCCGAACGGGCTGATGCCGAAGCGGGTGCCGGGGCGCACCTGCTTGATCCGCCAGGACATCTCCTCGACCAGCGCGTCCGTGTTGTGCCGGCGCCAGGCCGCGCGGGACTCGAAGCCGCTGCCGTACCTCCGGAACGCGTCCTCGTCGTCGAAGGTCTGGCCGGCGACCGGGTACGGATAGAAGTAGTCGTCCCAGTGCACCGCGTCCACCGCGTAGCGGGACACGGCGTCGAGCATGGCGTCCTGCACGAAGGCGCGGACCTCGGGCAGGCCGGGGTTGTAGTACAGCTTCCCGCCGTAGGCCACGGTCCACTCGGGGTGCAGGCGGGCCGGGTGCCGCTCCACCAGCCTGCTGCGGTCGGTGTGGTTGGCCACCCGGTACGGGTTGAACCACGCGTGCAGCTCCAGTCCGCGCGCGTGCGCCTCGGCCACCGCCGTGCCCAGCGGATCCCAGCCCGGATCGCGGCCCTGCGTCCCCGTCAGCCACTGCGACCAGGGCTCGTACCGGGAGGGCCACAGGGCGTCGGCCGCCGGCCGCACCTGGAGGACCACCGCGTTCAGGCGCCGCTCCACCGCGGTGTCCAGCAGGCCGAGCAGCTCCTCGCGCTGGCGCGCGGCGCTCAGGCCCGCCTTGGAGGGCCAGTCCACGTTCTGCACCGTGGCCGCCCACATGCCCCGGAACTCCGGCACCGGGCCGCGCCGCCCGGTCCCGGGGGTGCCGGCCGCCGCCGGTACCGCGCCCGCCCCGGCCACCGCTCCGGCCAGGGCTCCCGCCGCCCCTGCCAGCAGCCCCCTGCGTCCCATGTGCACCACGTGATGCTCCCGTCTCGGAGTGTGACGAAGATCCGTACCGGGACAGCATGCACGCCCCGGCACCACCGGCCGAGCAGGGGCGGGAGTAACGTCGGGGGGCGTGGCGGGCGCCGGAACGCAGTGACGACAAATCACGAGCACGGGGGACCTGCCGGCAGCTGACCAGGAAAGGCACGAAGTGACTGACCTCCCTACCGACATCACACGCGTCGGCGTAGTGGGCTGTGGCCAGATGGGCGCGGGCATCGCCGAGGTGTGCGCCCGCAGCGGCCTTGAGGTCAAGGTCGCCGAGACCACCGGCGAGGCCTTGGAGATCGGGCGCACCCGGCTGTACAACTCGCTGACCAAGGCCGCCGAACGCGGCAAGATCAGCGAGGAGGAGCGCGACGCGACCCTGGCCCGCCTGACGTTCACCACCGACCTCGGGGAGTTCGCCGACCGCGACCTCGTCATCGAGGCGGTCGTGGAGAACGAGCAGGTCAAGACCGAGATCTTCCAGGTCCTCGACCAGGTGGTGACCCGGCCGGACGCGATCCTCGCCTCCAACACCTCCTCCATCCCGCTGGTGAAGCTGGCCGTCGCGACCTCGCGTCCGGACCAGGTCATCGGCATCCACTTCTTCAACCCGGCCCCGGTGCAGAAGCTCGTCGAGCTGATCCCGGCGCTGACCACCGGCGAGGAGACGGTGAAGCGGGCCGAGGTCCTGGTGACCCAGGTGCTGGGCAAGCACGCGGTCCGCGCCCAGGACCGCTCCGGCTTCGTCGTGAACGCGCTGCTGGTCCCGTACCTGCTGTCCGCGATCCGGATGTTCGAGTCGGGCATCGCGAGCCGCGAGGACATCGACAACGGCATGGAGTTCGGCTGCGCCCACCCGATGGGCCCGCTGAAGCTCTCGGACCTCATCGGCCTGGACACGATCGTCTCCATCGCCGACTCGATGTACGCCGAGTACAAGGAGCCGCTGTACGCCGCTCCCCCGCTGCTCCAGCGGATGGTCGACGCGGGCCGGCTCGGCCGCAAGACCGGCTCGGGCTTCTACCCCTACGGGTGACCCGGCCCGCGCCGCCTCCCGCCCGGGTCAGCCCAGCCGGAGGTGGTGCAGCAGGAGGAGGCCGGCCGCCATGTTGGCGGCCGGGACCTCCCCTCGGGCGATCATGCCGGGCACCAGTTTGAGCGGGACCCACTCCCGGCGCGAGGACTCGAACGCGTCCTCGGGGTGCCCGGTGTACGTCGCCCCGTCCGCCCAGTAGAGGTGGTGGCGGGCGTCCGTGAGCCCGTTGGACGGCTCCACGGTCATCAGGTGGCGGAGCGGTCCGGGGCGCCAGCCGGACTCCTCCTCCATCTCGCGGGCCGCGGCCGCGGCGATGTCCTCGCCGTCCTCGACCACCCCCGCGGGCAGCTCCCAGCCCCAGCTGTCGGTGATGAACCGGTGCCGCCACAGCAGCAGCACCTCGTCGGCCGCGTTGACGGCGGTCGCCGCGGCGACGGGCCGCATGCGGATCAGGAAGTGGTCCAGGTGCCGGCCGTCGGGCAGCGCCACATCGGCCAGGTTCACGCGGAACCAGCGGTTCTTGTACACGGTCTGCTCACTCAGGTTCGTCCACTGCACGGTTCTGCCACCTTCCGTTCGAGTAGGTGGCAACATGGCAGCAGCCGACAGGTCACAGGGGAACGCGCAGCGCCCCGTCGATCAGCGCCGCCGTCTCCTCCGCCCCGGCACACCCGCTGGTCAGGAGCTGTTCGCGGACCGCCCGCAGCCGGTCCCGCAGCCGGCGCGACTCCATCCCCCGGGCCCGCTCGGCCATCTCGGCCGCCGCCGCCACCGCCCGTTCCGCTTCGCCCTGCCTCAGCTGGATCTCGCAGAGCATCGCCAGCCGGTGCACCCGGCCGCGGTCGTGCGCCGGGGTGCCCACCGCCGCGGCCGCCTGCTCGTGGGCCGCCGGCAGGTCCCCGAGGCTCAGCAGGGCCTCCGCCACCTGCACGTTGACCAGCCCGGGCTGTACGTAGCCGGTCTCGTCGGGCTCGGCGCCCGGCCGGATCCGCTCCGCGGCCGCCTCGGCCCGCCGGATGCACGCCAACGCGGCCGAGGCGTCGCCGAGTTGGGCGAAGGCCTTGGCCTGCATCGCGTACAGGTCCGCGGTCAGCGCGGGGGTGGTCTGCCGCCCGGCCACCCGCAGGGCCGCCTCCGCGAAGGCCACCGCCTGGCGGAACTCCCGCAGGTGCAGGGACTGGTTGACGATCAGCGCGATGACGTACGCCCCCAGCCCCCGGTCCCCGCTCGCCTTCGCCAGCCGCAGCGCCTGGTGGAAGTACTGCTGGGCGAGGCCGTGGGCGTCCGAGTCGTACGCGCAGATGCCCGCCACGGCCACCAGCGAGCCCGAGGCCCGGTACAGCCGGCGGCCCACCGCGTCGGGATAGCCGCCGCGCAGCAGCGGGGCGGCCTCGGTCCCCAGGAAGCGCACGACCCGGGCCCGGGTGGCCAGGCCGCCCGCCCGGCGGTACATCAGCTCGTAGTGGGCGCGGGCCGCCCGCAGGATCTCGATGTGCTCGGGGCCCACCCGGGTCGGCCCGGCACGCGACACGTCGGAGTCCTCGGGCGGGTTCTCCCACTCCCAGACCGGGATCACCGCGGGGGTGCCGGTGACCGCGGCCGCCGAGAGCAACTGGGCCCGGCCCTGGTCGTCGGCCCGCCACAGGGCGGTGGCCCGGTCCACGAAGCCGCTCAGCGGGCAGCCGTGCCCCTCGGCGGCCCGCCCGGGGACGCCGAGTCCGATGTCGTCGAGCCCGAGGCTGCGGCCCAGTCGGCGGGTCAGCACCTCGCAGATCAGGTCGGGCACCTGGCCGCGCGGCCGCTGGCCCCTCAACCACCGGTTCACCGCGGTGTGTTCGTAGCGCAGGGCCAGGCCCCTGGCCCGTCCCGCCTGGTTGACGTGCGCCGCCAGGCCGGCGTGGGACATCCCCGCTTCCGCGAGGAGGGCGTCGAGCAGGGTGTTGGGCTGCTGCATGGGCCGCTCCAGGGCTCGTCGGACTCAGCCTAGTGGGCGGGGAGTTCACACGGGGTGTGAACCGCGTACGCGCATAAATGCGCCGCGCACCCTGCCGCGGGCGGCCCCGGAACCGGTTGACTGAAGCGACGCCTCGCCAAGAGGCAGCCCCGGGCCGTCGGCTCCCCCTCGTACAGTGCGACGGCCCGATACCGCGTCGCCCGCCCTGCTGTCTGCCCGACACTCCATGGCAGGGCGGGCGGCGCACCTGCCACCGCCGCGTCCGGACGCCGCTCCCGGGGACCTGTCAGGTCCCGTGCGGGGTCCCCGCCCGGCACACCGCCTGCCCGTGCGGCTGTGCGGGCAGCGAGCGGCGGTCGTTGCGCACCACCAGCAGGGCGACGTCGTCGGCGAGCCGCCCCCCGGTGTGGCGCAGCAGCGCGGCGTGCACACCGGCCACCAGGCCGGCCGGAGAGACCGCCCCGACGGCTCCCGCCGCCTCGGTGAGCGCGCCGCGCAGCGGGAAGTACCGGCCCGCCCCGTCCCGCGCGTCCTCGGCCCCGTCGGTGTGCAGGAACAGCGCCTCGCCGGGCAGCAGCCGGGCCCGCAGCTGCACGGGCAGCTCCGCGGGCAGCGGGAAGGCCCCCAGCGGGGGCAGCGGGTCCTCGCCGGTGAGCACCTCGGCGTACCCGTCGCGGACCCCCGGGTACCGCCCCGGCAGCCGGCGCAGCCGGTAGGGCCAGGGATGGCCGCAGTTGAGGGCCCGGATCCGGCCGTCCGGAGCGATCTCCAGCAGCAGGACCGTCACGAACTCCTCGGCCACCGGGCTCTCCGGCTCCCCCGCACAGGCGGCGGGGTGCTCGGCCCGGACCCGGTCCCGCAGGTGCCGCTGGAGGGCCCGCTCCATCCGGCGCAGCACCCCCGCGAGGTGCTGCTCGTCGTACGCCGCCTCCCGGAAGCTGCCGAGGACGGCGGCGGCCGCCCCCAGCGCGGCCAGACCGTGTCCGCGGACGTCCCCGATGACCACCCGCACCCCGTACGGGCAGGCCACAGCCTCGTACAGGTCCCCGCCCACCGCCGCCCCCCGGCTCGCGGACATCTGGGCCGCCGCCAGGGCCAGGCCCTCCATCCGGGGCGGGAGCGGCCGCAGCAGCGCCCGCTGGGCGGCCCCGGCGATCTCCTGGGTGCGCCGCAGCTCGCCGAGCAGGTGCCGGCGGATGTACAGGGCGGTCCCCACGGCCGGCAGCAGGAAGGCCGCCACGCTGACCAGCCGGGCCGGCAGGGCCCCGGGGGCCGGGGCCCACAGCTGCCAGGAGACCGCCGCCCCGCCCCAGGCCAGGACGGCCGCCCGGCACATCGGGGACACCTCGCCGGGCGCGGCCCACCGGGCCCTCATACGGATCATCCCGGCGACCTCCCCGAAGGCCTCTGCGTCTGGGCGGCCGGTGACTCTCTGCTCCCCCACGGCCGGAACGATTGTGCCGATCGTCCGGATCTGCTCACGGGGCCTGCCGGCACTTCTCACCTGAACGAGTGAGGGGCGCACCCGGTGACCCGGGTACGCCCCTCGATGATCCTCACGGACCGTGGCCGCGGTGCGGCCGTGCCCGCTCTCAGGCGCCGCGCAGCACCGCGCCGGTGCGCTCGGCGGCGAGCGCGACGGCCGCGTCGCGGGCCGCCGTGGACTCCTCGGCCGTCAGCGTCCGGTCGGGGGCGCGGAAGCGCAGCGCGTACGCGAGCGACTTCTTGCCCTCGCCGACCTGCTCGCCGGTGAACACGTCGAACAGCCGCAGCGATTCGAGCAGTTCGCCGGCGCCCTTGCGCAGCGCGGCCTCGACGGCGGCGGCCGGAACCGACGCGTCGACGATCAGCGCCACGTCCTGGGTGGCCACCGGGAAGGTGGAGATCCGCGGGGCCTGCAGGGCCCGGCCGCCGGCCGCCGCGAGGCGGTCGAGGTCGATCTCCATGGCGCTGGTGCGGGCGGGCAGGCCGAGGGCCTTGACCACGCGCGGGTGCAGCTCGCCGGCGTGGCCGATGACCTGCTCCACCCCGTCGAGGGTGACGAGCAGCTCGGCGCAGCGGCCCGGGTGCCAGGGGCCGTAGCGGCCCTGCCGGACCACGAGCTCCGCGCCGGCCTCGCGGGCCAGGGAGCGCGCGGCCTCGACGGCGTCCGCCCAGTCGGCCGGACGGCCCTTGCCCCACCAGCCGGCCTGCTCGCGCGCACCGGCCAGCACGACCGCGGCGTGCCGCGGCTGGGCGGGCAGCGCGGCGTTGAGCGCGGCCACCTCCTCGTCCGTGGGACGGCGGTCGACGGGCAGGCGCACCGCGCGGCCCGGCTCGGCCCCGGCCTTGAAGACCAGGCCGGTCTCGAACAGCGCGAGGTCGTGGCTGCCGCGGCTGTCGTTGCGGCGCAGCGCCCCGAGCAGGCCCGGCAGCAGGGTGCTGCGCAGGGCCGGCTCCTCGTCGGAGATCGGGTTGACGAGCTTGACCACCTGGCGGGTGGCGTCGTGCGCGGGCAGCTGGAGCTGGTCGAAGACCTGCTCGCCGAGGAACGGGTAGTTCAGCGCCTCGACGTAGCCGGCCCCGGCCAGCGCGCGGCCCACCCGGCGGTGCAGCTGCTGCCGGGCGGTCAGACCGCGGCCCGACGGGGGCTGCGGCAGGGTGGAGGGCAGGTTGGCGTAGCCCTCCAGCCGGATGACCTCTTCGGCCAGGTCGTTGGGCTCGCGCAGGTCGGGGCGCCACGAGGGCACGGTGACGACGAGCTCGTCCTGGCCGTAGACGTCGCAGCCGACCTCCTGGAGGCGGCGGACGACGGTCTCGCGGCCGTACGCCACGCCGGCCACCTTGTCCGGGTGGTCGGCCGGCATCGCGATGGTGTGCGGGGCCGAGGGGGCGGTCAGCTCGGTGACGCCGGCCTCGGCGGTGCCGCCGGCCAGCAGCACCAGCAGGTCCACGGTCCGCTGCGCGGCCGCGGCGGCGGCCTGCGGGTCCACCCCGCGCTCGAAGCGCCGCGAGGCCTCCGAGGACAGCTTGTGGCGGCGGGCGGTGCGCGAGATCGACAGGGGGTCGAAGTGCGCCGCCTCGACCACGATGTCCGTGGTGCCCGTGACCAGGCCGGTCTCGGGGTCGGTCACCGGGTCGGCGATCTCGGTGTTCTGGCCGCCCATGACGCCGGCCAGACCGATCGGCCCGTTGTTGTCGGTGATCACCAGGTCCTCGGCGTCGAGGGTCCGCTTGGTCCCGTCGAGGGTGGTGAACTTCTCGCCCGGCTCGGCCCGGCGGACCCCGATGGGGCCGTCGAGGCGCGCGCGGTCGTACGCGTGCAGCGGCTGGCCGAGCTCCAGCATCACGTAGTTGGTGATGTCGACGGCCAGCGAGATCGGGCGCATGCCCGCCTTCTGCAGGCGGCGCTTGAGCCAGATCGGCGACCGGGCGTCCGGGGAGACCCCGGTGACGGTGCGGGCCGTGAAGCGGTCGCAGCCCTGCGGGTCGTTGATCTGGACCAGGTAGCCGTACGAGTTCGGCGCCGGGACGTCGAGCAGCGCCGGGTCGCGCAGCGGCAGGCCGTACGCGGTGGCCGTCTCGCGGGCGACGCCGCGCATCGAGAGGCAGTAGCCGCGGTCCGGGGTGACGGCGATGTCGAGCACCTCGTCGACGAGCTCCAGGAGCTCGATCGCGTCGGTGCCGACCTCGTGCTCCGGGGGCAGCACGATGATGCCGCCGGAACCGTCGTCGCCCATGCCCAGCTCGTCGCCGGAGCAGATCATGCCGTGCGAGGTCCGGCCGTACGTCTTGCGCGAGGCGATCGCGAAGTCGCCGGGCAGGACGGCGCCGGGGAGGACCACGACGACCTTGTCGCCCACGGAGAAGTTGCGGGCGCCGCAGACGATCTCCTGGGGCTCGCCGGTGCCGTTGGCCTGGCCGACGTCGACCGTGCAGAAACGGATCGGCTTGCGGAAGCCCTCGAGCTCCTCGATGGTCAGCACCTGGCCGACGACCAGGGGGCCCTTGAGGCCCGCGCCGAGCTGTTCGACGGTCTCGACCTCGAGACCGGCATCGATGAGCTTGGCCTGTACGTCACGACCGGTCTCGCCCGCAGGCAGGTCGACGTATTCCCGCAGCCAAGAAAGCGGGACCCGCATCAGATCTCCATCCCGAACGGCCGGGTGAACCGGACGTCACCCTCGACCATGTCTCGCATGTCTTCCACGTTGTGGCGGAACATCAGCATCCGCTCGATGCCGAACCCGAAGGCGAACCCGCTGTACTTCTCGGGGTCCACACCGCAGGCGGTGAGCACCTTGGGGTTGACCATTCCGCAGCCGCCGAGCTCGATCCAGCCCTCGCTGGAGCAGGTGCGGCACGGGCGGTCGGGGTTGCCCACCGACTCGCCGCGGCACACGTAGCACTGCATGTCCATCTCGGCGGACGGCTCGGTGAACGGGAAGAAGTTCGGGCGCAGCCGCGTGGTCATGTCCGGGCCGAAGAGGGCCTGCACCATGTGGTCCAGGGTGCCCTTCAGGTCGGCCATGGTGAGGCCCTCGTCCACGGCGAGCAGCTCGACCTGGTGGAAGACCGGGGTGTGCGTGGCGTCGAGCTCGTCGGTACGGAAGACCCGGCCCGGGCAGACGACGTACACGGGCGGCTGCCGGTCGAGCAGCGAGCGGGCCTGCACCGGGGAGGTGTGGGTGCGCAGCACGACGCCGGACTCGTCTCCTTCGGTGCCCTCGGGGCCCTGGACGAAGAAGGTGTCCTGCATCTGGCGCGCCGGGTGGTCGGGCGTGAAGTTGAGGGCGTCGAAGTTGAACCACTCCGCCTCGACCTCGGGGCCCTCGGCGACCTCGTACCCCATGGCCACGAAGATGTCCGCGATGCGGTCCATCAGCGTGGTCAGGGGGTGGCGGGCGCCGGCGGGCACGCGGTCGTACGGCAGCGTGACGTCCACCGCCTCCTCGACCAGCACGCGCTCGTCGCGCTCCGCCTCGAGCTCCGCGAGGCGCTCCGCGAACGCCTTGTTCACGGCGCCGCGGGCCTGGCCGACGCGCTTGCCGGCCTCGGCCTTCGCCTGCGGCGGCAGCGCGCCGATCTCGCGGTTGGCGAGGGACAGCGGCGAGGTGCCGCCGGCGTGGGCGGTCTTCGCGTGCGCCAGTGCCTCGAGGTCGCCGGCGGCCGCGAAGGCGGCGAGCGCCTCGTCCCGCATGCGCTCGATCTCTTCCGGTTTCAGTGCCTCGACCTCGACAGGGTCGTACGACTTGTTCGGTGCCGACATCTCTTCCCGTACTTCCGATGGGCTGGCTGGAGGTCCCCGCTCGACACAAGGACACAAAGGTGCCAAAGGACGAGTCTAAAGGCCGCTGGGGGTGAAGGAGCCCGTGGGCCGCCTGGCGAGACGCTCGGCAGGGTTACTGCGCGAGGTAGGCCGGGGCTGCCACGGGCAGGGTAAATCGGAACTCGGCGCCGCCGCCGGGGCCGCGGCCGACCGTGATGCCGCCGCCGTGCGCCTCCACGATGCCCTTGACGATGTACAGGCCCAGGCCGGTGCCGCCGCGCTTGCTCCCCCGCCAGAAGCGGGTGAAAACGCGGCCCATCGACTCTTCGGGGATGCCGGGGCCTTCGTCGGTCACGGTGACGGCGGTTCCCTTCTCGTGGGGGGCCACCTCGATGGTGACTGTTCCCTCGCCGTGCCGCACGGCATTTTCGAGCAGGTTGCCGAGCACCTGGTCGATCTTGTCGGGGTCGGCCCACAGGTCGGGCAGGGGCCGGCCGATGCGGACGAGGAAGCGCTCGGGGGCCTGCCCGTTCGCGGTGAGGGCCTGGATGTGGCGGCCGACGGCGGTGGCGATGTCCACGGGCTGGCGGCGCAGCTCCAGCCGCCCGGAGTCGATGCGGGAGATGTCGAGGAGCTCGGCGATCAGCCGGGTGACCCGGTTGGCGTCGGCGTCGACGGTCTCCAGCATGAGCCGCTTCTGGTCGTCGGTGAACCGCTCCCACTTGGCCAGCAGGGTGGCGGTGAACCCCTTCACGGAGGTCAGCGGGGAGCGCAGCTCGTGGGCGACGGTGGCGATCAGCTCGGCGTGGCTGCGCTCGGTGCGGCGGCGGGCCTCGGTGCCGCGGAGGGTCACCACCAGGCGCCGCAGCGGGCCGGTGGGGTGCTCGCGGACGTACCGGGCGGAGACGAGCACCTCGCGGCCGCCGGGCAGCAGCAGGTTGCGCTCGGGCTGGCCGCGGCGGGTGGCGAGGCCCCCGTACGGGTCGGTGAGGGCCCACCAGCGGCGGCCTTCGAGGTCCTCCAGCGGAAGGGCGCTCTCGATCCGGGCGCCGAGGGCGGTACGGGGGTCCACGGCGGTGATGCGGGCGGCGGCCCGGTTGAAGCAGACCACGCGGCCGGTGGCGTCGGCCACGACCAGGCCGTCCGGGAGTTCGTCGGGGTCCAGCCCGTACGGGCCGTCGCCGGCGGGGGCCGGGGGGCGCTCCGGGGCGGGGTGGGGCTGCCGGGGCACGGGGCCGGGCGCGGCCGTCCCGTGCACGTGCGGCGAGCTGTTCGTACCGACGGTCATGTCCCCGTACCCCACATCTCCGAGTGCGCAGTGGGCCCCGGGCCGCCACATTACTAGGTGGGGGTGACGGAGCGGCACCCTCCGGGCGCCCGCTGTGCACGCGCGGACGCGTACAGGCACACCGCGGCGGCGGTGGCGAGGTTGAGGCTCTCGGCCTTGCCGTGGATCGGGACGCGGACCACGGCGTCGGCCAGGGCGCGGGTCTCCTCGGGCAGGCCCCAGGCCTCGTTGCCGAAGACCCAGGCGGTGGGGCCGCCCATGGTGCCGGCGTCGAGCTCGGCGTCGAGGTCGTCGGTGCCGGCC
Source organism: Streptomyces sp. NPDC030809 (assembly GCF_055572195.1). Classification (NCBI taxonomy): domain Bacteria; kingdom Bacillati; phylum Actinomycetota; class Actinomycetes; order Kitasatosporales; family Streptomycetaceae; genus Streptomyces; species Streptomyces sp. NPDC030809. Next base: position 113,491 of record NZ_JBVIDV010000006.1, read on the forward strand.
CCGTCGGCGGCGAGGATCCGCACCCCGGCCTCCCGCAGTCCGGCGACGGCCTGCTCGACCGGTACGCCGACGGCGACGGGCAGGTGGAAGAGCGAGCCGACGGAGGCGCGGACGGACTTGGGGTTGTACAGGTCCACGGAGGCGTCGGTGAGCACCACGGCGTCGGCTCCGGCCGCGTCGGCGCAGCGCAGGACGGTGCCGGCGTTCCCGGGGTCGCGGACGTGCGCGAGCACGGCGACCAGCCGGGGCCGGGCCTTGAGGATCTCCTCGAAGGGCGAGTCCAGGAAGTGGCAGACGCCGACCAGGCCCTGCGGGGTGACCGTCTGGGAGACCTCGGCGAGCACCTCGTCGGAGGCGTGGTGGACGCGGGCGCCGGCGGCCCGGGCGGCCTCGATGATGTCGGCGTAGCGCTCGGCTGCCTCGGCGGTCGAGAACAGCTCGATCAGGGTCGGGCCGGCCTCGCCGCGGTGCTCGACGGCCTCGCGGACGGCCTGCGGGCCCTCGGCGATGAACCTGCGCTCCTTGGTACGGAAGTTGCGCCGCGCGAGTCGGCGGGCGGCGGCCACCCTGGGGGACCGCGGGGAGATCGGCTCGGCGGGGGTTGCCATGGGAGGGTCGGCTCTCTTCCGTACGTGCGGAGGGATCGTTCAAACGCACCGGACCCGCAGGCGCGGGGCCTGCGGGTCCGGGCACATGCCTATGAGGCGCTGAGCGGTGAGGCTCGGAGCGGCCTCGGCGAAGGGGGCCTGGATCAGGCGGCGGCCTTCGGGGCGTTGACGTCGGCCGGGAGCGCCTTCTGCGCGACCTCGACCAGCGCGGCGAACGCGTTGCTGTCGTTGACGGCCAGCTCGGCGAGGATCTTGCGGTCCACCTCGATGTTGGCGGCCTTCAGACCCTGGATGAGGCGGTTGTACGTCATGCCGTTCTGGCGGGCAGCGGCGTTGATGCGCTGGATCCACAGCTGACGGAAGTCGCCCTTGCGCTTCTTGCGGTCGTTGTAGTTGTAGACCAGCGAGTGGGTGACCTGCTCCTTGGCCTTGCGGTACAGGCGCGAACGCTGACCGCGGTAGCCGGAGGCCGCCTCGAGGATCGCCCGGCGCTTCTTGTGGGCGTTTACTGCCCGCTTGACGCGTGCCACTTGTTAACTCCTTGTAGCGGGGCCGTGGTTGTCTTCACACGGCCCGAATTCGATAGGGTCCCGGTCTCGACGTCCCGCTCCCGAGGGGGAGCGGAAGGACGTCACTTGCCGAGAAGCTTCTTGATCTTCGCGGCGTCGCCCGGGGCCATCTCGGCGTTGCCGGTGAGGCGACGCGTCAGCTTGGACGACTTGTGCTCGAGCAGGTGGCGCTTGCCGGCGCGCTCACGGAGCACCTTGCCGGAGCCGGTGATCTTGAAGCGCTTCTTGGAACCGCTGTGCGTCTTGTTCTTCGGCATGGCGCCGTTGTCTCCTCGTCGGTGGCGCTCCCACCGGTCCTTGCGGACCGGCACCGGGAGCGTCAGTTGTGTCGATTGATCCGGGGCAGGCTGCTCCGGAATCAGGCCTCGGCGGATTCCTCAGCTGCGGGGGCCTCGGCGGGGACGTCCTCGGACGCCTCCGCGGGCTGGCCCTGGCGCTCGGCCTTGCGGGCGGCCTGCGCCTCGCGGGCTTCGGCCATCGCCTCGGTCTTCTTCTTGTGCGGACCGAGGACCATGATCATGTTGCGGCCGTCCTGCTTCGGGTTCGACTCGACGAAACCGAGGTCCTGGACGTCCTCCGCCAGACGCTGCAGCAGTCGGTAGCCGAGCTCCGGCCGGGACTGCTCGCGACCACGGAACATGATCGTGATCTTGACCTTGTCGCCCTGCTTGAGGAACCGGACGACGTGACCCTTCTTGGTGTCGTAGTCGTGCGGGTCGATCTTCGGCCGGAGCTTCATCTCCTTGATGACCGTGTGCGCCTGGTTCTTGCGCGCCTCACGGGCCTTCATGGCCGACTCGTACTTGAACTTCCCGTAGTCCATGAGCTTGCAGACGGGCGGACGGGCGTTCGCCGCCACCTCGACAAGGTCGAGGTCGTACTCCTGCGCAAGCTCCAGGGCCTTGGCAAGCGGAACAATCCCGACCTGCTCGCCGCTGGGACCGACAAGTCGCACCTCGGGAACGCGAATCCGGTCGTTGATGCGGGGCTCGGCGCTGATGGATCCTCCTCGGTAGCACCACACGGCTGCCTGGCAGACAGCCGCGGACGTCTGTTCTTGGGAGACCTGCCGTACCGAGGACAATGAAAAAAGCCCCGGAACGGACACAGGCGGGAGCTCCATGGAACCGGAGCACCGCCGCATGAACGTGCGGGGCGCACATCGGGAGGCGTTCCATCGTCCGTACGGAACGATGGATGCCACCTGACCGGTGACCCGCCGTCCCGGAGGGCGGTCGGGTGGGAGTACGGAGCCTCCACTTGCGGGCCGGGGACATGCGTCTCCGGCCGGTCGTCACACAAGGTTAGCAGGACCGGGCCGCGGGTGCGAACCGGGTGGGAGCGGACCGGCGTCGTCCGCCTCCCGCCCACCGGCTTATCGTGTGAGGCATGACTGACGCGACGCCCCCCACCGCCCCGGAGGCCGGCCAGGCCCCGGACGCCCCCGACTACGACGCCATGACCCGCGACATCGCGGACGTGCCCGCGGTCGAGGTGATCACCACGGTGGCGGTCCACCTGCTGAGCGCCGCCGCGGTCAACCTCGGCCTCGACAAGCCGGACTCCGAGCACAAGGACCTCGACGAGGCCCGCAAGCTGATCACGGCCCTGGCCGGGCTGGTCACCGCGAGCGCGACCGAGATCAGCTCCTTCCACGCGGCTCCGCTGCGTGACGGGCTGAAGTCGCTCCAGCTGGCCTTCCGCGAGGCCTCGATCGTCCCCGACGAGGCGGGCCAGGGCCCGGGCGAGAAGTTCACGGGCCCGGTCTTCGCCTGACGGGACGGCCGCGCCGCCGCGGCCGCTCCCACCCGTTCTGCTCTCCTTCTGCTTTTCTGCTGCTCCTGCTGTTCCTGATCTGCCGTGCATGTGCCGAGGCCGGCACCCGGACCGCGTGTCCGGGTGCCGGCCTCGTCGCGTTCCCGGCGGTTCAGCGGGTGAACAGCGGCTCGCCGGGCGGGGCGGGGGCGGCGGCGGGCAGCAGCGCCAGGTTGAGCCCGCGCACCAGGCGGGCCCGCAGCGTCTCGTCGGCGGCCAGGGCCTCCGCGACCCGGCGGGCCGCGGCCGGGGCCTGCGTACCGTCGGCGAGGACGATGGCGAGGATGCCGTCCGCGTCGGGGCCGCCCGGGGCGAGGTGGGCCCGCAGCACGGCGGGCTCGGCGGCGACGGCCGCACGGACCGCGGCGGTGACGGCGGGGTCGGCCAGCGGGTCCGCCGAGCTGCGGCCCTCGGCGAGGGCGAGCAGGGCGGCCCCGGTGAGCTGGTAGGTGACCGGGCCGGCCATGTCGAGGACGACGGTGTCGGCCTTCTCGTGGGCGGCGGCCTGGAGCGCCTGGTGCAGCGGTACGGCCACGGGGCGGGCCGAGGGGTCCCAGCGGGCCAGGGACTCGGTCGAGGTGAAGGCGGGCAGCGCCCGCCGGTCGCCGGCCCGCAGGGTGGGCACGGCCATGTCGCTGGTCTTCTCCCGCCGCAGCCCGGTCTCCGGGTCCTCCTCGACCTCGCCGAGGACGGCGACCACGGGGACCAGCAGGCGCGCACCCGCGAGGGCGGCCAGCACCTGGGGCTCGGCCGATCTGTCCTCGGCCCACGCGGCGAGGGCCGCGCTCAGCCGGGGATCGGCGGAGCCGTCGTCTTCGGAGAAACCGGGGTCGGGAATGTTCTTCAGGGCCACAATCACCCGACCCTATCCCCTGCCCCGGCCCCCGGGGTCCGCCGGTGCGCGGCGGCGGCGTCCGAGCGCGAGGCCCGCGGCCAGCAGCAGCGCCCCGGCCCCGCCGGCGGTGAGCGCGGGCAGCGAGGCGGCCGGGTCCGGCGGGGCCGGGGGCCGGGGGCCGGGCCCGAACCAGCGCTGCGGCGCGGGTGCGGGCACCGGCACGGCGGGCTCGGGCGTCTGCCGCGCGGCGGCGGCCAGCGCGGCGGCGGGATCGACCAGGCCGTGCCCGCGGGAGTCGTCGCGGCCGCCTTCGGGCGCGTCCCGGGCGGTGTCCTCCAGCAGCCGCTTGATCTGTGCGGGCGACAGGCCCGGGTAGGCGGAGCGCAGCAGGGCCGCGGCACCGGAGACGAAGGCGGCGGCGGCGCTGGTGCCCCAGCCCTCGTAGTAGCTGCGGTCGGGGTCGGCGATGACGATGTCCACGCCGGGGGCGCTGACGGTGGCGTACCAGTGGCGGGTGGAGAAGGGGGCCTTGTTGTCGAGGCGGTCGACGGCCGTGACGGCGATCACCCCGGGGTAGGCGGCCGGATAGGAGACCCGGTCGCCGCCCTGGCCGCCGTTGCCGGCGGAGGCGACCACGACGATGCCCTTGGCCAGGGCGTACTGGACCGCCTCGTCCTCGGCGGCCTCGTGGTGGGCGGAGGCGCTGTCGTCGCCGAGGGAGAGGTTGATCACGTCGGCGCCGTGGTCGGCGGCCCAGCGGATGCCCTCGGCGAGGGCGCCGCCCTTGCTCTGCCGGGCCTTGGCGCGGCCTGGGTCGCCCTCTTCGAGGATCACGCGGACCGGCAGGATGCGGGCGCCGGGTGCGATGCCGAGCACTCCGCGGCCGTCGCCGGGGCCGTGGCCGCGGCCCGCGATGATCCCGGCCATGGCGGTGCCGTGCCGGGCCCAGGTGCGGTCCCCGCGGGCGGCGCCGAAGCCGACCAGGTCGGTGCCCTCGGCCACCTGGCCGCGCAGGTCGGGGTGGGTGGCGTCGACTCCGGTGTCGAGGACGGCCACGGTGACCCCGGCCCCGTCGGTGGTCTGCCAGGCCTCGTGCGCGTGCAGTGCTTCGAGGGCCCACTGCCGGTCGCGGATGCCGTCGGCCGCCGCGGGCGCCGCGCTCCCGGCCACGGAGGCCGCGGCGAGGCCGAGCACGGCCCCCAGCGCCCGTACGACGGGCCGCCCCGTGCGCGCGGTCACCGGCCGGCCCCCGGGCGGGCGGCCGGGGCGGGGCCGGCGGCGGTGCGGCGCAGGGCCCGCTCGATGCGGTCGGCCACCGCCTGTGCCTCGTGGCCGAGGCCGGCCTGGGCGGCGGGGCTGGTGTCGGTGGGGGCGGTGGCCGAGGCGGCGGGGCGGGGGCGCGCGACCGTGCGGCCGTCGGCGAAGGCGGACACGGCGTAGACGACCACGGGGGCGTCGGGGAGGACGGAGACGGCCCAGCTGGCGCGCTGCCGGTCGGCGAGGCCGAGGGCGCGGGGCGGCGGGGCGACGGGTTCGAAGCGGGCGCGCAGGGTGCCCATCGCGGTGCGGCCGGCGGGGGTGAAGACCATCCCCGCGCTGACGACCGAGCTGCGGGTGGCATCGGTGTACGTGGCCCGGAGCAGCCGGGTGCAGCCGACGGGGGCGAGGGCCTGCGCCCAGGCGTCCCCGAGGGCCGGGGTGCAGGGGCCGTCGGGGGCGACCGAGGTGCGGATCCAGCGGCGGGCGGCCCCGCCGGGCCCGGCGCCCTCGCCCACGAGGACCGGCGGGAGCAGGGTGTCCACGGGCTCCTCCCGCCAGAGTTCGCCGGCCCGCGCCCAGGAGGCCTCGTCGGCGGGCACCTCCTCCACGGCCCGTGCGGCCCAGCTCCCGGCCACGGCGCCGGCCACGAGCCCGCTGCCGAGCACCCAGCAGACGACGGCTGCGGCGCGGGCCCCCCGGCCCGCCCGCGCGGGGGCCGCGCCCGGCCCCGGCTCCCCCGGCGGCGGGCCGGGGCGGGGCGGGGGCGTCGGGGGGGATCCGGGGCCGGGGTGCCGAGCGGGATGCGGCCCGGACGCGGGGCGGGCCTGCGGGTACGGGCCGGGGCCGGGCGGGAGCGGCCGCGGCTCGGCCGGGCCCGGGCCGAAGTGCGCGGACGGGCCTGAGTGTTCGGGTGGGCCGGAGTGCTCGGCCGGGCCTGCCGGGTGGCGGGCGGGCCGGGGTCCGGAAGGCGGCGCGGACCAGGGTCCGGGGGGTGGTGCGGACCAGGGTCCGGGCGGTGGTGCGGACCGGGCCGGAAACCTGCCCTGCGGGCCAGGGCCCGGGCCCGGGGCCGGGGCGGGGGGCCGCGGGCGCGGTTCGGGCGGGTGGTGACTGGTCGTCATGCGGATCCGCCCCCGTTCCGTACCCCTCGTACGCCGCGTACTCTACGGGGCCCGGCGGGGCTCCGGTGGCCGTGTGCGGACGGGTTGACCCCTACCCACGGGTAGCGCGATCTGGCACGCTGCGCGCATGACTTCCCCTGCCGCCGACCGGGCCCGCTACGACCGGGCCACCGCCCATCTCGACGCTCCGCTCGCGATCGTCGATCTGGAGGCGTTCGACGCGAACGCGCGGGACTTGCGCCGCCGGGCCGGGGGCAAGCCGGTGCGCGTGGCGAGCAAGTCGGTCCGGTGCCGGGCGCTGCTGGAACGGGTCCTGGCCATGGACGGGTTCGCGGGCCTGATGTCGTACACGCTCGCCGAGTCGCTGTGGCTGGCCCGGTCCGGCTTCGAGGACGTGCTGCTCGCCTATCCCTCCGCGGACCGGGCCGGATACGCGGAGCTGGCGGGCGATCCGAAGCTGGCGGCGGCCGTGACCGTGATGGTCGACGACGTGGCCCAGCTGGACCTGATCGACCGGGCGCGGGCGGGCGGCGCGCAGGAGATCCGGGTGTGCCTGGAGCTGGACACGGCGCTGCACCTGTTCGGCGGCCGGGTCCGGGTGGGCGCGCGGCGCTCCCCGCTGCGCGAGCCGGCCGCGCTGGCGGCCCTGGCGCGGACCGTGCAGCAGCGCCCTGGCTTCCGTGTGGTGGGCCTGATGGCGTACGAGGGGCACATCGCCGGGGTCGGGGACGCGGTGGCCGGGCGGCCGCTGCGCTCGCGGGCGGTCCGGCTGATGCAGGCGGCCGCGCGCAAGGAGCTGGCGGTGCGGCGGGCGGAGGTGGTGCGGGCCGTCCGCGAGGCCGTGGGTGAACTGGAGTTCGTCAACGGCGGCGGTACGGGCAGTGTGCAGCACACGGCGGCCGAGGCGGCGGTGACGGAGATCGCGGCCGGCTCGGGGCTGTACGTGCCGCGGCTGTTCGACAACTACACCTCGTTCCGGGGCCGGCCGGCGGCGCTGTTCGCGCAGCCGGTGGTGCGGCGCCCCGGGGTGGGCGTGGTGACGGTGCTGGGCGGCGGCTACCCGGCCTCCGGGGCGGCGGGCGCGGACCGGCTGCCGGTCCCGTACCTGCCGCAGGGGCTGCGGTACGACCCGCAGGAGGGGGCCGGCGAGGTGCAGACCCCGCTCCTGGGGGCCCCGGCCGACGACCTGCTGATCGGCGACCGGGTGTGGTTCCGCCATGCGAAGGCGGGCGAGATGTGCGAGCGCTTCGACGAGCTGCACCTCGTGGAGGGGGACCGGGTGACGGCCGCCGTCCCGACCTACCGGGGCGAGGGCCGCACCTTCCTCTGAGGCGGTGGGCGGGGGCCGGGCCCGGTGCCCGGCCCCGGCTCAGTACACGGTGTCGAGCTGGTCGGGGACGGTGCTGCCGTCCTTGCGCAGCACCGGGGCCGGGGTGCCGTCGGCCCCGGTGTAGGCGGTACTGGCGCAGGGGTACGGGGTGGTCTTCTGCTTCTTCGGCTCGATGAACATGGGGTTGACGATCCAGCGGCGGTCGCTGTTGTCGTACGCCCGGCACATCAGCTCGTTCTTGTTGCGGTTGAGGACCAGGCGCAGGGCGGTCGCGTCGCGCAGGAACGATACGTCGGTGTCGGAGTCCCCGGCGGCGAACACCTGGCGGCGGCCGGCCGGCTGGACCTTCTCGGCGGCGGCGCCGCGGATCCCGAGGACGGCCTTGTTGATCCAGCAGCGCTTGCCGTCGATGTACGTGATCATCGAGTCCTGGCCGTCGCGGACGGTCCCGCAGCCCTGGAGGTGGGTGGTGAGGCGGCCGCGGGGCGTGGTGGTGTTGCGGATCCCGATGACGCGGCCGGGACCGATGCCGATCCCGCGGGCCCAGACCTCGACCACGGGCTGCGGGGAGGCGGAGCTGATCCACACGTCGAAGCCGGCCCGCTGCAGGGTGCGGACGAGGTCCTTCTGCTGGTCGTAGTAGCGGACCCAGCCGGTGGCGGAGCCGCTGCCGACCTGCTGCTTGGCGCCGATGGGCGCGGCGAGGTTCTCGGTGCGCGCGGCCGCGGCGAAGGAACGTATCTGCGCAGGGGTCCAGCCGTGCAGGAGCTGGGCCAGCCAGGCGTACCCGGGTTCGGTGGTGCGGCGGTTCCAGCCGGCGAAGGCGGGGGCGCCGGCGGTGGTGGCCCCGGTGCCGTAGACGGCGTTGATCTCGTCGGCGCAGGCGGTGCCGGCCGGGGTGCCGGTGGGCAGCGGGGCGCCGGGGGCGGCCAGGCCGTCGCAGGCGGCGGCCAGGGAGCGGGCGGCGGGTTCGGTGAGGTACCGGCTGGTGGTGGTCCAGTCCCCGCCCGCGGGCCGGCGGATCCGGCCGTTGCGCAGCATCCAGAACATGGTGGCGTCGCCGACGTCGTTCTTGACGACGGTGTTGTCCCAGTCGAAGACGGCGAGGGGCTTGGCGCTCCCGCCGGGCCGCTGCGGGCTGCACGTGCCGTACGTGTCGACGAGCCGCTGGAGGCGGGCCCGGTTGTCGCCGTACCAGCCGCCGCCGACCTGCGGGAGGGTGCAGTGCGCGGCGGCCGGGGAGCCGGTGGCGGCGGGGCGGGCGGCCTGGGCGGGTGCGGCGGCGGCGAGCCCGCCCGCGGCGATCGCGAGGGCGGCGGCGACGGCCGGCAGTCCGCGCGGGGTGGTGAAGGTGGTCACTCGGGTGGCGCTCCTGTCTGGGGGTGATCGTCGCGGACGGTAGACGCGACAGCCGGGCGTCGTGCGACGCCCGGCTGTCGGGGTGGGGGGATCCGGGTGAACGCTCGGTGCGCGCCCCGGCGGAGGGGCTGCGGACACCCGGGGGGGAGGCGGCCTGGGGACGGCGTCCGCCGCGGGCGGTCTACAGGGGGGTGACGTAGGCCCCGGAGATGCCGCCGTCGACGAGGAAGTCGGTGGCGTTGATGAACGAGGAGTCGTCGCTGGCGAGGAAGGCGACGGCGGCCGCGATCTCGGTGGGCTCGGCGAACCGGCCCAGCGGGATGTGCACGAGGCGGCGCGCGGCGCGCTCCGGGTCCTTGGCGAACAGCTCCTGGAGGAGCGGGGTGTTGACCGGCCCCGGGCACAGGGCGTTGACGCGGATGCCCTCGCGGGCGAACTGCACGCCGAGTTCGCGGGACATCGCGAGCACCCCGCCCTTGGAGGCGGTGTACGAGATCTGGGAGGTGGCGGCGCCCATGATCGCCACGAAGGAGGCGGTGTTGATGATGGAGCCGCGGCCCTGGCGCTGCATGTAGGGCAGGGCCGCCTTGCAGCAGAGGTAGACCGAGGTGAGGTTGACGTCCTGGACCCGCTTCCAGGCCTCCAGGCCGGTGGTGAGGATCGAGTCGTCGTCGGGGGGCGAGATGCCGGCGTTGTTGAAGGCGATGTCCACCGAGCCGTAGGTGTCGTAAGCGGTCTTGAACAGGGCCTCGACCTCTTCGGGGTCGGTGACGTCGACCTTGACGAAGGTGCCGCCGACCTCCTCGGCGGCGGCCTTGCCCGCCTTCTCGTCGATGTCCGCGCAGACCACGTTCGCGCCCTCGGACGCGAGGCGGCGGGCGGTGGCGAGGCCGATGCCGCTGCCGGCCCCGGTGATGACGGCGGTGCGGCCGACCAGGCGGCGGCAGACGATCTCTTCGGTGCTCATCGGGTTCAGGCCTCCGTGCTGATGAAGACGTTCTTGGTTTCCGTGAAGGCGGCGAGGGCGTCGGGGCCGAGCTCGCGGCCGAGTCCCGACTGGCCGAAGCCGCCGAAAGGGGTCCAGTAGCGGACGCTGCTGTGGGAGTTGACGGACAGGTTGCCGGCCCGGACGGCGCGGGAGACGCGGATGGCGCGGCCCACGTCGCGGGTCCAGAGCGAGCCGGAGAGCCCGTACTCGGTGGCGTTGGCCAGCCGGACGGCCTCCTCCTCGTCCTCGAAGGGCAGGACGACGGCGACGGGTCCGAAGACCTCCTCGGCGGCGACGGGCGCGGTGGGCGCGGCGCCGGTGACGAGGGTCGGCGGGTACCAGAAGCCGGGGCCTTCGGGGGCGGTGCCGCGGACGGCCGTGAGCTCTTCGGTGACGTACGACCGTACGCGCTCCAGCTGGGCGCGGGAGATCAGCGGGCCCATCTCGGTGCGCTCGTCGGCGGGGTCGCCCACGACCACCTTCTCGACGGCGGGGGCGAGGCGGGCGAGGAACTCGTCGTACACGGACCGCTGGACGAGGATCCGGGTGCGGGCGCAGCAGTCCTGGCCGCTGTTGTCGAGGAAGGCCATCGGCGCGGCGGCGGCGGCCGCTTCGAGGTCGGCGTCGGCGAAGACGATGTTGGGGCTCTTCCCGCCGAGTTCGAGGGTCACCCGCTTCACGCGGGCGGCGCACTTGGCCATGATCTGCTTGCCGACCCGGGTGGAGCCGGTGAAGACGATCTTCGCCACGCCGGGGTGCTCGACGAGGGCGTCCCCGGCGACCGGGCCGGCCCCGGGCAGCACCTGGAAGAGGTGTTCGGGCAGGCCCGCCTCCAGGGCGAGTGCGGCCAGCCGGAGTGCGGTGAGCGGGGTGGTCTCGGCCGGTTTGAGGATGACGGCGTTCCCGGCGGCGAGGGCCGGGGCGGTGCCCCATGCGGCGATCGGCATGGGGAAGTTCCACGGCGCGATGACGCCGACCACGCCGAGGGGTTCGAGGAAGGTGACGTCGAGGCCGCCGGGGACCGGGATCTGCCGTCCGGAGAGCCGTTCCACTCCCCCGGCGGCGAAGTCGAGCAGGTCGCGGACGTTGCCCGCCTCCCAGCGGGCGTTGCCGATGGTGTGCCCGGCCTCGGTGACCTCCAGCCGGGCGAGCTCCTCGCGGTGCTCGTCGACGACGGCGGCGAAGCGGCGCAGCAGCCGGGCCCGGTCCGCGGGGGCGGTGGCGGCCCAGGACCGCTGGGCGGCCGCGGCGCGGGTGACGGCCGCGTCCACGTCGGCGGCCGTGGCGGCCGGGACGGTGGCCACGAGCTCTTCGGTGGCGGGGTTGAGTACCTGGTGTTCGAGCGGGTGCAAGTGGTGCCTCACATGCGTTCGAAGGAGCGGCGCAGTTCCCAGTCGGTCACCGCGGAGTCGTAGGCGTCGAGCTCGACGCGGGCCATGTTGCGGTAGTGGGCCACGACCTCGTCGCCGAAGGCGGCCTTGGCGATGGCGCTGTTCTCCCACAGCTCGGCGGCCTCGCGCAGGGTGCCGGGTACGTGTTCGTAGTCGGCGGTGTAGGCGTTGCCGGGGCAGGCGGGGGGCAGTTCGAGGCGGTTCTCGATGCCGTAGAGCCCGGCCGCGACCAGGCCGGCGACGGCCAGGTACGGGTTGACGTCCCCGCCGGGGAGGCGGTTCTCGAAGCGCATGGAGCGGCCGTGGCCGACCACCCGCAGGGCGCAGGTCCGGTTGTCCGCTCCCCAGGCGACGGCCGTGGGCGCGAAGGAACCCGGGCGGAACCGCTTGTACGAGTTGATGTTCGGGGCGTAGAGAAGGGAGAACTCCCGGAGGGCCGCGAGCTGTCCGGCGAGGAAGTGCCGCATGACGGGTGACATCCCGTGGTGCGGGCCGCCGTCGTCACCCGCCATGACGTTGCGGCCTTCGGCGTCGGCGAGCGAGAGGTGGATGTGGCAGGAGTTGCCTTCGCGCTCGTTGTACTTGGCCATGAAGGTGAGGGACATGCCCTCCTGGGCGGCGATCTCCTTGGCCCCGGTCTTGTAGACGGAGTGCTGGTCGCAGGTGACGAGCGCCTCGTCGTAGCGGAAGGCGATCTCGTGCTGTCCGAGGTTGCACTCGCCCTTGGCGGACTCGACGGTCAGCCCGGCGGCGCCCATCTCGTTGCGGATCCGGCGCAGCAGCGGCTCGATGCGGCCGGTGCCGAGGACCGAGTAGTCGATGTTGTACTGGTTGGCCGGGGTCAGGTCCCGGTAGGCGGAGTTCCAGGCCTGCTCGTAGGTGTCCTTGAAGACGATGAACTCCAGCTCGGTGCCGACCTGTGCGGTCCAGCCGTGGGCGGCGAGGCGCTCCAGCTGGCGCCGCAGGATCTGGCGGGGGGCGGCGACGACGGGGCTGCCGTCGTTCCAGGCGAGGTCGGCCATGACCATCGCGGTCCCCTCGTTCCAGGGGACCCGGCGGAGGGTGGACAGGTCCGGGTGCATGGCGAAGTCGCCGTAGCCCCGGTCCCAGGAGGACATCTCGTAGCCGTCGACGGTGTTCATGTCGGCGTCCACGGCGAGCAGGTAGTTGCAGCCCTCGGTGCCGTGCGCGAGGACGTCGTCGAGGAAGAACTGTGCGGCGAACCGCTTGCCCTGGAGCCGGCCCTGCATGTCGGGGAAGGCCAGGACGACTGTGTCGATCTCGCCGGCGGCGACGAGGGCGCGAAGCTCCCCGATGCCGAGCGGCGGCGTGCGGTCTACCACGGGATTCTCTCCTTCGGTGCGCCGAGAAGCCATAAGGTATGGGGAACAACCATTGCTTGGGAAGAGGGGAAGCCATCGTGGCCGTCGAAAGTGTGAACCCGGGGGGCGCGGACCGGCTGAACCCGGTGCTGCGCCAGGTGCGCGCCGGCAACGGCTTCGAGGAGGCCCTGGCCCAGATCCTCCAGGTGGTCCGACTCGGCCTGGTGCCCGCCGGCGAACGACTTCCGCCCGAGCGGGAGTTGGCGGAGCGGATGGGAATCAGCCGGGTCACCCTCCGCGAGGTGCTGAAGGTGCTCCAGGACCAGGGCCTGCTGGAGAGCCGGCGCGGCCGGTACGGCGGTACGTTCGTGCTGCCCCGCCCCGACACTCCCGCGGACAGCGCCGAGGCGGAGCTGCGCCGCCGGGTCGCCGGCGTGGACATCGAGGACGTGCTGCGCTTCCGCGAGGTGCTGGAGGTGGGCGCCGCCGGACTGTGCGCCGCCCAGGGCCTGGCCGGGCCGGACGCCGCCCGGCTGCGCGCGGCGCTGCAGGCCACCCACGACGCGCCGCTGTCCGACTACCGGCGCCGGGACACGCTCTTCCACCTGACCCTGGCCGAGCTGTCCGGCTCCCCCACCCTCACCGCGCAGTACGCGGCCGTCCGCGCGACCGTCAACGAGCTGCTGGACTGCATCCCGCTGCTGGTGCGCAACCTCGAACACTCCCAGCAGCAGCACGAGGTGCTGGTGGGGGCGGTGCTGGAGCGGGACGCCGAGGCCGCCCGCGAGGTGATGCGCGAGCACTGCTGCGGCACGGCGGCCCTGCTGCGCGGGTTCCTGGCCTGAGCCGCGCGTGAGGGTTCCGTAACGGCCGTTTTACGCACGGGTCTTGCGCGTGGCCGGATCCGGCCGCAAAGGTATGCGCCTAAACCATTGCCGGGGTACCGTCCACCCTGCGCAAGCATCCCGAGGCAGGAGCGCACATGGCCGACTATGCCGAGAGCACACCAGCAGGGTCCGCGAGCACCTCCCCCGCCGCCCCCGCGGCCCCTTCCGCCCCTTCCGCCCCTTCCGCCCCTTCGGCCGCTCCGACCCCTTCCGCTGCCGCCGGCCCCGACGCCGACTACCTGGAGCGCCGCACCCTGCGCCGGGGCAGCGCCGGCTGGCTCCTGCTCACCGGCCTGGGCGTCGCCTACGTCGTGTCCGGGGACTTCTCCGGCTGGAACCTGGGCCTGGCCAAGGGCGGCTTCGGCGGCCTCGCCCTCGCCACCGTGCTGATGGGCGCCATGTACGCCTGCCTGGTGTTCTCCCTCGCCGAGCTCTCGGCGATCCTCCCCACCGCGGGCGGCGGCTACGGGTTCGCCCGGCGCGCGCTCGGCACCTGGGGCGGCTTCCTGACCGGCACCGCCATCCTCATCGAGTACATCCTCGCCCCGGCCGCGATCGTCATCTTCATCGGCGACTACGTGGAATCCCTCGGCCTGTTCGGGCTCACCTCCGGCTGGCCCGTCTACCTGGCCTGCTTCGCCCTGTTCATCGGCATCCACCTGTGGGGCGTCGGCGAGGCCCTGCGCTTCAGCCTGGTCGTGACCGCCATCGCGGTCGCCGCCCTGCTGGTCTTCGCCGTCGGCGCCTTCACCGGCTTCGACGCGGGCGGCCTCGACGACATCCCGGTGGACCCGGGCGCCGCCGGATCGAGCTCCTGGCTTCCCTTCGGGGTCCTCGGCATCTGGGCGGCCTTCCCCTTCGGCATGTGGTTCTTCCTCGGGGTCGAAGGGGTGCCGCTGGCCGCGGAGGAGGCCCAGGACCCGGTGCGCTCCATGCCCAAGGCCCTGGCCATCTCCATGGGCGTGCTCGTACTCCTCGCGGTGCTCACCTTCTTCGCGGCCACCGGGGCGCAGGGCGCGGCCGCGGTGAAGGACGCGGGGAACCCGCTGGTCGTCGCCCTGGAAGGGGACGGCGGCCCCACCGCACTGAGCCGGTTCGTCAACTACGCGGGCCTGGCCGGGCTGGTGGCCTCCTTCTTCTCGCTCATCTACGCCGGCTCCCGCCAGTTGTTCGCCCTCTCCCGGGCCGGGTACCTGCCCCGGTTCCTCTCGCTGACCAGCCGCCGCAAGGCCCCGTACCTGGGCCTGCTGATCCCCGGCGCGATCGGCTTCGCCCTCGCCGCGGCCACCGGCAACGGGGCCCGCATGCTCAACATCGCCGTCTTCGGCGCGACGATCTCGTACGCGCTCATGGCCCTGTCGCACATCGTGCTGCGGCGGCGCGAGCCGGGGCTGGCCCGGCCGTACCGGACCCCGGGCGGCATCGCGACCTCCTCGGTGGCCTTCGTACTCGCCCTGTCGGCCCTCGTCGCCACCTTCCTGGTGGACAAGGACGCGGCATTCATCGCAGTCGCCGTGTACGCCGTCGCCCTGGCCTACTTCGCCTTCTACAGTCGGCACCGTCTGGTGGCGGGCGCGCCCGAGGAGGAGTTCGCCGCCCTGGCCGCGGCCGAGGCGGAACTCGACCGCGGCTGATCCGGCCGCACCGCCCGCCCGACCGTCCGTTTCACGCCTTTCCCGCCCCCGTCCCGCCCCATCCCGTCCGGAGGTTCCCACCGTGCACAGGCCGCTCATCGGCATCACCACCTACCTGGAGGCGTCCACCCGCTACGGGCCCTGGGACGTTCCCGCGGCCCTCGCCCCCTCCGGGTACCACGAGCTCGTCCAGGCGTGCGGCGGCACCGCGGTACTGCTCCCGCCCGACGAACCCGAGGTGGCGGCCGCGCTGGTGGAGCGGCTGGACGGGCTGGTGGTCTCGGGCGGTCCGGACGTAGATCCCGCCCGGTACGGGGCGGCGCGCGAGCCGCGCACCGGCCCGGCCAACCCGGCGCGCGACACGTGGGAACTGGCCCTGGTGCAGGCCGCGCTGGCCGAGGGCACCCTGCCGCTGCTGGGCATCTGCCGCGGCATGCAGGTGCTGAACGTGGCCCTCGGCGGCACCCTGGTCCAGCACATCGACGGGCACGCGGCCGCCCCGGCCGTGGTCACCCCGCATCCGGTCCAGCCGGTGGCGGGCACCCGGTACGCGGCGATCGCCCCCGAGCCCTGCGACGTGCCCACCTACCACCACCAGGCGGTGGACCGGCTGGGCACAGGGCTGATCGTCTCGGCCTGGGCCGAGGACGGCACGGTCGAGGCCGTGGAACTGCCCGGCGAGCAGTGGGTCCTGGGCGTCCAGTGGCATCCGGAACGCGGCACGGACCTCCGCGTCATGCAGTCCCTGATCGAGTCCTGCCGCGCAACGGCCCCGGTCACCTGACACTCCCCGGCCCGCCCCCCGCCTCGCCCCGGCTCCGGCTCCGGCTCCGGTTCCGGACCGAGCCGGCGAAGATCCAGCCCGTCCGGCGATTGAGGACCGGGGTCCGGGGCGGAGCCCCGCGTGCTGCGCAGGATCCCCCTCCCCGGCAAACCGGCCCGGCACAATCCAGCCCGTCCGGCGATTGAGGACCGGGGTCCGGGGCGGAGCCCCGTGCAAGGCCCCCGCGCAGCAGACAGGTCCACCTCCCGGGGCCGCCGGGACCGCCATCCCCACCCGGCAGGCCCACCCCCACCGGCCCGGCCGCCCCGCCCACCCGGCGGAGCGGCCGGGCCGACCCCGCCGCAGGACGGCCGGCTCAGCCGGCCAACCGCGTCAGCGACAGCAGGTCCCGCGCCGGCCCCGCCGGCCGCGCACCGGAGGGCCACACCGCGCGCAGGGCCCGCCGCAGCGGCGCCCCCGCCACCGGTACGGCGACCAGCTGCCGGGCGGCCAGCTCCGCACCGAGCGCCAGTTCGCTCAGCACGCACGGCCCCGCCCCGCTGACCGCGGCCGCCTTCACCGCGGTGGTCGAGGCCAGTTCCAACAGCGGCGCCGCCAGCCCCCCGTGCGCGGCGAGGGCCGCGTCCAGGACCTGCCGGGTGCCCGAGCCGCGCTCGCGCAGGATGAGCGGGGTGGCCGCCAGCTCCCCCGCCGGCAGCTCCGCCCGCCGCCGGGCCCAGGGGTGCCCGGGCGCCACCGCCACCACCAGCCGGTCGTGCGCGATCACGGCCGAGTCCAGCCCGTCGGGCACCGTCAGCCCCTCCACGAAGCCGAGGTCGTCCTCGTGGGCGAGGACCCGTTCGGCCACCGTGGCCGAGTTCCCGGCGTGCAGCGAGACCGCCGTGCCCGGCCGCTCGGCGCGCAGGGCCACCAGCCAGCCCGGCAGCAGGTACTCGGCGATGGTCATGCTGGCCGCCACCCGCAGCCGCGAGTCCCGGCGGCCGCGCAGCGCCTGGGCCGCCGCGTCGAAGGCCTCGGCCGCCTCGACCACCGCCCGCGCCCAGTCCGTGACCAGGGCGCCTTCGGCGGTCAGGGTGGAGCCGCGCGGGGACCGGTCCACGAGACCCACGCCGAGCCGGACCTCCAGGGCGCGGATCCGGGCGCTGGCCGCGGGCTGGGTGATGCCCAGCTGACGGGCCGCCGCCCCCAGGCTGCCCAGGCGGGCCACCGCGAGCAGCAGCTCCAGGGCGCCCAGGTCGGGCACCCGGTGGGCCAGCGGGACGTCCGGGGCGGGATCGTGCGGACCCTTCGGGATGTTGCTCATAAATCCAGTTTATGGGGCCATAGGAAGAACGGTTCTACTGGCGGGTTCCGCCGCGGCGCACGCTGGGGCCATGTCCTCCCTCACAGACCTCCGACCCGGCACCCGCTTCGCCCGTACCACCGCCCAGGGCCCCGCCCGCCGCCTCCCGGCGCTGCGCCACCTGGGCCCCAACTGGTACGCCTCCGTCATGGGCACGGCGATCATCGCCAACGCGGGTGCCGCCCTCCCGGTCCAGCTGCCGGGACAGCGGGTGGTCTGCCAGCTCGTCTGGGCGCTGTCCGCGCTCGCCCTCGCCGTGCTCCTCACCGCCCGCGCCGGCCACTGGCTGCACCACCGCGACCAGGCCCGCGCGCACCTCATGGACCCCGCCGTGGCCCCCTTCTACGGCTGCCTCTCGATGGCCCTGCTCGCGGTCGGCGCCGGCACCGTCATCGTCGGCAAGGACCTGATCGGCCTCCCGGCCGCCGTGGCCGTGGACACCGTGCTGTTCACCGCCGGCACCGCCATCGGCCTGACCGCCGCCGTGGCCGTACCCTTCCTGATGGTCACCCGGCACCAGGTCGCCCCGGGCTCCGCCACCCCCGTGTGGCTGCTGCCCGTGGTCGCCCCCATGGTCTCGGCCGCGGTCGGCCCCCTGCTCATCCCCCACCTGGCCGCCGGCCAGGCCCGCGAGAGCCTCCTGCTGGCCTGCTACGCCATGTACGGGATCAGCCTGCTGGCCACCCTGCTGATGCTGCCCCTGATCTTCGGCCGGCTGCTGACCGGCGACCCCCTGCCCCTGCCCCTGACCCCCACCCTGTTCCTGGTGCTGGGTCCCCTGGGCCAGTCGGTCACCGCCGTCAACCAGCTCGCCGACCAGGCCGCCGGCACCGTGGACAGCGGGTACGCGGACGCCCTCGGCGGCTTCGCGGTGGTCTACGGGGTGCCCGTGATCGGCTTCGCCCTGCTGTGGCTGGCCCTGGCCGTGTCCATGGTGGTTCGCGCCGCCCGCTCCGGGATGGGCTTCGCCATGACCTGGTGGGCCTTCACCTTCCCCGTCGGCACCTGCGTCACCGGCGCCGAGGGCCTGGCCCGGCACACCGGCCTGATCGCCTTCGAGTGGCTGGCCACCGCGCTGTTCGCGGTCCTGGTGGCCGCCTGGCTCACCGCCGCCTTCCACACCCTGCGCGGCCTGGCCGCCGGGCGCCTGCTCGCGGCCCCCGCCCCCGCCTGCGCCGTTCCCGCCGGAGCGCGCGGCTGACCTACTTCTCCGTACGGTCCGCTGCGGCCGTGCCTCGCGGAGCCGGCTCCAGGTTCCACGCCTCGTGGGGGACTCCCCGCAGCGTGGCCGACGGGGCCGGCTCCTCCGGCTGCGGCTCCCGGTCGGGGGCGGCGCAGGCACCGGCCAGCAGCACGGCCCCGAGGACCAGGGCGGAACATCGTACGGAACGCATGTGCGCAGCGTACGCGGCCCGGCCTGCCGCGCTGCAGCCGGTCCTCGGGCCCGGCGCACTGCGGCCGGTGCCGCCCGGCCGGTGCCGCCCGGCCGGCGGCGCCCGTCGCGCCGCGCCACCGTCCAGCCCGCCGCCCAAGCTCAGCCCGCCGGCTCCAGCGCCGCCCGCAGGGCCTCGCCCAGGACCGCCGGGGCCTCCCGCAGCGAGGGCCCGTACCAGGTCAGGTGGCGTCCGCTGACGAGGGCGGCGGGCAGGCCCGGGAAGGCCTCCGGCCCGTCGCCGGCCGAGAAGGCGTACGGCTCGTCCGGCAGCACCACCAGGTCGCAGCCGCGCGCGGCCCCGTCCGCCGGCACCCGCGGATACCGCTCGGCATGGTCCGCGTACGCGTTGCGGACGCCCAGCCGGGCCAGCAGGTCGCCGGCGAAGGTGTCCCGGCCGAGCACCATCCACGGCCGCCGCCACACCGGCACCACCGCCGTCCACCGCCCGGCCGGGCGCACCGCGGCCCAGGCGGCCTCCGCCTCGTCCAGCCAGCGGGGCCGCGCCAGCCCGCAGCCCGCCACCAGGACCCGGTCCAGTTCGCGGAAGGCCTGCGGGAGGTCGCGGATCTCGGTCACGAGCACCCGCAGCCCGGCGGCGCGCAGGGCGTCCAGGTCGGGCGCCCGGTTCTCCTCCTCGTTCGCGATCACGAGGTCGGGCCGCAGGGCGGTGATCGCGGCCGGGTCCGGGTTCTTGGTGCCGCCGATCCGCGCGACCGCGAGGTCCGCGGGATGGCTGCACCAGTCGGTGGCCCCGACGAGCAGCCCCGGGGCGGTCTCGGCGACCGCCTCGGTCAGCGAGGGCACCAGGGAGACGACCCGCATCAGCGGCCCGGGGGTTCGGCGGTGGCCTCGATGTGGTCGCCGACCGCGACCACCAGGATCCGGGTGTCCTCGGTCGCCGCCCGCCACCGGTGGCGCACCCCGCCCGAGAGGAACAGCGCGTCCCCGCTCTCCAGCCGGTAGGCCCGCCCCTCCGCCTCGACCTGGCAGGCCCCGGAGACCACGTACATCAGCTCGTCGTTGCGGTGCTGGTACTCCCGGCCCGCGTCCTGCTCGCCGGTGAACTCCAGCGCGTGCAGCTGGTGGTGCCCGCGGACCAGCGGGCGCACCCCGGCCGCGGGCTCCAGCCCGGAGGTGTCGTCGGCGCGCACCAGGTCGACGGTCCGGGTGCTGTCGGAGGCGGCCAGCAGTTCGACCGCGGTGGTCTCCAGTGCATCGGCCACGCGCTCCAGGGAGCGCATGCTCGGCCGGGCCCGCTCGTTCTCTATCTGGCTGAGGAAGGGGACCGACAGGCCGCTGCGCGCCGACACCGCAGCCAGCGTGAGCTGGAGCGCGCGCCGCCGCTTGCGTACGGCCACTCCGACCCGGAGCGGCTCCTTGGCGTCCTTCTCGCGGTCTTTTTCCTTGTCGTCCCGGTCGTCCCGGTCGTCCCGGGAGTCCCTGTCGTCCCTGGCGCGGTTGCCGTCCGTGTGGTCCATGGCGGGGCTGCCCTCCCCTTGTCCCGGCACATCGGTGTGCTGTAAGCACCTTACGCAGCTTCGGTCCCAGGTTTCGCGCCCACGGCCCAGCCGGTCTACGCCGCCGGTGAACGAACGTGCCCGTACGGTCACTGTCGGTGGGGTGCGGCATCATCCTGGGTGTGACCCGACGCCTGATGCTCCTCGACACCGCTTCCCTCTACTACCGCGCGTACTTCGGTGTGCCGGACTCGGTCCGGGCCCCCGACGGGACCCCGGTCAACGCCGTGCGCGGGCTGCTCGACTTCATCGCCCGGCTGGTCCAGGACCACCGGCCGGACGACCTCGTGGCCTGCATGGACGCCGACTGGCGGCCGCACTGGCGGGTGGAGCTGATCCCGACGTACAAGGCGCACCGGGTGGCCGTGGAGATCCCGGCGGGGCCGGACGAGGAGGAGACCCCCGACACCCTGCTCCCGCAGATCCCGGTGATCGAGGCGGTGCTCGACGCGTTCGGCATCGCCCGGGTGGGCGCGGCTTCGTACGAGGCGGACGACGTGATCGGCACCCTGGCCGGGCGGGCCGCGGGCCCGGTGGACATCGTGACCGGCGACCGCGACCTCTACCAGCTGGTCGACGACGCCCGCGGGATCCGCGTGCTCTACCCGCTCAAGGGGGTGGGCACCCTCCAGCTGACGGACGAGGCGGTGCTGCGCGAGAAGTACGGGGTGGACGGCCCGGGGTACGCGGATCTGGCGCTGCTGCGCGGGGACCCGAGCGACGGCCTGCCGGGCGTCCCGGGGATCGGGGAGAAGACCGCCGCGAAACTGCTGGAGGCGTACGGGAGCCTGGCAGGGATCATGGCCGCGGTGGACGACCCGGCCTCGAAGCTGACCCCTTCGCAGCGCAAGAAGCTCGACGGGGCCCGGCCGTACGTCGCGGTGGCCCCGAAGGTGGTCAAGGTGGCCTCGGACGTGCCGCTGCCGGCCTTCGACCCGGCGCTGCCCGCCGCGCCCGCGGACCCGGAGGCCCTCGAAGCGCTCGCCCAGCGCTGGGGGCTGGGTGGAGCCGTTGGCCGGCTGCTCTCCACTCTCCAGCGCTGAAGTGTTAACTTAGGCAAGCCTAAGTCGTCCGGCGCCTGCCGGAGCGCATCCAGGGGATCAGGGGAGAACCGTGGCAGAAGCACCAGCCCGCAAGGTCGGCACTGCGCGCGTCGTGCGCACCGAGCGGCTGACAGAGCACATGGTGCGGCTCATCCTGGGCGGGGAGGAGCTGGCCGGCTTCGGCGCGGGCGAGTTCACCGACCACTACATCAAGATCCTCTTCGCGGCGGAGGGCGCCACGTACCAGGAGCCCTGGGACCTGGAGCAGATCCGCGCCGCCCACCCCCGCGAGGAGTGGCCGCGCAACCGCGCGTACACGGTGCGCAGCTGGGACCCGGAGCACCTGGAGATGACCGTCGACTTCGTGGTGCACGGGGACGAGGGCGTCGGCGGCCCCTGGGCGGCCTCGGTCCGGCCCGGCGAGCGGGTGTACTTCCTCGGCCCCGGCGGCGCGTACGCCCCCGACCCGGCCGCCGACTGGCACCTGCTGGCCGGTGACGAGAGCGCCCTGCCCGCGATCGCCGCCTCGCTGGAGCGGATCCCGGCCGGGGCGACCGTGCACGCCTTCATCGAGGTCCCGGGCCCCGAGGACGAGCTGAAGATCATCACGGCCGACGGGGTCACCCCGGTGTGGCTGCACCGCGGGGACCGCCCCGTCGGCGAACTGCTGGTGCAGGCCGTGACCGCCCTCGCCTTCCCGGCCGGCACCCCGCAGGTGTTCGTCCACGGCGAGGCCGGCTTCGTCAAGGAGCTCCGCCGGCACCTGCGCATCGACCGGGCCGTGCCCCGCGAGCAGCTGTCCATCTCCGGCTACTGGCGCCTGGGCCAGACCGACGAGGGCTGGCGCGCGATCAAGCGCGACTGGAACGCGCAGGTCGAGGCCGAGCAGGAGCAGTCCGGCTCCGCCGCCTGACCCGACGGGAACCGCGGTCCGCGCCGCGGCGGCACGTAGGGTGGGGCGGTGCGACGCCGCCCCACTCCCCCGCCCTCGCCCCTCCCCCAGCGGGACGGGATCGACCCCGTGCGCCTGCGGCTGCCCGCGGACGGCACCTGGGAGACCCTGGGCGCCTTCCTCCGCGAGCGGTACGCGGGCGGGGCCGGGGCGGACGCGGTCGCCGCGCTGCTCTCCTCCGGCGGGATCGTCGGCGCCGACGGCCGCCCCCGCGCGGCCGGGGACCCGTACGAGCCCGGCGCGTTCGTCTGGTTCCACCGCGAGCTGCCGCCCGAGCCGCCGGTGCCCTTCGCCGTCACCGTCGTCCACCGGGACGAGCACCTGGTCGTGGCCGACAAACCGCATTTCCTCGCCACCACCCCGCGCGGCACCCACGTCGCCGAGACGGTCCTCGCCCGGCTGCGCCGCGACCTCGGGCTGCCCGCCCTCAGCCCGGCGCACCGGCTGGACCGGCTGACCGCCGGGCTGGTGATGTTCACGGTGCGGCCCGAGGACCGGGGCGCGTACCAGAAGCTGTTCCAGGCCAAGGAGATCCGCAAGGAGTACGAGGCCGTCGCCCGCCACGACCCGGAGCTGGCGGCCACCCTGCCGCGCACCGTCCGCAGCCGCATCGAGAAGGTCCGCGGGGTGATGGCGGCGGCCGAGGTCCCCGGCCCGGCCAACGCCGAGAGCCGCATCGAACTCCTCGCCCACCGCGGCGGCCTGGGCCGCTACCGGCTGCTCCCGCAGACCGGCCGCACCCACCAGCTGCGCGTGCACATGAACGCGCTCGGCGTCCCGATCCTCGGGGACCCGGTCTACCCCGAGGTCACCGACCCGGCCCCCGACGACTACCGCGACCCGCTGCAACTGCTCGCCCGGAGCCTGGAGTTCACCGACCCCGTCACCGGCCGCGCCCACCGCTTCGAAAGCACCCGCACCCTGGCCGCCTGGCCCCCTCGGGACACTCCGTAGCCCCGTCCCCGCCCGACCCTACGCCGGCGAGGGGTCCCCGGCCGCAGCCCGCTCCCGGCCCGCCGGCACCCCCGCGATCCGCAGCGCCGCGTCGGCGGTGGCCTCCGCGAACCGGACCGGTTCGCGCGGCGGATCCGCGTCGTGGACCAGGATCACGCCCTCGATCAGCCCGAACACCAGGTCCCCGCGGAGCTCCAGTTCGGAAGCCGGCAGGCCGGCTGCGGCCCCGGTGCGGGCCAGCAGCCTGCAGTAGGAGTCCTTCAGCTCCCGGTGCATCCGCCGGAATCCGGCGAACCGCTCGCTGCGCACCTCCGGCAGCAGGTACAGCGCCCCGAGGTTGTGCGGCCCCCCGCACAGCAGCAGCACATCGGAGCGGCACAGCTCCCACAGCCGGGTCTCGGCGGCGCGGTCCCCCTCCGCGAGCAGCCGCCGGGCCAACCGGAGGGAGGGGGCGACCGTCGACTCCAGGAGCTCGGCGAGGAGTTCCTCCTTGCCGCCGAAGTAGTGGTACATCGTGGCCTGCCGCATGCCGGCCCGTTCCGCCACCGCCCGGGTGGTGGTGGCCGCGTATCCGCGGACCGTGAACAGCTCGGCGGCCGCCACGAGGAGTTCCTGACGGGGCGGCAGCCCGCTCTGCGGCTGCCTCCGCTGCGCCCGCGGGCGCCCCACCCGGCGACCTGTCGTACTCATGGCCGGATCCTCGCACAGCGCGGCCGGATTCGATCATGCGTGCAGACCACATCAGAGCCGCCCCTGCTTCGGAGGAAGCTCCGAAGCAGGGGCGGCCGGGAGAGAAGGCGCGGGCTAGCCCACCGAGCTGTAGGCCACCACCCCGCGGAGCAGGGCGTCCACGGCCTTGCGCGCGTTGCGCGCCACCGTGCTGCCGCCCTCACCGGCGGCCGGAGCGGCCGCCGCGATCTGCCCGAGCACGTCGATGACCTGCTTGCACCAGCGGACGAAGTCCCCGGCCGGCATCTCCGCCTCGCGCAGCACCTCGTCCAGGCTCTTGTCCGAAGCCCACTGGTAGGCCGCCCACGCGAAACCGAGGTCGGGCTCGCGCTGGCCCACGCCCTCGGCCTGGTTGATCCGGTGCTCCTCCTCCAGGGCGTCCAGCCGGCCCCAGATCCGCACCATCTCGCCGAGCGCCACCTTGGCCGCACCGCCCGGCACCTTGGGCGCCACCGCGTCGTCGGACTGCCGCGCCTCGAAGACGAGCGCGGAGACGCACGCGGCGAGCTCGGCGGGGTTCAGCCCCTCCCAGATGCCAGCTCGCAGGCACTCCGAGGCCAGCAGGTCCAGCTCCCCGTACAGCCGGGCCAGCCGCCTGCCGTGCTCGGTGACCTCGTCCTCGCGCAGGTAGTCCAGCTCGGTCAGCAGCGCGTGGATCCGGTCGAAGGTGCGCGCGATGGTGTTGGTGCGCCCCTCGATCCGGCGCTCCAGCTGCTTGGTGTCCCGCTGCAGCCGGTGGTAGCGCTCCGCCCAGCGCGCGTGGTCCTCGCGCTCGTCGCACCCGTGGCACGGGTGCGCCCGCAGCTCGGCCCGCAGCCGCGCGATCTGCCGGTCGTCGGCCGCCGCCGCCCGGCCCTTGCGGTGCCGGTCGGGCACGATGTGCCCGGCCTTGGTCCGCAGCGCCGACGCCAGGTCCCGCCGCGACTGCGGGGACTTGGGGTTGAACGACTTGGGGATCCGCATCCGCTCCAGCGCCTCCACCGGCACCGGGAAGTCGATCGAGGCCAGCCGCTTGACCTGCCGCTCCGCGGTCAGCACCAGCGGGCGCGGGCCCTCCTGGTACTCGAAGCCGCGGTGCCCGTTGACCCGCCCGGCCGGCACCCCCGGGTCCAGCACCAGCGCCAGGCCCGCGAACTTGCCCGTCGGCACGTGGATCACGTCGCCCGGCTTCAGCTTCTCCAGCGAGGCCGCCGCCTGCGCCCGGCGCTGCGCCGCGCCCTGCTTGGCGAGCTCCGTCTCCCGGTCCTTGAGGTCCCTGCGCAGCTGCGCGTACTCCTCGAAGTCGCCCAGGTGGCAGGTCATGCCCTCGCGGTAGCCCTGGAGGCCCTCCTCGTTGCGCTGGACCTGCCGGGAGATGCCCACCACCGACCGGTCCGCCTGGAACTGGGCGAACGAGGTCTCCAGCAGCTCCCGCGAGCGGTGCCGCCCGAACTGCTGCACCAGGTTCACGGCCATGTTGTACGAGGGCCGGAAGCTGGAGCGCAGCGGATACGTGCGCGTGCCCGCCAGGCCGGCGAGGGCGCCCGGGTCCATGCCCCGCTGCCACAGGACCACCGCGTGGCCCTCCACGTCGATGCCGCGCCGCCCGGCCCGCCCCGTCAGCTGCGTGTACTCACCGGGGGTGATGTCCGCGTGCTGCTCGCCGTTCCACTTGACCAGCTTCTCCAGGATCACCGTGCGGGCGGGCATGTTGATGCCCAGCGCGAGGGTCTCGGTGGCGAACACGGCCTTGACCAGGCCGCGTACGAACAGCTCCTCCACGACCTCCTTGAAGGTCGGCAGCATGCCGGCGTGGTGCGCGGCGATGCCCCGCTCCAGGCCCTCCAGCCACTCGAAGTAGCCCAGGACGTGCAGGTCCTCGGCCGGGATGGACGCGGTGCGCTCCTCGACGATCTCCCGCACCTTGAGCCGGGCCTCGTCGTCGTTCAACCGCTGCCCCGCGTACAGGCACTGCTGGACGGCGGCCTCGCAGCCGGCCCGGCTGAAGATGAAGGTGATCGCGGGCAGCAGCCCCTCGCTGTCGAGGCGCTCGATGACCTCGGGGCGGCCGGGGGTCCAGATCCGGCTGCGCGAGCGCCGCTCCCGCTCCCGGTCGGCCTCGCGGACCATCTTCCCGCGCCGCCGGTCCCGCGGGTTGTAGGTGCGGCTGTTCTCCATGCGCGCCATGCGCAGCAGGTCGGGGTTGACCTCGCGGCGGGCGGAGCCGCGGCCGCCGTGGTCGCTCTCCTCCTCGAAGAGGTCGTAGATCCGGCGCCCGGCCATGACGTGCTGCCACAGCGGGACCGGCCGCTCCTCGGAGACGATCACCTCGGTGTCCCCGCGGACGGTGTCCAGCCAGTCGCCGAACTCCTCGGCGTTGGAGACGGTCGCGGAGAGCGACACCAGGGTCACGGACTCGGGGAGGTGGATGATCACTTCCTCCCACACCGCCCCGCGGAACCGGTCGGAGAGGTAGTGCACCTCGTCCATCACCACGTAGCCCAGGCCCAGCAGCGACTGCGAGCCCGCGTACAGCATGTTCCGCAGCACCTCGGTGGTCATGACCACGATGGGCGCCTCGGAGTTGACGCTGTTGTCACCGGTCAGCAGGCCGACCTTGTCCGCGCCGTAGCGCTTGACCAGGTCGGCGTACTTCTGGTTCGAGAGCGCCTTGATGGGGGTGGTGTAGAAGCACTTGCGGCCCTGGGCCAGGGCCAGGTGCACGGCGAACTCGCCGACGATCGTCTTGCCCGAGCCGGTCGGCGCGGCCACGAGCACGCCCTTGCCGGCTTCCAGCGCCTTGCACGCCTCGATCTGGAACGGGTCCAGGCCGAATTCGTACATCTCGCGGAAGGGGGCCAGGGCAGTGGCCTCCTCGGCGGCGCGGATCCGGGCAGCGGCGTACCGCTCGGCGGGGGAGAGGTCCTCTGTCATCTTGTCTCCGAGCCTACCCGCCCCCTCTGACAGCGGGCGCGATCTTTATTGACCGGTCAGGACCCGTACCGCACCCGGCACGCACTCCGCGGTGACCGGCAGCGGACCCAGCGGTTCCCCGTCGGCGTACGCGGTGATCCCGGGCGCCTCCAGGGTCACCTTCGCGGCCCGGTGGACGGTCACCTGCGGATGACTGAGATGGGTACCCCGGTAGACGCGCGGGAACACCCGCAGCAGCGTGGCCCTGCTGCACGCCCCGACCACGGTGACGTCGAACAGCCCGTCGTCGGTCCGCGCCCCGGCGCAGATCTGCATGCCGCCGCCGTACGAGGAGCCGTTGCCGACGGCGACCAGGGTCGCCTCGGTCTCGATCACCGGCCCGTCGTCGAGCGTGATCCGGTACGGGAACGGCCGGAAGGCGGCCAGTTCGGCCAGGATCGCCAGGTCGTACTTGAAGCGGCCGGCCGGCAGCCGCATCCGGTTCCCGCGGTCGTTGACCCGGGAGTCGAAGCCGGAGCAGAGGACCGTCCCGTACCAGCGGCCGGCCGCCCGGCCGAGGTCCACCTCGCGGAAGTCGGCCCCCTTGAGGGCCCGGGCGGCCAGCCGCCCGGCCGCCGCAGGATCCCCGACGGGCAGCCCCATCGCGCGTGCAAAATCGTTTCCGGTGCCCACGGCCACCACACCCAGCGGCACCAGGGTCCCGGCGAGCGCCTGGAGCGCCAGCGAGACCATGCCGTCCCCGCCCACGGCGATCACGGCACCGGTCCCCTCCCGTACCGCCGTGCGCAGCCGGGCCAGCGCATCGGGGGCGTCGGTGCCGACGACCGTGCGCACCGTGTGGCCGGCCGAACGCAGAGCGGCCGCGGCCGGCTGCGCGGCGTGCGCGCCCCGGCCGCGGCCCGCCGCGGGATTGACGAAAAGGGTGATCTCTGCGGTCACCGCCCGGACACTACCGGTCAGGTGGCGTCGTCGTAACCGTTGATCCGGTTCCGGCCACCGTCGGCCTGCTCCGGCAGCGGCGAGGGTCCCCCGACCCGCTCGACTCCGCCGATGTCCGACGGGGTCAGGTCCAGGTCCGAGGCCTCGTCGTCGTCCAGGCCCGCGTCCGGGTTGTTCCGTACCCGCCGGCGGTCGTTCAGCCAGCAGATCGCGAGGGCGGCGAAGTACAGGGCCACGATCGGCCCGGCCAGCGCCAGCATCGTGAGCGGGTCGCCGGTGGGCGTCGCGAACGCCGCGAAGATCGTGATGCCGAGCACGAACCCGCGCCACCAGCCGCCCAGCCGCTTCGCGGAGAGCACCCCGGTGACGTTGAGCAGGATCAGCAGCAGCGGCAGCTCGAAGGCGAGGCCGAAGACCACGACCATGCGGGTCACCAGGTCGAGGTAGTCGTCGACCGGCAGCAGGTTGCGGGCGTTCTCGGGTGTGAACTCCAGCAGGATCTGGGCCGTCTGCGGGAGGATCTGGTACGCGAGGACCGCGCCGCCGAGGAACAGCGGGGCGCCGACCCCGACGAAGCTGATCGCGTACCGCTTCTCGTGCCCGTGCAGGCCCGGGGCCACGAAGGCCCACAGCTGGTACAGCCACACCGGCGCGGACAGCACCACACCGGCCGCGAGGGACACCTTCAGGGCGATCGAGAACGGCGCGATCAGGCCGTTCACCGTCATGTCGGCGCACGGCCGGCCGTTGACCTGCTTGACGACGCCCTGGGTGCAGCCGACGGAGTCCAGCATCGGCTTCAGCATGAAGTCGATGAGGTCCTTGTAGAAGAACGCGGCGGCGACCGTGATCACCAGGATCGCCAGGACCGACTTCAGCAGGCGGTTTCGCAGCTCACGCAGGTGCTCGGCGAGAGGCATCCGCCCCTCGGCGTCCTTCTCCTGCTTCTCCTGCTTGCGGGCAGACTTGAGCAACCCACGTCCCTCGTCTCGTGCAGTGGTCAACAGCGGGGTGGAGCGGGCAGCCGGGTCAGCCCTGCGTGGTGCGACCGGGCTCGCTCACCGGGCGGGCGCTGGTGACGTCGCCGGGCGCGGCCTGGATGGTCTTCGGGGCGGCCTGCGGCGCGGACTGCTCGGCGGGCGCGTCGGCCTGCTCGTCGTCCTTCTTCATGGCCTTGGCCTCGCTCTTGAGGATGCGGGCCGACTTGCCGAGGGAACGGGCCATCTCCGGAAGCTTCTTGGCGCCGAACAGCAGCAGGATGACAGCGATGATCAGAACGATCTCGAGGGGCTTCAGATTGCCGATCATGTGTGGCTTCCTTCTCACCGAGGCGGCTGGAGGTGGTGGCTGCGACCGCCCGGGCAGCAGCCCGCCGATCGCGTCTGCCAAGGATCGTAACCCGCGGGTGTGAACGCCCGGCAATCCCCCGGGGTCCTCACGATTGCGTACCGGCCGTCCGGATCGCGTCCCCGTGCCCGGCCAGAGCGGTGGCGGCATCCTCCAGTTCTCCTGCCGCCCGGGAGATCCGGTGGCTGGACTCGGCGACCTGGAGGGAGAGCCGCCGCACCTCCGCGAACACCCGCACCGCGGGCACCGCCAGCACGACCAGCCCGAGGAAGCCACACACGATTGCGATCATCGGCCACAGCATGGGACGCAGCCTAGACGCTCCGCAGCGTCCGGACGCCACCGCCCGTCAGCAGCTCGACGATCCGCTCCCCGGCCGGCTTGCGCACGGCCGCCCCGCACTCGGGGCAGGTGAACGAGTAGAACGTCGAGCGCCTGCTCCCGCCGATCGCCAGCCGCAGGGCGCCCGCCGACAGCTCGAACCGGGCCCGGCAGTCCGGGCAGGCCGCCTTGAACAGGACCTCCCCCACCACCGCGGACAGCCCCTGCTTCCCCGACTCTCCCCGCGTCATGCCCGCCGCCCCCTCAGCCCCGGACCTCTTGGCCTTCCTCCGCCCCCCGCGGCTGCGGCAGGTCGTACGCCTCCAGCGCCTCGCGGGCCGCTCTGGCGGCGCTGTCCGCCAGCTCCTGCGGGGCCACGATCCGCCCGTCCCGCCCCAGCCGCAGCGCCAGCCGGCGCAGCGAGGCCGGGTCCGGGGTGCGCAGCGTGATCCGCAGCCCCCCGTCCGGAAGCTCACGGGCGCTGTCGTGCGGGTAGTACTCGGCCACCCAGCGGCCGCCGGGCCCGACCTCGACCACGACCTCCGGGTCCTCGGCGGCCGGCTGCACCAGCCCTTCGGACAGGTCCCGCGGCTCGATCGCGGGCGGCTCGGCCCGCTCGTCGAGCAGCCGGATCTCGGCCACCCGGTCCAGCCGGAAGGTGCGCCGCGCCTCCGAGAGGTGGCACCACCCCTCCATGTACGTGTGCCCCACCGCGAACAGGCGGATCGGGTCCACGGTCCGCTCGGTCAGCTCGTCGCGCGCCGGGGAGTAGTAGCGCAGCCACAGCCGGCGCCGCTCCGAGATCGCCCGGTCGACGTCCGCGAAGACCCCGCCCTCGGACTCGAAGGTCACCGACAGCCGCGCGCTGGCTCCCGCCGCCTCGCCGGCCGCCGCCTCCAGCTTCGCCGTGGCCCGCAGCAGCGCGTCCCGGTCGCTCTCGCGCAGCCCCGGCAGGGTGGCCACCGCCCGGGCGGCCACGAGCAGCGCGGTCGCCTCGTCGGCGGCCAGCCGCAGCGGCTCCGCGGTGGACTCCCCCGAGGCGTCGGGATTGCGCCACCAGATGCGCTCCCCGTCGGTGTCGATGTCGAGCAGGTCCCCGCCGCGGAAACTGGTGCCGCACATCGGCAGCACGTCGAGGTCCGAGATCAGCTCGTCCTCGGTGATCCCGAACGCCCGCGCGACGTCCGCGATGTGCGCCCCGGGGCGCTCCCGCAGGTACGTCACGAGCGACAGCATCCGGCGGGTCTGGTCAATGGCATTCGCAGCCATGCTGGTACGCGTCCCCCTCAGCCCTTGGCCACGGCTCGCAGCCGGTCCACCACATCCGCCCGCAGGTCCGCGGGTTCCAGCACCACCACGTCCGGCCCGAACTCGACCAGCCAGGCGTCCAGTCCGTGCCCGTACGGGATCTCCAGCTCGTCCCAGCCGTCGCCGAGCTCCCGTACCGCGGTGGCCTTCGCCCGCAGCGGGTAGCCGGCCCCCGACCGCAGCCGGATCCGCGCCGAGCGGTCGGCCGTCTCCCCGGCCCAGCCCGCGACGGTCTCCCGCACGGTCACCACGTCCGGCACCTCGGCGGTGTAGGCCCCGGCCCGCGACTTCACCTTGCCGGTGATCCGCGAGAGCCGGAACACCCGCTCCGCCCCGCGCTCCCGGTCGAAACCGGCCAGGTACCACTGGCCGCGCCAGCACTCCAGGGCCCACGGCTCGACCTGCCGCTGCTCCGGCCGCGCCGCATTGGACTTGCGGTAGTCGAAGACCACCGGCCGCCGGTCCCGGCAGGCCAGCATGAGCGGCTCGAACGCGGCCTCGTGCACCGGGATCCGCGGCTCGATGACGCTGTGCTGGCCCTCGTACGGGTCCCCCGCCTCGGGCATGCCGGCCGCGCGCAGCTTCTGCAGGGCGCCGCTGGCCGCCCCGGCGAGGCGGGCCTGCTGCCACACCTTCGCCGCGAGGCCGAGCGCGGCGGCCTCCTCGGCGTCCAGGGAGACCGGGGGCAGCCGGTTGCGGTCGCGGCGGGCCAGGTAGCCCGTCTCCCCCTCGATGTTCTCCACCGTCTCGATGACGAGGCCCAGTTCCCGCAGGTCGTCCTTGTCCCGCTCGAACATGCGGTTGAAGGAGTCGTCGTTCGCGGCCTCCATGTACGCCTCGATGGACCCGCGCAGTTCGCGCTTGCTGAGCGGCCGCCGCGTCCCCAGCAGACACAGCGCCAGGTTCATCAGCCGCTCGGCCTTGGCAATCGCCATCGACGCCCTTCCCCGCATCCGTACACAGTCGTGACCGTTGACCGTACCGCTCCGGCGCGTCCCGGCAAAAGTGAGGGGCCCCTGCCGTCCGGCAGGGGCCCCTCACTGATCGCAGCTGTCCGGATCAGACGCCCATGAGGTCACAGACGAAGATCAGGGTCTCGCCCGGGGCGATCACGCCCGCACCCGCACCGCGGTCGCCGTAGGCGAGGTGGGCGGGGATGACCAGCTGGCGGCGGCCGCCGACCTTCATGCCCTGGATGCCGCGGTCCCAGCCGGTGATGACCTGGCCGGCGCCCAGCTTGAACTCGAGCGGGTTGCCGCGGTTCCAGGAGGCGTCGAACTCCTCGCCGGTGGAGAGGGCGACACCCACGTAGTGGACCTTGACGAAGTCGCCCGCCTTGGCCTCGGGGCCGTCGCCGACCCAGATGTCCTTGATCACGAGGTCGGCGGGGACGCCGTCCTCGTAGAAGTCGATCTCGGGCTTCTCCAGCTTGCTCACGAACAGCTCCTCAAACTAAAACAGGTCAACCGGCACAGTCTTACATCACGGCGAGGATGTCGAGCGCGAAGACCAGCGTCGACTTGGCGGGGATGGCCCCGTTCGCCTTGTCCCCGAAGCCCTCCGAGGGGGGCAGGACCAGCAGGACGCGGCTGCCGGCCTTCTTGCCCGCGATGCCGTTCTTGAGGCCCTTGACGGTCAGCTGGTCCAGCGGCCAGTTCACCGTGTTGCCCTGGGCGTAGGTGCTCTCGAAGAGCTTGTCGCCCTTCCAGATCTTGCCCACGTACTTCACCACGACGGTGTCGGTGGGCTTGACCACCGGGCCGTCGCCCTCGATCACGTAGTTCGAGACCAGCTTCGCCGGGGCCTCGCCCGCCGGCACCTTCAGCGAGGGCTCCTTGCCGTCGGTGTTCGTGCCGACCTGCGGCAGGGCCTTGTCCTCCTGCGGGACGGCCTTGCCCTTGGCGGAGACCGGGATGCTCTTCGCCTTCACGATGTCCACGACGAAGACCAGCGTCGCGTTCGGCTTGATCTTGTCGCCGGAACCGGTCGCTCCGTAGCCGAGGTCCGGCGGGATGACCAGCTCGACGCGGCTGCCGACCTTCTGGCCCTCCAGGCCCTGGTCCCAGCCCTTGATGACGCCGCCGGCGCCGATGGTCAGCTGGAACGGCTGGCCGCGGTCGAAGCTGTTGTCGAACGGCTCGGTGCCGTCCCAGGTCTGGCCGAGGTAGTTCACATCGGCCGCGTCGCCCTTCTTCAGCGCCGGCCCCTTGCCCTCGCTGAGGACCTCGACCTTCAGCTTCTTGGGCGGTTCGCCCTCCCCCTTGGCCAGGGTGGGCTTCTCTCCGAACTTTGCACCCGCGGTGATGGCGGGCACACCGTTCTTCATGGTGGCGGAGTCGGAGCCCTTGTCGTCACCACAGGCTGCTGTCGACAGCAGCAGGAGCGGGACGACCAGCAGGCCGGCAAGTCGGCGCACGTGTTCCTCAGATCTCAGACGGCACAACGGTCGCCGCCACTCTAAGGCGTAGCGAGGGCCCCGTACGAGAACCGTACGGGGCCCTGTGGTGCGCGACACGCGCCCGGGCCGCGGCCCGGCCCGGGGCTACATGCCCGCGATCAGCTTCTCCACCCGGTCGTCCACCGAGCGGAACGGGTCCTTGCACAGCACGGTGCGCTGCGCCTGGTCGTTGAGCTTCAGGTGCACCCAGTCGACGGTGAAGTCCCGGCGCTGCTCCTGCGCCCGCCGGATGAAGTCGCCCCGCAGCCGCGCCCGAGTGGTCTGCGGGGGCACCGACTTGCCCTCGAAGATCTTCAGGTCGTTGCAGACGCGGGCCGCCTGCCCCTTGCGCTCCAGCAGGTAGTACAGGCCCCGCCGGCGGTGGATGTCGTGGTACGCGAGGTCTATCTGCGCCACCCGCGGGTTCGACATGGTCATGTTGTGCTTGGCGCGGTACCGCTCGATGAGCTTGTACTTGATGACCCAGTCGATCTCGGTGCCGATCCGGTCCAGGTCCTCCTGCTCGACGGCGTCGAGGGTGCGGCCCCACAGCTCCAGGACCTGCGCCACGGTGCCGGTGCGGATGCCCCGGCGCTCGGCGAAGTCCACGGCCTTGTCGTAGTACTCCCGCTGGATCTCCAGCGCCGAGGCCTCCCGGCCGCTGGCCAGGCGCACCTTGCGCTGCCCCGTGATGTCGTGGCTGACCTCGCGGATCGCCCGGATCGGGTTCTCCAGGGTCAGGTCGCGCATCACGGTGCCCGCCTCGATCATGCGCAGCACCAGGTCGGTGGCCCCGACCTTCAGCAGCATGGTCGTCTCGGACATGTTGGAGTCGCCGACGATCACGTGCAGGCGCCGGTAGCGCTCCGCGTCCGCGTGCGGCTCGTCGCGGGTGTTGATGATGGGCCGCGACCGGGTGGTCGCGGAGCTGACGCCCTCCCAGATGTGCTCCGCCCGCTGGCTCACGCAGTAGACGGCGCCGCGCGGGGTCTGGAGCACCTTTCCGGCCCCGCAGATCAGCTGCCGGGTGACGAGGAACGGGATGAGGATGTCCGCGAGCCGCGAGAATTCCCCGTGCCGGGCCACCAGATAGTTCTCGTGGCAGCCGTACGAGTTGCCCGCGGAATCCGTGTTGTTCTTGAAGAGGTAGACGTCTCCCGCGATTCCCTCCTCGTGCAGACGGCGTTCGGCATCGACGAGCAGGCCTTCCAGAATGCGCTCGCCTGCTTTGTCGTGCGTGACCAGTTCCGTCACGTTGTCACATTCGGGAGTTGCGTATTCCGGATGTGAACCCACGTCAAGATACAGACGGGCGCCGTTCCGCAGGAAGACATTGCTGCTGCGGCCCCATGACACGACTCGGCGGAAGAGGTAGCGCGCCACTTCGTCAGGAGACAGTCGGCGCTGTCCCCTGAACGTGCACGTGACGCCGTACTCGTTCTCCAGCCCGAAAATGCGGCGGTCCATGACTGAACATTACGCCTTCTGCTGTGTTCTGAAACCGGGTTCGAGAGCGCCGTTCCGATCATTTTCCGATGAGTGCGCGGGCTAGTGCACCGAACCGGCCTCCGCCGGGGCCTCCGGAGCCGCCGCCGAGCCCGCCGGGGAGCCCTCCGCGGA
This sequence comes from Streptomyces sp. NPDC030809, assembly GCF_055572195.1. Lineage (NCBI taxonomy): Bacteria > Bacillati > Actinomycetota > Actinomycetes > Kitasatosporales > Streptomycetaceae > Streptomyces > Streptomyces sp. NPDC030809. The sequence goes on from NZ_JBVIDV010000006.1 coordinate 148,251, forward strand.
GCCCGCCACGGGGATGCTGCGCCCGCCGGCCGCCAGCACCCGCTGAGTGGCCATCAGCACCAGCCAGGCGGCCACGCCCGCGGCCACCGCCACGCCGAAGCCGCGCACCGCGCCGCCGGACTCCACGGCCGGGCCCGCCAGCGCCGTGCCGATCGCCGCGCCCACCCCGAAGAAGGTCACCAGCCAGGAGAAGGCCTCCGTCACCGTGCCCCGGGGGGCGTGCCGGTCCACCACGATGAACGCGCACGCGATCGAGGGGGCCAGGAACACGCCGGCCAGCGCGGTCAGGCCGGTCATCGCCACCGGACCCGGCAGGAGCAGCAGCGGCAGGTAGCCCAGGCCCAGGAGCGCGACCAGGACCCGCAGCCGGTTCTCGGCCGGGCCGGTCCACTGCCGCGCCCCGTACGCCACGCCGCCGACCAGGGCGCCCAGGCCCAGGGCCGCCATCAGCCAGCCGTAGACCGTCTCGCCGCCGTTGCCGTCCGAGTACGCCATGGCCGCCACCGCGATCGAGCCCAGCGCCGCCCCCACGAAGAAGAACGCGCCGAGCAGGGCCAGCAGGCCCCGCGAGCGCAGGGCGCCCAGCCAGTGCGCCTCGCGCGGGGCCGACCGCCAGGTGCGGGAGGGCTCGGACACGACCACGGAGAGCGCACCGAGCACTCCGGCCGCGTTCAGGACCAGCAGGGCGACCTGCGGGGACCACAGGGACACGCACAGGGTCACCAGCAGCGGACCCACCGTGTACATGACCTCCTGGGCCACCGCGTCCAGGGCGTACGCCGCGTGCACCCGCTCCTCGCGGCCGCCGAGCACGCTCGGCCACAGCGCCCGCAGCCCGCCCTCCAGCGGCGGGGTGAAGAGACCCGCCACGACCACCGAGCCGTACGCCACCGGCGCCGAGCCGATGCCGGCCAGCGCGAGGCCGGTCATGCCCAGGGCCGACAGGACCGCCGCCGGGAGCTGCACCCGCGGCTGACCGTAGAGGTCCACAGCCCGGCCGAGCAGCGGCTGCCCCACCGCGTTCGCCACGCCGTACGCGGCCGCCAGCGCACCCGCCAGGCTGTAGCTGCCGCCCTCGCCGCGCACGAACAGGACGATGGCGATCGACGCGACGCCGTTGGGCAGCCGGCCGATCAGCGTGCCCGCCAGCAGCCGCGCGGCATGCCGGGTCCTGAGCAGTTCCGCGTATCCCGCGGCCATGTCCGCCCCTCTCCGCCCGGACCCGGCCGGGGTAATACGTATAACCAACGTCGTCATACGTACCATGTCCCCAAGTGGCGGGTCCACTCCCGCGCTGCGCACCCGTCGTCTGACCTGCACTCCCGGAGAGCACCTGTGACCAGGCCCACCAGCCGCGACGTCGCCCGGGCCGCCGGGGTGTCCCAGGCGACCGTCTCGCTCGTACTCGGCGACAAGTGGCGCGGACGCGTCTCGGAGCGCACCGCCGGGCTCGTCCGCGACACCGCCCGCACCCTCGGCTACCGGCCCAACCTCGCCGCCCGCAACCTGCGCCTCGGCCACACCCGCACCGCCCTCCTCGTGGTCCCGGCCCTGACCAACGAGTTCTTCGCCCGCGTCTACACCGGCGCCGCGCGGATCGCCGCCGAGCACGACTTCGGCGTGGTCCTCTACCTCTCCCCCGACGGCACCGGCCCCGCCCGCGACCCCTTCCCCTCCGCCCGGGCCGCCCTCGACGGGGTCATCGCCTCCTCCATGGCCGCCGGCGCCCTCGACGCCATCCACGGAGAGGAGCTCCCGCTCGTCATGCTCGACAGCAACCCGGCCGGCGGGACGGCGGCAGCCTTCGTGAACGTGGCCCTCGCCGACGGCATGCACCAGATCGCCGGGCACCTCGTGGACCTCGGCCACCGCGACGTGCTCCACCTCGCCGCCGCCGTGGACACCTGGACCTTCGACGTCCGCGCCGAGGCCCTCGCCACCGCCTTCGGCCGGGCCGGCGCCCGCCTGCGCACCGCCCGCGCCGCCCTCAACGTGGACGCCGGCCGCGCCGCCGCCGAAGCGGCCCTCGCCGATCCGGCGGACCGGCCCACCGCCATCGTCTGCGACGACGACATCCTCGCCGCGGGCGCCTGCAAGGCCGCCCGCCGGCTCGGCCTGCGCATCCCCCAGGACCTCTCCGTCACCGGCTTCGACGACCTGGCCCTCGCCGGGGCCGTCGAACCGGAGCTGACCACCGTGGCCCTGCCCGCCGAGCGGGTCGGCGAACAGGGCATGCACGCCCTGCTCACCGTCCTCGAAGGCCGCCCCTGGGAGTCCCCCGACCTCCCGGTCACCCTGAAGGTCCGCGGCTCCACCGCGCCCCCGCCGACCCCGCGCTGACCGCGGCCGCGCCCCGCACCCGCGGGCACCCGCCCCGCCGGGTCCCGGACACGGCTGCGCCCCGAACACACCCGGACACGGCTGTGCCCCGGCCCGCTCGCGGCGGGCCGGGGCACATGCGCCGGGAACCTACTCGGATTCCTCCGGCGCCTCGTCGTTCGACACGGCATCGGCCTGGGCCTCCGCCGCCACCACCGGCTCCAGCAGCCGCTCCAGCTGCCGGCCCCGGATCCGCTTGAACTTCCGCTGCTGCACCCGGGTCCGGTCCAGCACCGCGACCTCCAGCCGGTCCGCGGGGATCTCCCGGTCGGTGCCGTTGGTCTGGTTGGACAGGGCCTGCACCGCCAGCTTCAGCGCCTCCGACAGGGTCATGCCGTCGCGGTGCCGCTGGTCCAGGAAGGTGCTGATCTGCTCGGCGTTGCCGCCGACCGCGACCGAGCCGTGCTCGTCCACGATCGAGCCGTCGTGCGGCAGCCGGTAGATCTGGTCCCCGGCGGCGGTCGTGCCGACCTCCGCGACCACGAGCTCCACCTCGTACGGCTTCTCGGCCGCCGAGGAGAAGATGGTGCCGAGGGTCTGCGCGTACACGTTCGCCAGACCGCGGGCCGTCACGTCGTCGCGGTCGTAGGTGTACCCGCGCAGGTCCGCGTAGCGCACACCGCCGATCCGCAGGTTCTCGTACTCGTTGTACTTGCCGGCCGCGGCGAAGCCGATCCGGTCGTAGATCTCGCTGAACTTGTGCAGCGCGCGGGACGGGTTCTCACCGACGAACACGATGCCGTCGGCGTACTGCAGCACGACCAGGCTGCGGCCGCGGGCGATGCCCTTGCGGGCGTACTCCGCCCGGTCGGCCATCGCCTGCTGGGGGGAGACATAGAACGGAGTCGACACCGGCTGTCCGTCCCTTTCTTCTCGGGTGACGAGGACTCAGAGGAGGGCCGCGCGCGGCCCGTCGGGCTGCTCCAGGCGGTGCTCGGTGACCGAGCGGGCCAGGGCCGAGGACTCCTCCTCGGTGAGCCTCCTGAAGCCCTCGTCGGTGATGACGGTGACGATCGGGAAGATCCGGCGGGCCAGGTCCGGGCCGCCGGTCGCCGAGTCGTCGTCGGCGGCGTCGTACAGCGCCTGCACGACCAGCGTGGTGGCCTGCTCCTCCGTCAGATCGGGGCGGTACAGCTTCTTCATGGAGCCGCGGGCGAAGATGGAGCCCGAGCCGGTGGCCGCGAAGCCGTGCTCCTCGGACCGGCCGCCGGTGACGTCGTAGGAGAAGATCCGGCCCTTCTCCTTGCCCTCGTCCCAGCCCGCGAAGAGCGGGACGACGGCCAGGCCCTGCATGGCCATGCCGAGGTTGCTGCGGATCATGGTGGACAGGCGGTTGGCCTTGCCCTCCAGGGAGAGGGTCGCGCCCTCCACCTTCTCGAAGTGCTCCAGCTCCAGCTGGAACAGCTTCACCATCTCCACGGCCAGGCCGGCCGTGCCGGCGATGCCCACCGCGGAGTACTCGTCGGCCGGGAACACCTTCTCGATGTCCCGCTGCGCGATCATGTTGCCCATCGTGGCCCGCCGGTCACCCGCGAGCACGACGCCCCCCGGGAACGTCGCGGCCACGATGGTGGTGCCGTGCGGCGCCTCGACGATCCCCTCCGGCAGCTTCCGGTTCCCCGGCAGCAGCTCCGGCGAGTGACTCCCGAGGAAGTCCATGAAGGACGAAGACCCCGGCGTCAGGAAGGCCGCAGGTAGACGCCCGGTGCTACGAGTGTTGGCTTCCACGCGTGTCCCTCCAGAAATGAGATGGCCCGACGAACGGTGTCGGGAGCGTCTCCCAACTTGCCGATGCACGAATTGCAGTTGAAGCACATTGCGCCAGGGACACTACCCTCCCTCGGGCAGTGGTCCACCTGCGCGAAGGGGGCGGTCCAGCGGCCTGCCTCGCAGCCCACCGGCCGCCCCCACCTTCGATCCGAAGGTTCAGGCAGCCTACTGGCCACCCTTTTGAACGAAGGACCGCACGAAGTCCTCGGCGTTCTCTTCGAGCACATCATCGATTTCGTCGAGGACGGAGTCGACGTCGTCGGAGAGCTTCTCCTGTCGCTCCTTGAGGTCGGACTGTGCCTCCGCGGCCTGCTCCTCGACCTCTTCGGTCGAGTGCGTGGCCTTCTGCTGTCCGCCGCCGGTGTCCTTGGTCGCCATGTCTCCCTCACCCCGCTCGGTTCGCACGCTCGTGGAGAGATTCCGGGGACGGAATCTCAAGATCAGACCCTGATCAGACCCTACATTCAGTGCCCCGGTTTCGGGCCGGTCATTTCAGGAACACCCGGGTTCTTCGCGCCTCATGTCCATGATTCCCAGGCGCGGGGGCTTTCAGCCGCCGTCAGCCGCCCGAAAGGACCCGGACCAGGTCCTCGGCCGTGCGGCAGCGGTCCAGCAGCTCCTTGACGTGGTTGCGCGTGCCGCGCAGCGGCTCCAGGGTGGGCACCCGCTGGAGCGAGTCCCGGCCGGGCAGGTCGAAGATCACCGAGTCCCAGGAGGCCGCGGCCACGTCGTCCGCGTACTGCTCCAGGCAGCGCCCGCGGAAATAGGCCCTGGTGTCCTCGGGGGGCTTGCTCTCGGCCCGTTCCACCGCCGGCTCGTCCAGCAGCCGCTTCATCTTGCCGCGGGCCACGAGACGGTTGTACAGGCCCTTCTCGGGCCGTACGTCGGAGTACTGGAGGTCCACCAGGTGCAGCCGGGCCGCGTCCCAGTCCAGCCCGTCCCGGCGCCGGTAGCCCTCCAGCAGCTCCCGCTTGGCGATCCAGTCCAGCTCCCCGGACAGGCTCATCGGGTCGCTCTCCAGCCGGCCGAGCACGTCCTCCCAGCGCGTGAGCACGTCCCGGGTCTGCTCGTCCACGTCGGAGCCGAAGCGCTCCTCCACGTACTTGCGGGCCAGCTCGAAGTACTCCATCTGGAGCTGTACGGCGGTCAGGGTGCGCCCGCTGCGCAGCTGGATCAGGTGCCGCAGGTCGGGGTCGTGGGAGACCTGGTGCAGGGTGCGCACCGGCTGGTCCACGGCCAGGTCCACCGTGATGAAGCCGTCCTCGATCATCGAGAGGACCAGGGCGGTGGTGCCCAGCTTCAGGTAGGTCGAGATCTCGGAGAGGTTCGCGTCCCCGATGATCACGTGCAGCCTGCGGTACTTCTCGGCGTCGGCGTGCGGCTCGTCCCGGGTGTTGATGATGGGGCGCTTGAGGGTGGTCTCCAGCCCGACCTCGACCTCGAAGTAGTCCGCGCGCTGGCTGATCTGGAAGCCGTGCTCGCGCCCGTCCTGCCCGATGCCGACGCGGCCGGCGCCGGTGACCACCTGCCGGCTGACGAAGAACGGCGTGAGGTGGCGCACGATGTCCGAGAAGGGGGTCTCCCGCTTCATCAGGTAGTTCTCGTGCGTGCCGTACGAGGCGCCCTTGTTGTCGGTGTTGTTCTTGTACAGGTGGATCGGCTGGGCGCCGGGCAGCTGCGCCGCCCGCTCGGCGGCCTCGGCCATGATCCGCTCGCCGGCCTTGTCCCAGAGGACGGCGTCCCGCGGGTTGGTGATCTCCGGCGAGCTGTACTCGGGGTGCGCGTGGTCCACGTAGAGCCGCGCCCCGTTGGTGAGGATCACGTTGGCGAGGCCGATGTCCTCGTCCGTCAGCTGGCTGCTGTCGGCCGCCTCGCGGGCGAGGTCGAAGCCGCGGGCGTCCCGCAGCGGGTTCTCCTCCTCGAAGTCCCAGCGGGCGCGGCGCGCCCGGTGCATCGCCGCCGCGTAGGCGTTGACGATCTGGGACGAGGTGAGCATGGCATTGGCGTTCGGGTGACCGGGGACGGAGATCCCGTACTCCGTCTCGATCCCCATTACTCGCCGTACGGTCATGCGGCGGCCCTCCTTGCCCGGCGGCGCTCCCCTCCGGGAGCGGCGCTCAAGTACCGCTGGTGCTCCGGTGCGTGTGCGGTGCCCGTCCCCGCACTGCGGATGCGGCGGTACGGAAGAGCCTAGAGCGGCTCCGCTCTGCTGGGGAGATCATTTCGGTCATTGCCGTGGCTGCGGCGCCCGGCTGAAAAGCAGTCGGCTGCGGGTGCCCCCGGAGGGCTCCCGCAGCCGCCCGTGTCTCTCAGAGGTACTGACCGGTGTTGGCCACCGTGTCGATGGAGCGTCCGGTGTCCGCGCCCTGCTTCCCGGTGACGAGGGTGCGGATGAACACGATCCGCTCGCCCTTCTTTCCGGAGATCCTGGCCCAGTCGTCCGGGTTGGTGGTGTTGGGCAGGTCCTCGTTCTCCTTGAACTCGTCCACGCACGCCTGGAGGAGGTGGGAGACCCGGAGGCCCTTCTGGTTCTGGTCGAGGAAGGCCTTGATGGCCATCTTCTTGGCCCGGTCCACGATGTTCTGGATCATGGCGCCGGAGTTGAAGTCCTTGAAGTACAGGACTTCCTTGTCGCCGTTGGCGTACGTGACCTCGAGGAAGCGGTTCTCCTCGCTCTCCGCGTACATCTGCTCGACGACCGTCTGGATCATGCTCGCGACCGCGACCTCGGAGGACCCCTGGTGCTCGGCGAGGTCGTCGGCGTGGAGCGGGAGCGAGGCCTTGAGGTACTTCGCGAAGATGTCCTTGGCCGCTTCGGCGTCCGGACGCTCGATCTTGATCTTCACGTCGAGCCGGCCGGGGCGCAGGATGGCCGGGTCGATCATGTCCTCGCGGTTGGAGGCGCCGATGACGATGACGTTCTCCAGGCCTTCCACACCGTCGATCTCGGCGAGGAGCTGCGGGACGATGGTGTTCTCCACGTCCGAGCTGACGCCGGATCCGCGGGTGCGGAAGAGGGACTCCATCTCGTCGAAGAAGACGATGACGGGGGTGCCCTCGCTCGCCTTCTCACGGGCGCGCTGGAAGACCAGGCGGATGTGCCGCTCGGTCTCGCCGACGTACTTGTTGAGGAGCTCGGGTCCCTTGATGTTCAGGAAGTACGACTTCCCGGCTGCCTTTCCGGTCACCTCTGCGACCTTCTTGGCAAGGGAGTTGGCGACGGCCTTCGCGATGAGCGTCTTGCCGCATCCGGGCGGGCCGTAGAGCAGGATGCCCTTCGGCGGCCGCAGTTCGTGCTCCTTGAAGAGGTCGGGGTAGAGGTAGGGGAGCTCGACGGCGTCGCGGATCAGCTCGATCTGGTCGCCCAGGCCGCCGATCTTGTCGTAGTCGATGTCCGGAACCTCTTCGAGGACGAGCTCCTCGACCTCGCTCTTCGGGACCACCTCGTACACGTAGCCGGAGCGGGGCTCCAGCAGGAGGGCGTCGCCGGGGCGGATGGTGATGTCCAGCAGCGGCTCGGCGAGCCGCACCACCCGCTCCTCGTCGGTGTGCCCGACCACCAGGGCGCGCTCGCCGTCCTCCAGGATCTCCTTGAGGGTGACGATGTCCCCGGCGCGCTCGAATTCCATGGCCTCGACCACGTTGAGCGCTTCGTTGAGCATGACTTCCTGGCCGCGCCTGAGGTCCTCAGGGTCGACGCTGGGGCTGACGTTCACACGGAGCTTTCGGCCTCCGGTGAAGATGTCGACGGTGCCGTCTTCATTTGCCTGAAGGAAGACGCCGAAACCGGCCGGCGGCTGAGCGAGCCGGTCCACTTCTTCTTTGAGGGCCACGATCTGGTCTCGGGCCTCACGGAGCGTATTGGCGAGCCGCTCATTCTGAGCGGACACACCCGCCAGATTGGTCTGCAGCTCGACGATCCGCTCTTCGAGAATCCTCGTGTGACGCGGAGAGTCGGCGAGCTTGCGGCGCAGGACGGCGATTTCCTGCTCAAGATAGGCAACCTGGCCAGCGGGGTCCTCAGACCCCCGCCCCGGCCGGATGCCGCGGTTGATGTCGTCGTCGTGGGCTGCCACGGTCCTCACCTCCTCCAAGGGGAGCTGGACGCTTCCTGACCCTACCTGGGCTGGTGGTGATTGAAACCCCTAGATCACAAAGACGGTAGGGGTGTGTCCGATCTTCACCCTTGCGTACTCCCTCACGCCAGGGAAATACCCACCCATCAACATCGGAAAGCAGCCGGTTGTAAGGTCGAAGCGTTCAACACCCGTCAGGGGCGGCGCGACTTGCGTCACGTTGGATCACAGTGCGCAGGGAACGGCAGGAGACATGACCGTGCAGCAGGAGGCCCCGGGGGGCGTGGCGGACGCGGACCGGGAGGGTCTGGAGGTCTGGATCGACCAGGACCTCTGCACCGGGGACGGGATCTGCGTGCAGTACGCGCCGGAGGTCTTCGAGCTCGACATCGACGGCCTGGCGTACGTGAAGAGCGCCGAGGACGAGCTGCTGCAGGAGGCGGGGGCGACCGCTCCGGTTCCGCTGCCGCTGTTCCAGGACGTGGTGGACTCGGCCCGGGAGTGCCCGGGCGACTGCATCCACGTACGGCGGGTTTCGGACGGGGTCGAGGTCTACGGCCCGGACGCGGAGTGACGGATCACACACGCTTCGCTTCGGTGGTCTCCTGCCGGAACTTGCCGCCGCTCCAGTGCCACTTGGCATGGATGCGGGTGTCGGGGCAGCAGCTGGGCACCTCGGGCGTGGAGTAGCCGAGCAGGGTGGCCGTGACGGTGCCCTTGCGGACGGCGAGCGCGGTGGCGTTCCGGCGGTCCTTGGGGTCGAGGAGGGTGGCGACCACCCGCGGGCGGCCCCCCGGCCCGCCGCCGACGAGGACGTAGATGCCGTTGGGCGGGGTGCCCAGGCCCGCGGCGCAGCGGACGGCGGCCACGGTTTCGGGGCGGCCGTCCCCGTCGAGGTCGCCGGCGGCCCGCGCGGTCACCTCGGTCCCGGCCCCGCGGCAGTCGAGCGGGTACGCGGCGGCTCCGGCGTCGGGGACGGGCGCCTCGGGGGCCGGGAGGGCCGCGGCGGCCTCGTGGAGGCCTGCGGCCCGGCCGGGCTGGAGGAGGCCGGCGGAGGCGACGACGGCGGCCAGGGCGGCGGCGGTGGCGAGCCAGTGGACCGGCCGGCTGCGGGTGTGGGCCGGTTCCGGGACGACGGGGGTGTGCACGCGGGGTGGCTCCTGGGGGCGCGGCCGACGGGTGTTCCGGAGGGGGAGGCCAGCATCGTGCCACACCTCACACCGCGGCGGAACGGTCGGGTCCGTGCGGCCGGGCGGCAGAGGGTGCGGGGCCCCGGTGGGGCAACGAAAGGGCGCCGTGGCGCAGTTCCCGGATGGTCGGGGGAACTGCGCCACGGCGCCTTGGTGTTGGGTGCTGCGGGGCGGTGCGCTCAGTCGCGCCGGCCGGAGCCCGAGCCGGGGCCCTCGTAGTCCTCGCCGTAGGCGCCCTTGGCGGGGCGGCGGCGGCGCAGCGGGGGCTCGACGCCGTCGGCGAGGCGCCGGGCGGTGACGAGGAAGCCGGTGTGGCCGATCATCCGGTGGTCGGGGCGGACGGCGAGGCCCTCCACGTGCCAGTTGCGGATCATCGACTCCCACGGCTGCGGCTCGGCGAAGCAGCCGATCTCGCGGATGGACTCGACGGTCTTCGACAGCTGGGTGGTGGTGGCCACGTAGCAGCAGAGGATGCCGCCGGGCACGAGGGCCTTGGAGACGGCCTCCAGGCACTCCCAGGGGGCCAGCATGTCGAGGATGACGCGGTCCACGTCGGTGTCGGACAGGTTGTCCTGGAGGTCGCCGACGGTCAGCTGCCACGCGGGGTGCGGGCCGCCGAAGTAGCGCTCGACGTTGTCCTTGGCGATCTCGGCGAAGTCCGCGCGGCGCTCGTAGCTGTGGAGCATCCCGTGGTCGCCGATGGCGCGCAGGAGGAAGCTGCTGAGCGAGCCGGAGCCCACACCCGCTTCGACGACGCGCGCGCCGGGGAAGATGTCGGCGAAGGCCAGGATCTGGCCCGCGTCCTTGGGGTAGACCACGGCGGCGCCGCGGGGCATGGACAGGACGTAGTCGGGGAGCAGGGGGCGCAGCGCGAGGTACGCGACGTTCCCCGTGGTACGGACAACACTGCCCTCGGGAGCGCCGATCAGCTCGTCGTGCGGGAAGGAACCCTTGTGGGTGTGGAAATTCTTCCCGGCTTCGAGCGTGAACGTGTAGTGGCGTCCCTTGGGGTCGGTGAGCTGGACCTGGTCCCCGACCTTGAAGGGCCCGCGTCGGCGGGCGGCACCGGTCGGTTCGGACATGTGACCAGTGTATTGGGTGTCAGGAGTGGGGCCGCGCCATGGCCTGCACGAAGGCGGTCTCGACGTCCTGGGTGGACAGGACCCCGTAGATCTCGCCGGTGGGCTCGACGACGAGGTATTCGGTGGCGGGGGTGGCGCGGAGGGTTTCGAGGAGGTCTTCGCCGGCGAGCTCTGCCGAAACCTTCATCCCCTCGGTGAGGTCCTGGGCGACGGTGCCGACGTCCACCCACGGGCGGCGGTGCGGGGGGACGGAGGCCAGGGCGGCTTCGCGGACGAGGGCGGTGGGCTCGCCCTCGGCGTCCACCACGACGAGGGCGCGGGCGCCGGCCTCGTTGGCGCGGCGCAGGGCCTCGGAGAGGGGAGTGCCGGCTTCCACGGGGATGGCCCGGCGCGTGAGGGTGCGGGCGCGCAGGCGCGGCAGGTGCTCGCGCAGGCGGGCCATGCGCAGGCTGCTGCCGGCGCCGGTCCAGATGATGGCGGCGAGGATGGCGGCGAGCAGGGCGTCGGTGACGGTGTCCATGCCGCCGATGTCCTCGGCGCGGTTGCCGAGCAGTTCGCTGCGGGTGAGCCAGGGCAGGCCGACGAGGACGGCGATGGCCAGGGCCCGGCCGGTCCAGGCGGCGGCGACGGTCCCGGTCATGGGCTTGCCGGTGATGCCCCAGACCACGGCGCGCAGCATGCGGCCGCCGTCGAGGGGGAGGCCGGGCAGCAGGTTGAACGCGGCGACGATCAGGTTGGAGATCATCAGTCCTGCCAGCAGGACACCGGGGATGCTGCCGGGCCGGGTGGCCTGCATGCCGGCGTAGAAGAGCCCGGCGAGGACGAGGGAGAGCAGCGGGCCGACGAAGGCGAGGACGAATTCGCGGCCGGGGGTCTCGGACTCCTTCTCGATCTCGGAGACCCCGCCGAAGAACTGGAGGCGGATCCGGCGTACGGGGAGCTTGTAGCGGAGCGCGGCGACGGTGTGCGCGAGCTCGTGGACGAGGACCGAGGCGTAGAAGGCCACGGCGAAGAAGAGGGCCACGAGGTAGCGGGCGGCGCCGAGCCCGGGGAGGACGGATTCCAGGCGGTCGCCGAAGGCCCAGGTGATGAGGGCGGCCACGAGGAACCAGCTGGGCGAGACGTAGACGGGCACGCCGAAGGGGCGGCCCATGAGGAGGCCGCCGCCGGGATCGCGGCGGGGGCGTCCGTTGCGCTGGGGGTCCGCGGGGCCTTCCGGGGTGTCGGTGTCGGCCACTGCTGTCCTTCGGTCGGCTGGTCGGTTCGTGGGGGTCCGTGCCGTTTCGGTGCGGTCCGAGGCTGCCGTTCCGCTGCGCGGGGTGATGCTTCGATCATGCAGCGCGAGGTGCCCCGCCGTCGATGGTATGCGCGGGCTGTCGGCGGCGGGCCGTAGGGTCTTCGTCATGACGACGATCCCCGGTCCGGGCGGCGGCGGTGCCGCGGCTCCCTCTTCGCTGTCCCCGTCGCGGGCGAGTGACTTCATGCAGTGCCCGCTGCTGTACCGGTTCCGGGTGATCGACCGGCTGCCGGAGAAGCCGAGCGCGGCGGCGACCCGGGGCACGCTGGTGCACGCGGTCCTGGAGCGGCTCTTCGACCATCCGGCGGCGGAGCGGACCGCGCCGCGGGCGAAGGCGCTGATCCCGGGGCAGTGGGACCGGCTGCTGGAGGCCAAGCCGGAGCTGGCCGGGCTGTTCGCGGAGGATCCGGACGGGGCGGGGCTGGCCCGCTGGCTGTCGGAGGCCGAGGCGCTGGTGGAGCGCTGGTTCACGCTGGAGGACCCGACCCGGCTGGAGCCGGTGGAGCGCGAGTTCTTCGTGGAGACCGAGCTGGAGTCGGGGCTGCGGCTGCGCGGGATCATCGACCGGGTGGACGTGGCGCCGACGGGCGAGGTGCGGATCGTCGACTACAAGACGGGGAAGGCGCCGCGGCCGGAGTACGCGGAGGGGGCGCTGTTCCAGATGAAGTTCTACGCCCTGGTCGTGCTGCGGCTGAAGGGCGTGCTGCCGCGCCGGCTCCAGCTGGTGTACCTGGGCAGCGGCGAGGTGCTGACGTACGACCCGGTGCCGGCGGACCTGGAGCGGGTGGAGCGCAAGCTGCTGGCCCTGTGGGAGGCGATCCGGGAGGCGACGGAGACGGGCGAGTGGCGGCCGCGGCCGACCAAGCTCTGCGGCTGGTGTGATCATCAGTCGGTGTGTCCCGAATTCGGGGGCACTCCCCCGGTCTACCCTCTGGAGATCGTGCGCCGGGGCGCGGGGGAGCGCCCGGCCGAAGGCTGATCCGCCGGTCAGGGCAGAATGGGCCGGGACTGCGCGATCCGCCCGACGATGTGAGGTTATCCGTGGCTGTCCGTGTCCTGCTGGTCGACGACCAGCCGCTGCTGCGCACCGGTTTCCGGATGATCCTGGAGGCCGAGCAGGACCTCGTGGTGGTCGGCGAGGCCGGGGACGGCCTGCAGGCCCTGGACCAGGTGCGCGCCCTGCAGCCGGACGTGGTGCTGATGGACATCCGGATGCCGCGGATGGACGGGGTGGAGGCCACCCGGCAGATCACCGGCCCGGACCGCAACGGCCCGGCGAAGGTGCTGGTGCTGACCACCTTCGACCTCGACGAGTACGTGGTGGAGGCGCTGCGCGCGGGTGCGAGCGGCTTCCTGCTCAAGGACGCCCCTGCGAACGAGCTGGTGCAGGCGATCCGGGTGGTGGCGGGCGGCGAGGCGATGCTCGCGCCGAGCATCACCCGGCGGCTGCTGGACAAGTACGCGGGCCATCTGCCCTCGGGTGAGCAGGCGGTGCCGGACACCCTGGGCTCGCTGACCGAGCGGGAGGTGGACGTGCTGAAGCTGGTGGCGCGCGGGCTGTCGAACGCGGAGATCGCCGCGGACCTGTTCGTGAGCGAGACCACGGTGAAGACCCACGTGGGCCACGTGCTGACCAAGCTGGGCCTGCGCGACCGGGTGCAGGCGGCCGTGTACGCGTACGAGAGCGGGCTGGTGCGCCCCGGCGCGCAGTAGGACCCGGGCGGGCGGCAGGGCGGCGCGGGCGGTGTTCCGGCGGCGCGTCCGCCCCGGCGCCGGATACGCGTCCGCCCCGGCGCCTGGTGGCGCCGGGGCGGCGGTTCGTCCGGGGCGGGCCGGGCTCAGCCCTTGCTGATCTCCCAGAAGCGGAAGACCGTCGAGGCGTCCAGGGACCACTGGAGTCCGGTGACGTTCTCGCGGGCCACGGCGTACTGCTTGCTCTGCCACAGGGGCAGGACCGGCACGTCGTCCGCGACGATGTTCTGGAGCTGGGTGTACTCGGCGTTGGTGAGCGTCCGGTCCGAGATCTTGGCGGTCTTCGGGATGATCTTCCCGGTGATCGTGGCGTTCTCGTAGCGGTTGTTCAGCACGTTGCCCTCGCCGAAGAACGGCTGGGCGAAGCTGTCCGGGTCCGGGTAGTCGGGGATCCATCCCTTGACGTAGACCCCGTACTCACCGGCCTCGACGGCCTTCTCGTACTGGTCGTAGGCGACGGACTTCACCTCGGCCGAGAACAGGCCGCTCGCGTTGAGCTGCCGGGCGATGGCCGCCAGCTCCTGGTCCGTGGCCGGCCCGAAGCGGGAGGGCGTGGACCACAGGGTGAGCTTGACCTTGCCGGTGATCCCGGCCTTGCGCAGGACCGCCTTGGCCTTGTCGGGCTGCGGGGTGCCGCCGTACCGGTCGAAGAACGGCGTGGTGTGGCCGTTGATCCCGGACGGGATGATCGAGTACAGCGGGGTGGCGGTGCCGTTGTAGACGTCGCGGACCAGGGCCTCGCGGTCGACCAGGTAGGCGATGGCCTTGCGGACCGAGGCCTTGCCGGCGACGGGGTCGGCCGTGTTGAAGACGAGGTACTTGACCTCGGCCCCGGTGCCCTGGACCACGTCGATCGACTCGCCGCCGGTGCCCAGGCCGGCGATGTCCGCCGAGGCCAGGCCGCGGAAGGCGAAGTCGATGTCGCCCTTCTCCAGCGCGCGCTTCAGCGCCGCCTGGTCGTTGTGGAAGAACTTCATGGTCATGCCGGAGTTCTTCGCCTTGGCCGAGCCCGTGTACGAGCCGTTGACGGAGAACTTGGCGCTCTCGTCGTCGAACGAGTCGAGGGTGTAGACGCCGGAGCCCACGGCCTTGCCGTCGGTGCGCAGCTTGTCGGCCGGGTACTCCCGGTGGTCGACGATGGAGCCGGCACCGGCCGCGATCTTGCTGGGGAAGGTCGCGTCCGGGGTCTTCAGGCGGAAGACGACGTTCTTGTCGTCCGGGGTCTCGATGCCCTCGATGGAGGAGAGCAGGACCGCGGGGCCGTTCTCGTCGTTGATCTTCAGCGTGCGCTCGAAGGAGAACTTGACGTCCTTCGAGGTCAGCGGGTTGCCGTTGCTGAACTTCAGCCCGGACTTGAGGGTGCAGCGGTACACCTTGCTGCTGCTGTCCTCGAAGGCGCACTGCTGCGCGGCGTCGGGCTCGGGGGACGTGCTGCCCTTGGGGAAGCTCAGCAGGGTCTGGAAGACGTTGTTGAACAGGAGCCAGGAGCCGGCGTCGTAACCCGAGGCCGGGTCCGTCGCCGCCACCTTGTCGGACATCCCCATGACCACCGAACCGCCGGTGCCCGAGGAAGCCGACTCCTCCGAACCGCAACCGCTGAGCAGGGCTGCCGCGGTCACCGCGCCGAGCGGGGCCGCCAACCACTGGTTACGTCTGTTCACGCGAACGTGCCTCACTGTCTTGACTGTTGTGTCCGCCGGCCCGCGCCATCCGCTGCCGGTTGCTGCCCGTCTCAGCCGCTGACGCCGCGGCCGAGCTCCCACAGCTGAAGGTCGGAGATGGAGTTGACCGACCACTCCACACCGGTGATCCCGTCGCGTGCGGCCACGTACTGCTTGGCCTGCCACAGCGGCAGCACCGGTACGTCCTCGGCGACGATGTCCTGGATCTGCCCGAAGGTGTTCGCGGCGATGGTGCGGTCACCCGCGCGCCGGGACTCGGGGATCAGCTTCTTGCGCACCGTGCCGTTGGCGTACGGCGTGTTGAGGAAGTTGCCCTCCTCCAGGAACGGCGCGAGGAAGTTGTCGGCGTCGGGGAAGTCGGGGAACCAGCCGAGGCCGTAGACCGCGTACTCGCCCTTCTTCTGGGCGGGGCGGAACTCGGCCCACGGGGTGCCCTTGACCGTGACGTCGAACAGCTTGGTGGCGTTGAGCTGGGCCTTGAGGGCCTCGAACTCGGCGGCGGTGCCGTCGCCGTAGTGGTCCGTCGTGTAGTTCAGGGTGAGCTTGACGGGGGTGGCGACCCCGGCCCCGCGCAGCAGGGAGGCCGCGGCCGCGGGGTCGGACTCGCCGCCGTACTTGTTGAAGAACGAGTTGACGTGGCCGCCGACGCTGGAGGGCACCAGGGAGTACAGCGGCTCGGCGGACCGGCCGTAGACCTTCTCGATCAGCGCGGCCCGGTTGACGGACGCGGCGACGGCCTGGCGGACGGCCTTGTCCTTGACGGCCGGGGCCTCGGTGTTGAAGCCGAGGTAGCGGATCTCCAGGCCGGACATCGGGACGAGCTTGACCCCCTTGGGGGGCTTCGCGGACAGCTCCTCGATCTGGGCGGGCGAGAGGCTGCGGGACATCATGTGGATGTCCCCGTCCTCCAGGGCCTTGCCCATGGCGGCGGAGTCCTCGAAGGTGCGCAGCTCGACCTTGTCGTTCTTGAGCTTGAGGTCGCCCTTGTAGTTCTTGTTCTTGCTGAAGACGACGCGGACCAGCTGGTTGTCCTTGACCTCGGGCTTCATCGTGTACGGGCCGGAGCCGTCCACGTCGAAGCCGGGGCGCAGCTTGTTCCCGTCGTACTGCTTGCTGCTGACGATGCCCGCGGCGGGGGTGGACAGCTTGTACGGGAAGGTGGCGTCGGGGGTCTTCAGGTGGAAGACGACCGTGTCCTCGCCCTTGGTCTCGACGGTGTCGAGGGTGGAGAGCAGGACGGCGGGGCCGTTCTCGTCGTTGATCTTCAGCGTGCGCTCGATGGAGAACTTGACGTCCTGGGCGGTGAGCGCGTCCCCGTTGGAGAACTGCAGGCCCTGGCGCAGGGTGCAGCGGTAGCTCTCGTTGCTCTCGTCGGTGAAGCGGCAGTCCTCGGCCGCCTCGGGGACGGGCTCGCCGCCGCCGCGCGGGATGTGCATCAGCGTCTGGACGGTCTGGCGCAGCACGTTCCAGGCGCCGGCGTCGTACGCGTAGGCGGGGTCGAAGGGGGCGGGTGCGTAGTCCGCGGCCTCGAACCGGTCGGTGGTGCCGACGACGATGGCCCCTCCGCCCGCTCCCCCGCCGGTGGCGCTGCCGCAGGCGGCGAGCGCGGGGGTGAGCAGTACGGCGGCGGCCGTCAGCACCAGGGTCTTGCGGTTCATCCTCGGAGTTCTCCCTCAACCGGCACTTGGTCACAGCGGTGTCGGGCAATGCGCCGGGCGCCCGTTCGGGGCGGAACGATCGGGCCGGGTCGATAGACGATCGGTTCCACGCGGGGTGCGTGCAGGGGTGTGTACGCAGGCCCACGGAGGTGGCGGCGCGACTGCCAGCGTTGACGATAGTGGTCCGTGGCGGGATGGCTGGAACTGGCCGGACTTGGGGCGTAATCGCACGGTGATGGGTGCCAACTGGCTGCGCACGGTGACGCCCGGCTGTTTCGGTCAGGAGATGATCAATCCGGACACAAGGGAAGGGCCGCGGGCGCGCAAAGGGGACACGGCGGGTCTTCCCGGGTGACGAAGGTCACCCGGGGATCCCGGAGAGAGGAACGCGCTGTGACGGAATCGGGCCCGCCGGAGCGGACCGCACCGGCACTCCGGGTGACCGTTCAGTTCATTCCGGTGATGAGGGAGCGCAGGAAGGCCAGGTCCACGTCTTCGAGCGAGGAGACGACGGTGCGGCCCGGGGCGGGGGCGATGGCCCCGACGGAGGGCACGGCGACCACGCGGCAGCCGGCGGCCTCGGCGGCGGCGACCCCGGTGGCGGTGTCCTCGATGACGGCGCAGCGCGAGGGGTGCGCGCCGAGGGCCTGGGCGGCCCGCAGGTACGGGTCGGGGTGCGGCTTCGTCCGGGGCACTTCGTCGCCGGCGACGCTCAGGGCGAAGCGCTCGGGGCCCAGGGAGCGGAGGATGCGGTCGATGACGCGCCGGTGGGAGGCGGAGACCAGGGCGGTGGGCACGTTGTGGCGGGCCAGTTCGGCGAGCAGGCGCTCGGCTCCGGGCATGAGGGGCACGCTGTCGGCGATGCGGGCCTCGAAGCGCTCGTTGAGCAGGACGCTGAGTTCGGCGAGGCCGACCTCGGCGCCGGTGGCCTGGATGAGGTAGCCGAGGCTGCGGCTCATGGGGCCGCCGACCACCACGTCGCGCCAGGACTCGTCGAGCCGGTGGCCCAGCTCGGCGAAGACGGCGACCTCGGCGTCCCACCAGAAGCCCTCGGTGTCGACGAGGGTGCCGTCCATGTCGAGGAGGACGGCCTGGAGCGCCGAGCCGTCGGCGGTCCTGGTGACGGACGCCGGAACCGTGCTGGTCATACGGCACACCTCCTGTAGGGGACGACAAGGCCGGCCGCCTCCCCCCGCGGGCATGCATGCCCCGGGGTTCAGGCGACCGGCCTGTGTGGGACCGACAAGTGTACGTCGATCTGCGTCAGCGTGCGTTGAAGTACTTCGCCTCGGGGTGGTGGATGACGATCGCGTCGGTGGACTGCTCCGGGTGCAGCTGGAACTCCTCGGAGAGGTGGACGCCGATCCGCTCGGGCTGGAGGAGGTCGGCGATCTTCGCGCGGTCCTCCAGGTCGGGGCAGGCGCCGTAGCCGAGGGAGAAGCGCGCGCCGCGGTACTTCAGGTCGAACATGTCCTCGATGCCGGCCGGGTCCTCGCCGCCGAAGCCGAGCTCGGCGCGGACCCGGGCGTGCCAGTACTCGGCGAGGGCCTCGGCGAGCTGGACGGACAGGCCGTGCAGCTCCATGTACTCGCGGTAGGAGTCGGCGGCGAACAGCCGGGCGGTCTCCTCGCCGATCTTCGAGCCGACGGTGACCACCTGGAGGCCGACCACGTCGGTCTCGCCGCTCTCCTCCGGGCGGAAGAAGTCGGCGAGGCACAGGCGGCGGCCGCGGCGCTGGCGGGGGAAGGTGAAGCGGGTGCGCTCGGAGCCGTCCTCGTGGAGGAGGATCAGGTCGTCGCCCTTGGACACGCACGGGAAGTAGCCGTAGACCACGGCGGCTTCGAGGAGGTTGTCGGTGTGCAGCCGGTCCAGGAGTCCGCGCAGCCGCGGCCGGCCCTCCTGCTCGACGAGCTCCTCGTACGTGGGGCCGCCGGCGCGGGCCTGCTTGAGACCCCACTGGCCCTTGAAGAGGGCGCCCTCGTCGAGCCAGGAGGCGTACTCCTTGAGGCCGATGCCCTTGACCACGCGGGTGCCCCAGAACGGGGGTGCGGGGACCGGGTTGTCGGTGGCGACGTCGGACCGGCCGCCCGGCTCGGGCTCGTCGATCCGGAGGTCCGCCGTGTCGCGCTTGGGCACGCGGCGCTGCTTGAGCTCGGGCAGGGTGGCGCCGGGGACGCCGCGCTTGACGGCGATGAGGGCGTCCATGAGGCGCAGGCCCTCGAACGCGTCGCGGGCGTAGCGGACTTCGCCCTCGTAGATCTCGTGGAGGTCCTGTTCCACGTAGGCGCGGGTGAGGGCGGCGCCGCCGAGGATGACGGGGTAGTCCGCGGCCAGCTTGCGCTGGTTGAGCTCCTCCAGGTTCTCCTTCATGATCACGGTCGACTTGACCAGGAGGCCGGACATGCCGATGACGTCGGCCCGGTGCTCCTCGGCGGCTTCGAGGATCGCGGAGACGGGCTGCTTGATGCCCAGGTTGACCACGTTGTAGCCGTTGTTGGAGAGGATGATGTCCACGAGGTTCTTGCCGATGTCGTGGACGTCGCCGCGGACGGTGGCGAGGACGATGGTGCCCTTGCCCTCCGCGTCGGACTTCTCCATGTGGGGTTCGAGGTAGGCCACCGCGGTCTTCATGACCTCGGCGGACTGGAGCACGAAGGGCAGCTGCATCTGGCCGGAGCCGAAGAGCTCGCCGACGACCTTCATGCCCTCCAGGAGGGTGTCGTTGACGATGTCCAGGGCGGGCCGGGTCTGCAGCGCCTCGTCGAGGTCGGCTTCGAGCCCGTTCTTCTCGCCGTCGATGATGCGGCGCCGGAGGCGCTCCTCCAGGGGCAGGGCGAGGAGCTCCTCGGCCTTGCCCGCCTTGAGGGACTTGGTGTTGACGCCCTCGAAGAGCTCCATGAGCTTCTGGAGGGGGTCGTAGCCCTCGGCGCGCCGGTCGTAGATGAGGTCGAGGGCGGTGGTGACCTGCTCCTCGTCGAAGCGGGCGATCGGGAGGATCTTGCTCGCGTGGACGATGGCGGAGTCGAGTCCGGCCTTGACGCACTCGTCGAGGAAGACGGAGTTGAGCAGGATGCGGGCGGCCGGGTTGAGCCCGAAGGAGATGTTGGACAGGCCGAGGGTGGTCTGCACCTCGGGGTGGCGGCGCTTGAGCTCGCGGATGGCCTCGATGGTGGCGATGCCGTCGCCGCGGCTCTCCTCCTGGCCGGTGCAGATGGTGAAGGTCAGGGTGTCGATGAGGATGTCGCACTCGCGGATGCCCCAGTTGCCGGTGAGGTCGGCGATGAGGCGTTCGGCGATGGCGACCTTGTGCTCGACGGTGCGGGCCTGGCCCTCCTCGTCGATGGTGAGGGCGATCAGCGCGGCGCCGTGCTCCTGGGCCAGCCGGGTGACCTGGGCGAAGCGGGACCGGGGGCCGTCGCCGTCCTCGTAGTTGACGGAGTTGATGACGGCGCGGCCGCCGAGCTTCTCCAGGCCCGCCTTGATGACGTCCACCTCGGTGGAGTCGAGGACGATGGGCAGGGTGGAGGCGGTGGCGAAGCGGCCGGCGAGCTCCTCCATGTCGGCGACGCCGTCGCGGCCCACGTAGTCGACGCAGAGGTCGAGCATGTGGGCGCCCTCGCGGATCTGGTCGCGGGCCATCTCCACGCAGTCGTCCCAGCGGCCGTCGAGCATGGCCTCGCGGAACTTCTTGGAGCCGTTGGCGTTGGTCCGCTCGCCGATCGCCATGTACGCCGTGTCCTGGCGGAACGGGACGGTCTGGTAGAGCGAGGAGGCGCCGGGCTCGGGGCGGGGCTCGCGGACGGCCGGGGAGAGCGGGCGGACCCGCTCGACGACCTGGCGCAGGTGCTCGGGGGTGGTGCCGCAGCAGCCGCCGACGAGGGAGAGCCCGTACTCGCGGACGAAGTTCTCCTGGGCGTCGGCGAGCTCGGAGGCGGACAGCGGGTAGTGCGCGCCGTCCTTGGTGAGCACGGGCAGGCCGGCGTTGGGCATGCAGGAGAGCGGGATGCGGGAGTTGCGCGCGAGGTAGCGCAGGTGCTCGCTCATCTCGGCCGGGCCGGTGGCGCAGTTCAGGCCGATCATGTCGATGCCGAGGGGCTCCAGCGAGGTCAGCGCGGCGCCGATCTCGGAGCCGAGCAGCATGGTGCCGGTGGTCTCGACGGTGACGGAGCAGATCAGCGGGACGGTGACGCCGAGGGCGGCCATGGCGCGGTGGGCGCCGATGAGGGAGGCCTTCGTCTGGAGGAGGTCCTGGGTGGTCTCGACGAGGAGGGCGTCGGCCCCGCCGGCGATGAGCCCTTCGGCGTTGGTCTGGTAGGCGTCGCGGATCGCGCCGTACGAGATGTGGCCGAGGGTGGGCAGCTTGGTGCCGGGGCCCATGGAGCCGAGGACCCAGCGCTGCTGTCCGGTGGCGGCGGTGAACTCGTCGGCGACCTCGCGGGCGATCCGGGCGCCGGCCTCGGAGAGCTCGTGGTTGCGCCCGGGGATGTCGTACTCGGCGAGCGCGGAGAGGTTGGCGCCGAAGGTGTTGGTCTCGACGCAGTCCACGCCGACGGAGAAGTAGGCCTCGTGCACCGAGCGGACGATGTCCGGGCGGGTGACGTTGAGGACCTCGTTGCAGCCTTCGAGGTTCTGGAAGTCCTCGAGGGTGGGGTCCTGCGCCTGGAGCATGGTTCCCATGGCTCCGTCGGCCACCACCACGCGCGTGGCGAGCGCCTGGCGGAGGGCGTCGGCCCGGGTCTGGGTGTCTGCGGACGGGTTCGGCAACGAGGCCATGGACTGCTCCCTGGAATGCGACGGCTGTCGGCTTTGCACCCTGTGTGTCCAGGGTGCACGCCGTCAGGTTAACCGCGCGTGTGCCCGGCGGGTGAAGGCGTCCCACCCTCCGGACGACCACCTTGGCAACTCCGGAGGGCATGCTGTTGCCGGGGGTGGCTGGCGCGACTCGCTCTTGACAGACTTTCCCTCACCATGCACAAGGTCGGCATCGACCGATAGTGTTCGTCATTGTCGAACCACGTCCGGTAAGCAGCGCCTCCCCGCCGGGGGCCGCACCGGCAAGCACAGGAGGCAGCGCCGATGGCACGGAACATCCAGTCGCTCGAACGGGCTGCTGCGATGCTGCGCCTGCTCGCGGGGGGTGAGCGCCGGCTCGGGCTGTCCGACGTGGCCTCCGCGCTCGGCCTGGCCAAGGGCACGGCCCACGGGATCCTGCGCACCCTGCAGGCCGAGGGCTTCGTGGAGCAGGACCCGGCCTCGGGCCGCTACCAGCTGGGCGCCGAGCTGCTGCGGCTGGGCAACAGCTACCTGGACGTGCACGAGCTGCGGGCCCGGGCCCTGGTGTGGACGGACGACCTGGCCCGCGCGAGCGGGGAGAGCGTGTACGTGGGCGTGCTGCACAAGCAGGGCGTGCTGATCATGCACCACGTGTTCCGGCCGGACGACAGCCGCCAGGTGCTGGAGGTGGGGGCCATGCAGCCGCTGCACTCCACGGCCCTGGGCAAGGTGCTGTCCGCCTACGACCCGGTGGCCCACTCCGAGGCCGTCGAGGCCGAGCGCCAGGCGTTCACGGCGGCCACGGTGACGGACCTGGAGGGCTTCGAGGCGGTCCTCGACCTGACCCGGGCCCGCGGCTGGGCCGCGGACGTGGAGGAGACCTGGGAGGGGCTGGCCTCGGTCGCCGCCCCGATCCACGACCGGCGCCGGATGCCGGTGGGCGCGGTGGCGGTGGCGGGCGCCGTGGAGCGGGTCTGCGGAGCTCCGGGCGAGGTGCGCTCCGAGCTGGTGGCGGCCGTACGGGACTGCGCGCGGGCGGTCTCCCGCGATCTCGGCGCCGGCCGGTTCTGAGCGCCGGCGACGCGCCGGTGGCCGGATAGGCGCGCTTCACAGGGCCCCTCGGGCGTGGCTTCATGGACGCCACGCCTTTTCGCCATGTCCGCTTTCAGTGCATTACGAGGGATTTCAGGGGATCCTACCGTGTGGTAACGATCCGGCATTCGGCACCTCGGACTCTTGACGCCGTCTTCACACGGGCGGAAAACTGCCGTTCACCGGTCGGCATTGTCGAACACCTAACGGCAATACGCGTTAAGGTAGGGCAGTGCCACGGGCCGGAATCGCACTCACCGAGTGCGCGGACCACCGAACGGGACCGGTGGAACCGCTCACCCCCTGGACGTAGGACAAAGGAGTCGCGGGTGTCCAGCTCCGACATCTTCATCGGCGAGACCATCGGTACCGCCCTGCTCACTCTGCTCGGCGGAGGCGTCTGCGCCGCCGTGACTCTCAAGAGCTCGAAGGCCCGCAACGCGGGCTGGCTCGCCATCACCTTCGGCTGGGGCTTCGCGGTGCTGATCGCCGCGTACGTGTCCGCCCCGCTCTCCGGCGCGCACCTCAACCCGGCCGTCACCGTCGGCATCGCCGTCAAGGACGGGGACTGGAGCAACACCGGCATCTACCTGGCCGGCCAGCTGCTCGGCGCCATGATCGGCACCGCCCTGATGTGGATCACGTACTACGGCCAGTTCCGCGCCCACCTCACGGACCCCGAGGTCACGCACGACCTCAGCGGGCCGGCCGGTCCGGTGCTCGGGATCTTCTCCACCGGCCCCGAGATCCGCAACGTGGTGCAGAACCTGGCCACCGAGATCATCGGCACCGCGGTGCTCGTCCTCGCCATCCTCACGCAGGGCCTCCAGGACGGCGGCAAGGGCCTCGGCGTGATCGGCGTCCTGATCACCTCGTTCGTCGTGGTGGGCATCGGCCTCTCGCTCGGCGGCCCGACCGGCTACGCCATCAACCCGGTGCGCGACCTCGGCCCGCGCATCATGCACGCCGTCCTGCCGCTGCCCAACAAGGGCGGCTCGGACTGGGGATACTCCTGGATCCCGGTGGCGGGCCCGCTCGTCGGCGCCCTCCTCGCCGGTGGTCTCTACAAGATCGCGTTCGTCTGATTCGTCTGAACAGCACCAGCTGCACGGAACACTTTCGCCGCCCCCTCACGACCTGCCAGGAGCAGACACCATGACCACGAGCACCGGGCCCTTCATCGCCGCGATCGACCAGGGCACCACGTCCTCGCGCTGCATCGTCTTCGACCGCGACGGCCGCATCGTCTCCGTCGACCAGAAGGAGCACGAGCAGATCTTCCCGAAGCCGGGCTGGGTCGAGCACGACGCCACCGAGATCTGGACCAACGTCCAGGAGGTCGTCGCCGGGGCCATCCAGAAGGCCGGGATCACCGCCGCGGACGTCAAGGCCGTCGGCATCACGAACCAGCGCGAGACCACCGTGATGTGGGACAAGAACACCGGCGAGCCGGTGCACAACGCGCTGGTGTGGCAGGACACCCGCACCGACGCCCTCTGCAAGGAGCTCGGCCGCAACGTCGGCCAGGACCGCTTCCGCCGCGAGACCGGCCTCCCCCTGGCCTCCTACTTCTCCGGCCCGAAGGTCCGCTGGCTGCTGGACAACGTCGAGGGCCTGCGCGAGCGCGCCGAGGCCGGCGACATCCTCTTCGGCACCATGGACACCTGGGTCATCTGGAACCTGACCGGCGGCGTGAACGGCGGCCGGCACGTGACCGACGTCACCAACGCCTCGCGCACCCTCCTGATGAACCTGCACGAGCTGGCCTGGGACGAGCGCATCCTCCAGTCCATCGACATCCCGGCCGCGGTGCTGCCGGAGATCCGCTCCTCCGCCGAGGTCTACGGCGAGGTCAAGGACGGGGTCCTGGCGGGCGTGCCGGTCGCCTCCGCGCTCGGCGACCAGCAGGCCGCCCTGTTCGGCCAGACCTGTT
The DNA here is from genome assembly GCF_055572195.1 of Streptomyces sp. NPDC030809. NCBI lineage: Bacteria > Bacillati > Actinomycetota > Actinomycetes > Kitasatosporales > Streptomycetaceae > Streptomyces > Streptomyces sp. NPDC030809. The sequence continues at coordinate 172,935 of NZ_JBVIDV010000006.1, forward strand.
TCGCCGAGGGCGAGGCCAAGTCCACGTACGGCACCGGCACGTTCATGCTGATGAACACCGGCGACAAGATCATCAACTCCTACAGCGGCCTGCTGACCACGGTCGGCTACCAGATCGGCGACCAGAAGCCGGTCTACGCCCTGGAGGGCTCCATCGCCGTCACCGGCTCGCTCGTCCAGTGGATGCGCGACCAGATGGGCATGATCAAGACCGCGGCCGAGATCGAGACCCTGGCCTCCTCCGTCGAGGACAACGGCGGCGCCTACTTCGTGCCCGCCTTCTCCGGCCTGTTCGCCCCGTACTGGCGCTCCGACGCCCGCGGTGTGATCGCCGGCCTCACCCGCTACGTCACCAAGGCGCACATCGCCCGTGCCGTCCTGGAGGCCACCGCCTGGCAGACCCGCGAGATCACCGACGCCATGACCAAGGACTCCGGCGTCGAACTGTCCGCGCTCAAGGTCGACGGCGGTATGACGTCCAACAACCTGCTGATGCAGACGCTCTCGGACTTCCTGGACGCCCCCGTGGTGCGCCCGATGGTCGCCGAGACCACCTGCCTCGGCGCCGCGTACGCCGCCGGCCTGGCCGTCGGCTTCTGGCCCGACACGGACGCGCTGCGCGCGAACTGGCGCCGGGCCGCCGAGTGGACCCCGCGGATGCCCGCCGACCAGCGGGACCGCGAGTACAAGAACTGGCTCAAGGCCGTCGAGCGGACCATGGGCTGGATCGACGAGGAAGACCACAGCTGAGTTCCGGCTGACGGACTTGTCGATCACTGACAGCTGACGAGGAGCTAACAATGAGCAGCCTGCAGAGCGTGCCCGCGCTGGGCACGCACCCGACCGCCGGCTCGAACCCGAGCCGCGCCGAGACCCGAGAGCAGCTGGCGAAGGCCACCTACGACCTGCTGGTCATCGGTGGCGGCATCCTGGGCACCTCGGTGGCCTGGCACGCCGCGCAGTCGGGCCTGCGGGTCGCCATGGTGGACGCCGGCGACTTCGCCGGCGCCACCTCCTCGGCCTCCTCCAAGCTGGTCCACGGCGGTCTGCGCTACCTGCAGACCGGAGCGGTCAAGCTGGTCGCCGAGAACCACCACGAGCGCCGGGTGCTGGCCAAGGACGTGGCCCCGCACCTGGTCAACCCGCTCACCTTCTACCTGCCCGTCTACAAGGGCGGCCCGGTGGGCGCCGCCAAGCTGGGCGCGGGCGTCTTCGCGTACTCCGCGCTGTCGGCCTTCGGCGACGGCATCGGCAAGGTCATATCCCCGGCCCGCGCCGCCGCCGACAACCCGGGCCTGCGCACGGACAACCTGAAGGCCGTCGCGGTCTACTACGACCACCAGATGAACGACTCCCGGGTGGCCGTCATGACGGTCCGCGCGGCCGTCGAGTCGGGTGCCGTCGTCCTCAACCACGCCGAGGTCACCGGTCTGCGCATGACCGGCGGCCGGGTCTCCGGCGCCGAGCTCAAGGACCGCCTGGACGGCACCGAGTTCGGCATCGACGCCCGCGTCGTGCTCAACGCCACCGGCCCGTGGGTGGACCACCTGCGGCGTCTGGAAGACAAGCACGCGGCCCCGTCGATCCGCCTCTCCAAGGGCGCGCACATCGTGATGAAGCGCAACTCGCCCTGGAAGGCCGCCATGGCCACCCCGATCGACAAGTACCGCATCACCTTCGCGCTGCCGTGGGAGGACCAGCTGCTGCTGGGCACCACCGACACCCAGTACGAGGGCGACCCGGCGGACGTGCGCGCCACCGAGTCCGACATCCAGCAGATCCTGGACGAGGCGGCGTTCTCCATCCAGGACGCGGACCTCGACCGCTCGCTGATGACGTACGCCTTCGCCGGTCTGCGGGTGCTGCCCGGCGGCCCGGGGGACGTGGCCCAGGCCAAGCGCGAGACCGTGGTCACCGAGGGCCGCGCCGGCATGCTGTCGGTGGCCGGCGGCAAGTGGACCACGTACCGGCACATCGGCCGGGTGGTCATGGACAAGCTGGCGAAGCTCCCGGGCAGCCCGCTGACCGAGGACATGGAGCCGGTGAAGTCCCTGGTGCGCCGGGTTCCGCTGCCCGGTGTCGCCAACCCCAACGCGGTCGCGCACCGCCTGCTCGTGGACCGCGAGCCGGGCATGCGCATGGACCCGCTGACCGCGCGCCACCTGGCGACCCACTACGGCTCGCTGGCCTTCGACATCGCCCGCCTCGTGAACGAGGACCCGGCGCTGGGCGAGCGCATCCACGAGGACGGCCCGGAGATCTGGGCCCAGGTCGCCTACGCCCGCGACCACGAGTGGGCGCAGACCGCCGACGACGTGCTGCGCCGCCGCACGACGCTGACGATCCGCGGCCTGGACACCGACGAGGTGCGCACCCGGGTCGAGGAGATGCTGGACCGCCGGGCCTGACGGCGGCCGGGCCCGCCGGGCCCGGCGGCGGCAGAGCGCGCAGAGGGGCGGTCCGGGTGCGGACCGCCCCTTTGCGCTGCTGCACTGGCAGTTCCCCGTTTTCCCCTTGCTGTGGCGGGGATGGATCCAAGCCGTAGGCTGACCCCGGTAACGCAAGGGAACTTCGGAAGGAGACCTGGGTGATCGAGCTTGAGGGCGTGCCCGAGCTGATCGACCCGGTCATGGTGGCCGCGTTCGAGGGCTGGAACGACGCGGGTGACGCGGCCTCCGGTGCGGTCGCGCACCTGGACCGGGAGTGGAAGGGCGAGGTCTTCGCGGCGCTGGACGCCGAGGACTACTACGACTTCCAGGTCAACCGCCCCACGGTGTGGCTGGACGGCGGAGTACGGAAGATCACCTGGCCGACGACGCGGTTGTCGGTGGTGCGCATCGGCGGGGCGAAGCCGCGCGACCTCGTACTGGTCCGCGGGATCGAACCGTCCATGCGCTGGCGGTCGTTCTGCAACGAGATCCTCGGATTCGCCCATGAACTGGGCGTCGAGATGGTGGTGATCCTGGGCGCCCTGCTGGGCGACACCCCGCACACGCGGCCGGTGCCGGTCAGCGGGGTCACCTCGGATCCGGATCTGGCCCGGACGCTGGATCTGGAGGAGACCCGGTACGAGGGTCCGACGGGCATCGTCGGGATCCTGCAGGAGGCCTGCACGCATGCCGGGGTGCCGGCGGTGTCGCTGTGGGCGGCGGTGCCGCACTACGTGTCGCAGCCGCCGAACCCGAAGGCGACGCTGGCCCTCCTGAACCGGCTGGAAGACCTCATCGACCTGCGGATCCCGCTGGGCGAGCTGCCCGAGGACGCACGTGCCTGGCAGCTGGGCGTGGACCAACTGGCCGCGGAGGACAGCGAGGTGGCGGAGTACGTCCAGACGCTGGAGGAGGCCCGGGACACCGCGGACCTGCCCGAGGCGTCCGGCGAGGCCATTGCGCGGGAGTTCGAGAGGTACCTGCGGCGCCGGGACGGCGGTCCGGGCCTGGCCACGGAGGGCGGGGACACCTCGTACCTGCGGGACACCTCGGGCGGCGGCCGGCCGCGGCCGCCGCGCCGCAAGTCCGGGGAGCCGCCGGAGTCCTCCGGGCCGGGTCCGGCTCAGGAGGAGCGGGGCGGCGAGGAGGAGAACCCGGACGGGTAGCCGTCCGGGAGGCCACGCGGCGGTGCCGGGTGGCGGGACATGCGGAAGGGGCCGGCGCCCGTGGGTGCCGGCCCCTTCCGCGTCTGCGGGTGCTGTGCTCCGGTTCGGCGGAGGGACCCTAGAGGGCCACGCCGAGGAGGGCGTCGACGGTACGGGAGACCAGGCCCGGCGCCGACTCGTCGGTGCCGCCCTCGCTCTCCTGGAGCTCCGTCCAGCGGTCCACGGCGGCCAGGGCCGCCGGGGCGTCGAGGTCGTTCGAGAGGGCCTCGCGGACCTCCTCGACGAGGGCGTCGGCGGAGGGGCCGTCGGGCCGGGAGACGGCCGCGCGCCAGCGTCCGAGGCGGGCCTCGGCGTCGGCGAGGACCTGGTCGGTCCACTCCCAGTCGGCCCGGTAGTGGTGGGAGAGCAGGGCGAGCCGGATCGCGACCGGGTCCACCCCGGCGCGGCGCAGCGCGGAGACGAAGACCAGGTTGCCCTTGGACTTCGACATCTTCTCGCCGTGCAGGGCGACCATGCCGGCGTGCACGTACGCCTTGGCCATGGGGAACTCGCCGGTCAGCACCTGGGCGTGCGAGGCGCCCATCTCGTGGTGCGGGAAGGCGAGGTCGGAGCCGCCGCCCTGGATGTCGAAGCCCATGCCCAGGTGGTCCAGGGCGATGGCCACGCACTCGATGTGCCAGCCGGGGCGGCCGCGGCCGAGGGAGGCCCCGTCCCAGCTGGGCTCGCCCTCGCGGGCGGCCATCCACAGCATCGGGTCGAGCGGGTTCTTCTTGCCCGGGCGGTCCGGGTCCCCGCCGCGCTCGGCGGACAGCAGGCGCATGGCCTCGGCGTCGAGGCCGGAGACCTTGCCGAAGTGGGCGTCGGACTCGACGGAGAAGTAGATGTCGCCTTCGAGCTCGTAGGCGGCGCCGGCGTCGCGGAGGCGTTCGACGAGGGGCACGATGCCGGGTATCGCCTCGACCGCGCCGATGTAGTGCCGGGGCGGGAGCATCCGCAGGGCGGTCATGTCCTCGCGGAACAGGGCGGTCTCGCGCTCGGCGAGCTCGGTCCAGTCCTGTCCGTCGCGCAGGGCCCGCTCCAGCAGCGGGTCGTCGACGTCGGTCACGTTCTGGACGTAGTGAACCTGACGCTTGGTGTCGAGCCACACGCGCTGAACGAGGTCGAACGCGTTGTAGGTCGCCGCGTGACCCATGTGGGTCGCGTCGTACGGGGTGATCCCGCAGACGTAGAGACGGGCGACGGGACCCGGGACGAGGGTGATCGTCCCCTGGGTCGCGGTGTCGTGGATCCGGAGGTCGCGGCCCTTGCCGGGCAGGGCGGGAACCTCAGAAGCTGGCCAGGCATGCATGCCTTGAGCCTAACCGGACGGATGTTCCGGAAACGAACCGGATGGCCACTGTTGGCTTGTTCCGCGCTCTTGCGGATCTGCCGCGGGTGTGCATTGCCCCGGTCCGGGCTGCGCTGCACGTCAGACGGGGGGCCAGGGGATCGAGGGCCACTGCCCGGAGGGCTGCGGGTGCCGCCCGGTGCGCAGCAGCTGCGCCACCCGGGCGCGTACGGCGGCCAGCTCGGCGGCGGTGATCAGTTCGCCCAGCCGGGTGGCCAGCGGGGTGCCCTCGCCGAGGGCCTCGGCGAGGGCGGCGAGCACGGTGCGGGCCTCGTCGGTCAGCGGCTCGCCGGCCCAGCCCCACAGGAGGGTGCGCAGCTTGTCCTCGGTGTGGAAGGTCACGCCGTGGTCGATGCCGTAGAGCCGGCCGCCGGAGGCGGGCAGCAGGTGGCCGCCCTTGCGGTCGCCGTTGTTGATCACGGCGTCGAGGACGGCGAGGCGGCGCAGCCGGTCGTCGTCGGCGTGCACGAGCAGTGCGGTGCGGCCCTCCCCCACCTCGGCGAAGGCCACGGGCCGCCAGCCCGCGCCGGCCTCTTCCCCTTCGACCAGGGCGAGGAGGCCGGTCCCGGGGGCTGCCGGGTCCTCCGGGGCGCGTTCGATCCACTGCTGGACCATGCCCTCGCCGTAGGGGCCGTCGCGCAGGACGGTCGGCGGGACCAGGTCCCAGCCGGTGGCCTGCGAGAGCAGGTAGGCGGCCACCTCGCGGCGGGCCAGGTTGCCGTCGGGGAAGTCCCACAGCGGCCGCTCCCCCGCGACGGGCTTGTAGACGCAGTCGGCGCTCGTCCCGTCCAGGGTGACGGTGCAGCGCAGCACCGCGTTGGAGGCCTCGGCGATGCGGCCGAGCACCGCCAGCTCCCCGCGGGCGAGGAGTTCCTCGGTGTCCACTGCGTTCCTCGTCACCCTGCGCTCCCCCGTCGTACCGGCTTCCCCGCTCACGCCCCGCGCCGGTAGCCGTTCTGGCGGGGGCAGACATGGCCGTCCGGGTCCAGCGGCAGGCTGCACAGCGGGCAGGGCGGGCGGCCGGCGTTGACCACGTCCAGGGCCCGCTTGGCGAAGGCGCGGGCCTGGGCGCCGGTGAGGCGGACCCGCAGCATGGGCGGGCCGTTCTCCTCGTCCTGGAGGAGGCGCTCCTCGGCCTCGGCGAGGTCCTCCTCGGACTCCGCGTCGAGTTCGACGAGGGCCTGGGCCTCCACGATCATGCGCTGTTCCTCGCCGTCCCAGGCGAGGGCCATGGTGCCGACGCGGAACTCCTCGTCCACGGGGACCTCGAGGGGGGCGGTGTCCCCGGCCTCGGCGGGGGCGACGGCCGGCACCGGGGCGTTGCCGCCGGTGCGCCGGACCACCTCGTCGAGGAGCTCGTCCATGCGCTCGGCCAGCGCCGCGACCTGGGTCTTCTCCAGGGAGACACTGGTGACGCGGGTGCCCGAGGAGGCCTGGAGGAAGAACGTACGGCGTCCAGGCAGGCCGACCGTGCCGGCCACGAAGCGGTCCGGCGGGTCGTAGAGGAACACCTGACGTGGCACGTCCAGTCTCCAGATGTGTCGGCTGCGGGGGGCGGGGCGGTGCGGGCGGTGCGGCTCGTGCCCGGCGTATCCACCCTACTGCGCTGTTCGATCACGCCGCGCCCGCAGCACCCCCGACGACCGCGTTCCCGCCATTCTCGGCCGTTTCGGCTCCCCCGGCGGGCTCGCGGGGGGCCAGGGAGGAGAGGTCGCCGGTGTCGCCGAGGCGCAGCAGGAAGGGGCGCAGCGGGGTGTAGCGCAGGACCGTGACCGAGCAGGGCTCGACGGAGATCCGCTGGAAGAGGTCGAGGTGCATGCCGAGGGCGTCGGCGACGAGGGACTTGATGATGTCCCCGTGCGAGCACATGAGCCACAGCGCACCGCTGCCGTGCTCCTCCTCGATGCGGGTGTTCCAGTCGCGTACGGCCTCCACGGCGCGGTGCTGCATGGCGCGCATGGACTCGCCGCCCGGGAAGGCGGCGTTGGAGGGGTGCTGCTGGACCGTCTTCATGAGCGGCTCGTCGGCGAGTTCGGAGAGTTTGCGGCCCGACCAGTCGCCGTAGTGGCATTCGCCGATGCGCTCGTCGGTGTGCAGGGGCAGTCCGGGGCGGTCGGCCAGCAGCGGGGCGAGGGTCTCCCGGCAGCGCTGGAGGGGGCTGCTGACGGCTGCGGCCAGGGGCAGGCCGGCGAGGCGTCCGGGCAGGGCGGCGGCCTGCCCGAGCCCGGTCTCGTCGAGCGCGACCCCGGGGGTCCAGCCGGCGAGCAGCCCGGCGGTGTTGGCGGTGGAGCGTCCGTGCCGTACGAGGATCAGCGTGGCCATGGCGCCCAGGGTAGGCGGTGCGGCCCCCGTGCGGGCGGGCGGGCGGCAGGGAAGAATGCCGGGCGTGATTGTGGACTGTGCGATTTACCGGGACGGCGCCCGGGTGCCGGGTCCGGCGGACTTCTCGGACGCCCTGGACGAGGCGCGGGCGTCGGGGGACGCCTTCCTGTGGATCGGGGTGCACGAGCCGACCGAGGAGGAGTTCGCGCTCGTCAGCAGTGAGTTCGGGCTGCATCCGCTGGCGGTGGAGGACGCGCTGACGGCCCATCAGCGGCCGAAGCTGGAGGTGTACGACGACTCGCTGTTCGTGGTGCTCAAGCCGGTGCTGTACGACGAGGACTCGGACACGGTCGCGGCGGGCGAGCTGATGGTGTTCATAGGGGATTCGTTCGTGGTGACGGTGCGGCACGGTCCGGGTGCCCCGCTGGCCGCGGTGCGGCGGCGGCTGGAGGAGGACCCGGAGGTGCTGCGGCAGGGGCCGACGGCGGTCCTGTACGCCGTGAGCGACGCGGTGGTGGACCACTACATCGAGGTCGCGGGCGAGCTCCAGTCGGACCTGGAGCAGCTGGAGGCGGACGTGTTCGCCCCGCGGGAGGCGGACCGGAAGGGCACGGCGGCGCGGATCTACGGGTTCAAGCGGCAGGTGCTGGAGTTCCGGCGGGCCACGAACCCGCTGGCGCTGCCGATGGCGCGGCTGGCGGGCACGGGGGTGCCCTTCGTGCACGAGCGGGCCCGGCCGTTCTTCCGCGACGTGGCCGACCACCTGTCCAAGGCGAACGAGTACGTGGAGGGGCTGGACCGGCTGCTGTCGGACGCGCTGTCGGCCCACCTGGCGCAGGTGGGGGTGAGGCAGAACGACGACATGCGGCAGATCTCCGCGTGGGCGGCGATGGCGGCGGTGCCGACGATGGTGGCGGGGATCTACGGCATGAACTTCGACCACATGCCGGAGAAGCACTGGGTGTGGGCGTATCCGGCGGTGCTGGTGGTGATGGCGGGCGCGGTGCTCGCGCTGCACCGGATGTTCAAGCGCCGCGGCTGGCTGTGAGGCGGCGGCCGGGTCGCGGGGCGGCCGGGTTGCGGGGCGCCGGCCGGACGCGGCCGGCTCAGGCGAACTCGGCGGCGGTGACGGCCGGTCCGCCCAGGGCGTCCCGGCGCTCCGGCATGCGCAGGCCCACCGCCCGGTGCCAGCCGGCGAACCGCTCCCAGGCGTACGTGCCGCGGATCCCGGCGCGCAGGACCGCGGACTTCGCCGCGGGCCACTCCAGCAGGCGGCCCATGTGGGCCATCACGGCGAGGCTGACGTCGCGGTAGATGCCGATCTCGGCGAGGGCGCTCTCGCGCAGCACCCGCTGGATCGTGCGGCCGTGGCCCTGGCCGGCGAGCCGCAGCAGCTCCTCGTGGCAGTAGGCGAGGTGGTTGTCCTCGTCGTTGCTGATCATGCGGATGGCCTTGCCGAGCTCGGGGTGGTCCCCGAAGTTCCGCACGAGCATGTCCATCTGGTCGGCGGCCCGCTGTTCGGTGACGCGGCTGTGGGCGAGGTAGACGACGATGTCCTCCTCGGTCAGCGGCTCGTCCGCGCGCAGCTTGGCGTGCGGCAGCCCGATGCCGCTGCGCTCCAGGATCATCGTGTAGTCGGTCTCCGGGGGCACCGGTACGGGCGGCAGGCCGCGCTTCCTGAGGAGGGCGTTGAAGATCCGGCCGTGCTTGTCCTCGTCGGCCCCGTGCCGGGTGATCTTCGGGGCGAGGTGCGCCATGGTGGGCGGCACGAGGGCGGCGATCCGGGCGTTCTCCCAGCCGCCCTGCGACTCGCCGCTCGCCGCGATGGAGCAGAAGAGCTGGAAGGAGCCGTCGTCGTCGACGATCTCCTGGAACAGGCTTCGGGCCGAGAGCATGAATCGCCACCTCCTACGGACCCCCTGCGACCGAGTGAACGGCGCATCGGCACGGCGGGCAACCGTGGGGGCGCCCCGCTGCGCCGAACGGCGGAACGGAAGGAGCGGCCGCCGGGGCGTAACCCCGCGGGCCCGGAAGGCGTTGTTGGCGGTGACGGCCGTGGCGGGGAAGACCCCCCGAGCCCCCACCACGGCCGCTGGGGCAGGGCCGGCCGCCGGACCGGGAGTCCGGCGGCCGGGGTGGGCGCAAGCCCGGCCCTCAGGCCAGGCCGGCGAGCTCCAGGGCCTCGACACCGGCCCGCAGGGCGGCCAGCCGCTCCTCGCGGGTGAAGCCCGCCGGGGCCAGGGTCAGGGTGGTGACCCCGGCCTCGGCGTAGGCCTTCATGCCGTCGGCGATCCGCTCGACGGAGCCGAGCAGGGTGGTCGAGTCGATGAGGCGGTGCGGGACGGCGGCCGCGGCGCCCGCCTTGTCCCCGGCCAGGTACTTGTCCTGGATCTCGGCGGCTTCCTTCTCGTAGCCCATCCGCTGGGCGAGCTGGTTGTAGAAGTTCTGCTTCCGGCTGCCCATGCCGCCCACGTAGAGGGCGGTGTACGGGCGGAACATGTCGGCGAGGCCGGGGACGTCCGCGCCGACGGCCAGCGGCACGGTCGGGCAGACGTCGAAGCCCTCCATCGTCTTGCCGGCCTTCTCGCGGCCCGCCCGGATGTGGGTGAGGGCGGTGGCCTCCAGGTGCTCGGCGGCCGGGAAGATGAGCAGGGCGCCGTCGGCGATCTCGCCGGTCTGCTCCAGGTTCCTGGGGCCGATGGCGGCGATGTAGAGCGGGATGTACTCGCGCTCGGGGTGCACCGTCAGCTTGATCGGCTTGCCCGGGCCGCCGGGCAGCGGCAGGGTCCAGTGCTCGCCCTCGTAGCTGAGCCGTTCGCGGGTCATGGCCTTGCGGACGATCTCGACGTACTCGCGGGTGCGGGCCAGCGGCTTGTCGAACCTGATCCCGTACCAGCCCTCGGAGACCTGGGGGCCGGAGACGCCGAGGCCGAGGCGGAAGCGGCCGCCGGAGAGCGAGTCGAGGGTGGCCGCGGTCATCGCGGTCATGGCGGGCTGGCGGGCCGGGATCTGCATGATCGCGGAGCCGATGTCGATGCGCTCGGTCTGCGCGGCCACCCAGGACAGGACGGTGGGGGCGTCCGATCCGTACGCCTCCGCGGCCCAGCAGACGTCGTAGCCGATGCGGTCGGCCTCCTGGGCGACGGCGAGGTTGTCGGCGTCCATGCCCGCACCCCAGTAGCCGAGATTGATGCCGAGCCGCATGTCGTCCCCTTACCGCTGTACCGATGATGGTGTACCGATGAGTAACGTCGGTCTGCGCGGGACTCTAGCGCGCCCGGACGCCATCCGGCAGGGCCCCAGTAGTCTCAGCGCTCATGGAGCAGAGGCATCTCGGCCGGACGGGCCTGCGTGTGTCCAGGATCGGTCTCGGCACCCTCACCTGGGGCCAGAGTCCCGGGGGCACGGCCGAGTCCGACGCGGCCGAGCAGCTGAAGGTCTTCTGGGAGGCGGGCGGCACCCTCGTCGACACGGCCGACGTGTACGCGGGCGGGGACGCGGAATACCTGCTGGGCCAGCTGGTGGGCGGGCTGGTGCCCCGCCGCGACCTGGTGATCTCGACCAAGGCGGGCACCGTGCGCGACCGGGAGCGGCGCAGCGACGGCTCGCGCGGGCACCTGCTGGCGGCGCTGGACGCCTCGCTGGACCGGCTGGGCACGGACTACGTGGACCTGTGGCAGGTCCACGCCTTCGATCCGCACACCCCGCTGGAGGAGACCCTCCAGGCCCTGGACCTCGCCGTGAGCAGCGGCCGGGCCCGCTATGCCGGAGTGGCCGGTTTCAGCGGCTGGCAGCTGGCGAAGGCGGCGACCTGGCAGCTGGCGGCGCCCGGGGTGCGGACCCGGCTGGCCGGTACGCAGATGGAGTACTCGCTGCTCCAGCGGGGCGTGGAGCGGGAGGTGCTGCCGGCCGCGCTGGACCTGGGGGTGGGGCTGCTGCCCGCGTCCCCGCTGGGCCGCGGGGTGCTGACGGGCAAGTACCGGGACGGGGTGCCGCCGGGCTCGCGCGGGGATTCGGAGCTGCTGTCCGGGTTCGTGGCCCCGTACCTGGACGACACGGCGCGGCGGATCGTGGACGCGGTGGCGACGGCGGCGCACGGGCTGGCCGTGACACCCCTTCAGGTGGCGCTGGCGTGGGTGCGCGACCGCCCCGGGGTGGCCGCGCCGCTGGTCGGGGCGCGCACGGCGGCGCAGCTCGCGGAGGCGCTGTCGGTGGAGGCCCTTAGTCTTCCCGAGGAGATCTGCCGGGCGCTGGACGACGTGTCGGCCCCCGTGCACCGCTATCCCGACCAGGACTGGAGCACGTTGTGAGTACGGAACGCACCGAAGGCACGGAGAGCGGCACCGGGGAGGCGGCGCGCCCGGCCGCCCCGTCCGAAGGTGCGGACCCGGGCGCCCCGGCGGCCGCGGCGGATCCGGCGGCTGCGGACGCGGCCGTGACCGCGGAGGCCGGGACCGCGGAGCCCGAGAGCCCGCAGACCGACGGGGCGGAGCACGACGAGGCGGAGGACGACGGGGCGGAGCACGCCGGGGCCGAGGACACGGACGCGGACGGGTCGGCGGACGCGCCCGAGGACGCCGCCGGTGCCGCCGGGAGCGCGGACGCGGACGGGGCTGCCGCGGACGGGGACGGCGGTGCGGCCGCGGCGCGGAGCGAGGCGGAGGCCGAGCTGGCGGCGCAGAAGGTGGAGCGGGAGCGGATCGAGCGGCGCAAGGCCGAGCGCACGGCGCCGATCGAGGCCGGGGCGAAGCTGAGCGGTACCGCCGCCGATCTGCTGGCCGCCGTACGGGCGGTGGAGAGCGGGAAGCAGCCGGAGACCCGGTCCTTCGACGGGCGGCAGGCGCCGGCGCCGCGCCGGGTGGCCGCGCCGGCGGCGCCGGCCCCGCGTCCGGCCCCCGTCCGGCCCGCCCCCGCCCCGGCCCCCGCCGGCGACCTCGTGGCCGCCGTGGGCGCGGTCCTCGCCGCCGGCGGGGCCCCGCCCGCGCTGGCGGCCCCGGCCGCCGCCGTGCTCGGCGAGGGGGCGGCGGAGGTGCTGCGGCAGGACCCGTGGCGGCTGCTGGAACTGCCCGGGGTGCGGCCCTCGCAGGCCGACGGGTTCGCACGGGCCCTGCTGGGCCCGGAGTGCGGCCCGGACGACGAGCGCCGGTCCGTGGCCCTCGTCGGCTGGCTGCTCGCACAGGCCGCGCTGAAGGGGCACACCGCGCTGGAGGCCCCGGTGCTGACCGGCGCGCTCGGCCGGTACGGGGTACCCGACGCGGACGGTGCACTGGAGGCGGCCATCGCGGACGGCGCGGTGCTGGTGTTCCAGGAGGGCGGTGAGGAACCGGCCGGCGGGGAAGGGCAGGAGCCGGAGGAGGACGGGGAGCCGGCCGGGCCGGTCCGGGTCCTGGTGGGCCTGGAGGGCCACGCCCTGGCGGAGGAGAGCCTGGCGGACGGCCTGGCCCGCCTGCTGAACGCTTTCGGCAAGGACGGCGGGGACGAGCCGGACTGGCAGCAGGCCGCGGCGGCGGCCCCGAACCCCTCCGCGGCGGAGCTGGTCCGGGCCGCGGCCGGGCACGGCCTGGTGGCGCACACCGGGTCGGAGGCGGCCCGGGCCGAGCCGCTGGCCCTGGTGGCGGCGGCCCGCGGTCTGGGGTTGCGTGCGTACGCGGCGGTGCACACCGCCGATGCCCGGGAGCGGGCCGCCGCGGTGCTGCCCGCCGGGGCGGCCGTGACGGTGGCCGGGCTGCTGGACGGCTCGGAAGGGCCGGGCCGGGATGCCGAGGGCGCCTTCGCCCTGGACCTGCTCGCCGTGCTCGACGCCCCGCAGCTGGACGTGGACGGGGCGGCGGCGCTGGTGGAGTCGGTGCCGGACGGGGCCCGGCTGGTGCTCAGCGGGGATCCCGCCGTGCTGGGTTCGGCGGGCCCGGGGCGGGTGTTCGGCGATGTGCTGGCCGCCCGCATCTGCCCGGTGCTGGCCTCGCGGACCCCGGACCCGGGGCCGCTCGGCGAGCTGGTCTCGGGCATCGGCATCGGCGAGCTGGCCCAGGTGGACGCCCCGGGCAAGGAGGTCGTGATCGTCCCGGTGCGCGATGCCGGGGAGGCCGTGCACCGCACGGTGCAGCTGGTCGCGGACTCGGTGCCGCGGGCCTTCGGCATCGAGCCGGGCCTCACCCAGGTGATCACTCCGGGGCACGGCGGCGCCGCGGGCACCCGCGCGCTCAACGCGGCCCTGAAGGAGCGCCTGAACCCCGGACCCGGCCGGTTCGGCGGCTTCGACCCCGGCGACCGGATCGTGTACGTGCCGGCCCCCGGGCGGGCCCTGGCGGGCCGGGTGGTGTCCGCCGACGCGGCCGGGCTGCACCTGGAGTGCGCGGGGCGGCCGGTGGTGGTCCCGAAGGAGCAGGTGGAGACGGCGGTCCGGCACGGCTGGGCGGTGACCGCCCACCAGGCGGCCGGGTCCCGCTGGCCGGCCGTGGTGGCCGTACTGCCGGGGGATGCGGCGGACGCGCTGGCGCGGGACTGGGTGTACACGGCGTTCGGCCGCGCCGAGCGGCACCTGTCGGTGGTGCACGGGGTGGACCAGGCCCTGCCGCGGGCCGTGGCGGAGATCCCGGCCCGGCCCCGCACCACCCGCCTGGCAGACCTCCTGCGCTCCCTGGCGGCCGCGGCCGCGGCGGAGCCGACGGCCTGATCCCGCGCCGGACCGGGCCGGTCGTGACGGCGCCCGGCCGGTCCTCCTCGGGGAGGGCGGCCGGGCGCGGTGGCGGCGGGCGGGTCAGTCGCGGTCGGCGCCGAGGATGTCGTGCGCCTCGTCGTAGTCGTCGGTGCCTTCGTCGAAGACGGAGCTGAACTCGAAGCGGTGCAGGATGCGCTCGGGGTCGGTGTGCTCGAAGGGCTTGTTGAGCCACTCTCCGGGTTCGGCGGGCTCCTCCGCGGTCGCGATCCAGAGGGTGGAGTCGCCTTCCTCCAGTCCGAACTCCTGGTGCCGGGAGGCGATTTCGTCCGGTTCGTACTCGTTGAAAAGGACTCCGAGGGCCTCGGCGGTGCCGGTGGTGTCCGCCGGGTGGTCCAGGTCGGGATCGGCGGCGGCGACCAGCTCGGCCTGGGCCACCAGCCGCTTCGGTTCCAGCACGACGTAGTCGCGGCGGATCAGCACGCTGAAGACCCCCGGCTCGGCCGGGCCGGCGTAGCGCGCGCTGTCCTCGCCCGCCGGGATCTCGAAGGGCGTGACCTCGTCGTAGCGGTCGTAGAGGAGTTCGTCGTACTCCTCGGCGGCCGCGGCGAGTTCGTTGAACGCGGAGTACACGGCCGGGTCGTCGTCCCCGGTCCTGCGCTCGACCGCCGCCAGGTGACGGTCCAGCGCGGCTTTGACCGCCTCGGCGGCGGCGCGTACCTCGGCAGCGGTGGGCTGAGCGGCATCAGACATAGTGCAGACGCTATCCGTACCGGGTCGGTGCGCGCACAATAGATGCGATGCCGGAATACGAATTTGTCGACGTGTACGTGCCCCGCGGTGTGACACGCAAGGAGGCCGCCCGTCTGCTGACCGAACATGCCGAGTACGGCCACTGGGAACTGGACCGGCTGACGCTGCGCCGTGACGGCAGCCGCCGGGTGCGGCTGCGCCGCCGCATCATCCGCCAGCTCCGCGCCACGTGGTGAGGGGCCGGGGCCCGGGCGGTCTGCCCGGGCCCCGGCCCCTCACGGCCTGCGGCGGAGTCCGTCAGGCTGCGGCGCGGGCGCGCCGGTAGAGCACCGCCCCGGCGAGCAGCATGCCCCCGCCGAGGGGCAGGACGACCCCGAGGGCGCCGTCGGAGCCGGTGCGCGCCAGCACGCCGCCCCCGGCCTCGGCCCGGGCCCGGGAGTCACCGCCGTGCGTGCCCGAGGGCCCCGGGTGGCCGGGCGTACCGGGCTGGGCCGGCTTCCCCGGGTGGCCGGGCTGTCCGGGGTGCCCCGGCTGGCCCGGCTGCCCCGGCTTCCCGGGAGTGCCCGGCTTGCCCGGCTCGCCGGGGTGTCCCGGCTTGCCCGGAGTCCCGGGGTGACCGGGCTTCCCCGGAGTGCCGGGGTGTCCCGGCTTCCCGGGCTCCCCCGGGTGCCCCGGCTTGCCCGGCTTCGCGTGGCCGTCGTTCGCGCACTCGTTGCCGAGGGCGGGGTTCAGGATCCCCACCACGGAGACCGAGTTCCCGCAGGCGTTGACCGGCACCTGGACCGGGGCCTGGACGGTGTTGCCGGAGCCGATGCCCGGCGAGTTGCGGGTGCCCCCCTCGGCGTGCGCGCCGGGCCGGCCGTGGCCGCCCCCCTCGTTCGCGCAGTGGTTGCCGAAGGCGGGGTTCAGGATCCCGACCACCGAGACGGTGTTCCCGCAGGCGTTCACCGGTACGTGGACCGGGGCCTGGACGGTGTTGCCGGACAGCACGCCCGGCGAGTCCGACGATCCTCCGGCGGCGCCGGCGTCGGCCTGTGCGTATCCCCCACCGAGAGCGAGGACACCCCCTGCGGCCGCCATGGTGATCAGCGTCTTCCTGGTGACCTGTCGCATGTGCTCGTAACCCCCTGATGTTTTGGTGCATGCACCGGCGCACGTGCTCCCCTGCCCGTACGCCGAAGAAAGCCCCGGCACCCCGGAGCGCTGGAGGCGCTCCGGGGGCCGGGGGCTCAGACCCTCGTGAGGGTGCGGATCCGCATCGGATCAGGCGTTCACGCAGGTGTTGCCGAAGGCCGGGTTGAGCAGGCCGATCACGTTGACCGTGTTGCCGCACACGTTCACCGGAACGTGGACGGGGACCTGCACGACGTTGCCGGACAGCACGCCGGGGGAGCCGATGGCGGCACCCTGCGCACCGGCGTCGGCGGCAGCCAGACCCGCACCCGCGAGGACCAGGCCACCGGTGGCAGCCGCGACGGCGGCAACCTTCTTGATCATCATTCCTCCTAGTAGGCAATGCGGTCCCAGCCGCGGACCGCACCACCTGTAACGAGGAGTTCGCACCAGGGCTACGAGCGTATGAGCGCATTCACTCTTCCCAGTGGATTGCGCACACCTGCCCGAGGTTTCAGCAGTTGTCGATGAATCGGTCCAGTACGCGCACGCCGAACTTCAGGCCGTCCACCGGCACCCGCTCGTCCACTCCGTGGAACATCCCGGCGAAGTCCAGCTCGGGCGGCAGCTGGAGCGGCGCGAAGCCGAAGCAGCGGATGCCGAGGTCGTCGAAGGACTTGGCGTCGGTGCCCCCGGAGAGCATGTACGGGACCGCCCGGGCGATCGGGTCCTCGGCCACCAGGGCCGTCTGCATGGCATCGACCAGACGGCCGTCGAAGCCGGTCTCCAGCGCCTTGTCGGCGTGCACGTCCTCGCGGCGGACCCGCGGACCGAGCAGCCGGTCCAGCTCGGAGAGGAACTCCTGCTCGTAGCCGGGCAGGAAGCGGCCGTCCACGTGCGCCACGGCCTCGCCGGGGATCACGTTGACCTTGTAGCCGGCGCCGAGCATGGTCGGGGCGGCCGAGTTGCGCAGGGTGGCGCCCACCATCTTGGCGATGCCGCCGAGCTTGGCCAGGGTCTCGTCCATGTTCTCGGGGTCGAGCTCGGTGCCGAGCGCGTCCGAGAGCTCGTCCAGGAAGGACCGGACCGTCTTGGTGACCCGTACCGGCCAGGTGTGGCGGCCCAGCCGGCCCACCGCCTCGCACAGCTCGGTGATCGCGTTGTCGTTGTTGATCATGGAGCCGTGGCCCGCGGTGCCCTCCACCGTGAGCCGCATCCAGTGCATGCCCTTCTGGGCGGTCTCCACCAGGTAGAGGCGCAGGTTCTCGTTGACGGTGAACGAGAAGCCGCCGACCTCGCCGATGGCCTCGGTGACCCCGTCGAACAGGCCCCGGTGCTTGTCGACCAGGTGCCGGGCCCCGTAGGTCCCGCCCGCCTCCTCGTCCGCGAGGAAGGCCAGCACGATGTCCCGCGGGGGCTTGCGGCCGCTGCGCAGCCGGTCCCGTACGACCGCGAGGGTCATCGCATCCATGTCCTTCATGTCCACGGCGCCCCGGCCCCAGACGCAGCCGTCGGCCACCTCTCCGGAGAAGGGGTGGTGCGTCCAGTCGGCCGCGTTCGCCGGGACCACGTCGGTGTGCCCGTGGATGAGCAGTGCGGGGCGGGAGGGGTCCTCGCCCTCGATGCGGGCGACGGTGGAGGCGCGGCCCTGGTGCGACTCGATGATCTGCGGGTCGAGCCCCACCTCCGCGAGCTTCTCCGCGACGTACTCCGCGGCCTTCCGCTCGCCGGGGCCGGAGTGGTCCCCGTAGTTGCTGGTGTCGATGCGGATCAGTTCGCTGCAGAGTCCGACGACCTCGTCCTCGCCCGCCAGGGTCCGGCCCGTGCTCGAATCACTCACGCTGGTTCCTCCCGTTCGTCAGCCGTTCTCACGGTCTCCCCCATCCTCGCTTCCCGGCGGCCTCCACCCAAGGCCCGTCTCCGCCGGTCAGGGGGTGTGATCGAGGCACTCCGAAACCCTGGTAATGTTCTCTTCGTCGGAGCGGCCCGGAAGGGACGCGAGACAGACACCTTGTCCGGGTGGCGGAATGGCAGACGCGCTAGCTTGAGGTGCTAGTGCCCTTTATCGGGCGTGGGGGTTCAAGTCCCCCCTCGGACACCACGGGAGAGACCCCGGCTTCGGCCGGGGTCTTTCGCGTTTCCGCGGGCCGCGTTCCCCGGGCCGTGCTTCCCGGCCGCGGGCGGCGTACGCGTCCGGACGTGCCGGAAGGCCGGGCGCCGCGGTGCGCCCGGCCTTCCGGGAGGGGTACGGCGGGGGGTCAGCCGGCGTCGCGCTCCCCCGCGGCCAGGGCTGCCACCCGGTTGCGGACCAGGAACCAGCCGCCGACCAGGGCTGCGGCGATCAGGGGCAGCAGCATGACGGTGGTGCGGCCGACCCCGCCGTCGCACCACATCAGGACGAGCACGGCCACCAGGAAGACCAGGGTGGCGATCTGCGTGTACGGGGCCCAGGGCAGGCGGTAGCCGGGGCGGGTGACCCGGCCGTCCTGGGCGCGGCGCCAGAACAGCAGGGAGCAGACCATGACCATGGCCCAGGTGCCCAGGATGCCGATGGAGGCGAGGTTGAGGACGATCTCGAAGGCCTCGCCCGGCATCCAGTAGTTGAGGCCGACGCCCGCGACGCCGAAGGCCGCGGTGAAGAGCACGCCGCCGTAGGGGACCTTGCCCTTGTTCATGCGGGCGGTGAACTTCGGCGCCGAGCCGGCCATGGCCATCGAGCGCAGGATCCGGCCGGTGGAGTACAGGCCGGAGTTGAGCGAGGACAGGGCCGCGGTGAGCACGACGAGGTTCATGACGCCGGCGGCGCCGGGGACGCCCAGCTTGTCGAAGACGGTGACGAACGGGCTCTGGTCGGCCGAGTACGCGGTGTAGGGCAGCAGCAGCGCGAGCAGGACCACCGAGCCGACGTAGAAGACGCCGACGCGCCACATGATCGAGTTGATGGCCTTGGGCATGATCTTCTCGGGGTTCTCGGTCTCGCCGGCGGCGACGCCGCAGAGCTCGACGGAGGCGTACGCGAAGACCACGCCCTGGATGACCAGGAGCATGGGCAGGACGCCGGACGGGAAGAGCCCGCCGTTGTCGGTGACGGAGCCGAGGCCCGGGGTGTGGCCGTCGATCGGGTGCCCGGTCGCGACCAGGTAGATGCCGACGAGCATGAAGGCGACCAGGGCGGCGACCTTGACGATGGAGAACCAGAACTCCATCTCGCCGAAGTAGCGCACCGAGATCAGGTTGGCGGCGAGGACCACGGACAGGGCGATCAGCGCGAGGAGCCACTGCGGTACGTCGGTGAACAGCGACCAGAAGTGGGCGTACGTCGCGGCCGCGGTGATGTCGGCCACGGTGGTCGTGGACCAGTTGAGGAAGTACAGCCAGCCGGCGGTGTACGCGCCCTTCTCGCCCATGAACTCGCGCGCGTAGCTGACGAAGGCGCCGGAGGAGGGCCGGTACAGGACCAGCTCGCCGAGGGCGCGCACCACGAAGAAGGCGAAGACTCCGCAGACCGCGTACGCGATCGCGAGCGAGGGGCCGGCGCCGGCCAGGCGGCCGCCCGCGCCGAGGAAGAGGCCGGTGCCTATCGCCCCGCCGATCGCGATCATGTTGATGTGGCGGGACTTCAGGTCCTTGCTGTAGCCCTCGTCGCCGGCATCGACGTGCGGGGACGCGGCTGCGGCCCGGTCGGTGCCGGACGGCTGTCCGGCCTCGGTCAGGGTGCGGTCACTCATGTAGGACGCCTTCGTGGGTGGAACGGGCAGCTCCGGGCGGCGCGCAGCAGGCCTGGGTGTGCCCGTTCCGCGCCGGAGGCGGGGGGGGGGGGGGGGGGGCGCCCCCCCCCCTCCCGGGGGCCCCCCCCCTGTTGCCCGAGTCTACGCCGGGCGGGGGGACCCAGGGAAGGTGGAGTTGGCCACAAAAC
>NZ_JBVIDV010000006.1:192684-332096 GCF_055572195.1 Streptomyces sp. NPDC030809
ACTGATGGAGAGCGTTTTGGTGGGGGGAGCGGGAATCTGTGGGGGGAGAGAGGAGGTCTGGGTTGTCCCTTTGGGGGGGGGCGGGGGGCCCCCCCCCCCCCCTCCGCACTGCCGGGGATCCCCCCGGCGGTGGCCCGGTGCCCCGCGGGCCGGCCGGCCCGGGGACGGATGTATCGGCCAAGGAGACCATGAGGGGGTGGATCGGCCAAAACCGGGAGTTCCGCTGCGGTGGGGCCCAAGGGCGGCCGAAGGGTGCGAAAGGGCCCCGGCTCCCCCGCGGGCGGGGGAGCCGGGGCCGTGGGTCCGTGCGCGGCGGGCCTACGTCCGCGGGGCGGCGGCCTCCTCGGCGGCCCGGTCCTCGGCGGCCTGGTCCAGGCGGAAGGCCTCGTTGCCCAGGCCGATGCGGGCGTGCGCCGCCGGGTTCGTACGGCGCAGGACCGCGCCGTGGACCAGGCCGACCACGGCCGCGGCCAGGACGGTGCCGGGGAGGATCCAGTTCAGCGGGGAGCCGGGTCCCGCGCCGACGAGTACGTCGAAGTCCTTGACGGTGTAGACGGCGATGCCGAGCAGCGCGAGGCCGGCCAGGCCGGCGGCGAGCAGCCGCCAGATCTGGGCGGCCGCGGCTCCCCGGCGGACGAAGAAGGCGATGACGGCGAACGAGGCCGTGGCCATGAGCAGGATGATGCCCAGGGCGCCGAGGTTGCCCATCCAGGTCAGCAGGTGCAGGACCGGGGTGGTGGGGTCGCCGGCCGGCTTGTCGTCGGTGACCGCGAAGGCGGCCACGACGAGGACCGAGACCGCGGTCTGGAGCAGGGAGCCGGTGGCCGGGGCGCCGCTGGTGGGGCTGGTGCGGCCGAAGGCGGCCGGGAGCAGGCCCTCGCGGCCCATGGCGAAGGCGTACCGGGCGACCACGTTGTGGAAGCTGAGCATGGCGGCGAACATGCCGGTCACGAACAGGACGTGCAGGATGTCGGTGAAGGCGGTGCCCAGGCGGGCCTCGGTGAGGCCGAAGAGGAGCCCGGGTCCGGCCTTCGCGGCCTCCCCGACGACCGAGGCGGGTCCGGTGGCCACGGTCAGGGCCCAGGAGCTGAGGGCGAAGAAGAGGGCGGCGAAGCCGACGGCGAGGAACATCACCCGGGAGACGACGATGTGCGGCCGGCTGGTCTCCTCGGCGTACACCGGGGACTGCTCGAAGCCGACGAAGGCGGCGATGCAGAAGCACAGGGCGGTGCCGAGGCCGGCCCCGCCGAGGGTTCCGGGGTCGAAGGCGTGCAGGGACAGGCCTTCCGGGCCGGGGTCGGCCAGGGCGGCGATGTCGAAGACCACGACGAGGGCGCACTCGATGAGCAGGAGGACCCCGAGGACCCGGGCGTTCAGGTCGATCTTGAGCCAGCCCAGGATGCCGGTGAGGGCGACGGCCAGCAGGGCCGGCACCCACCAGGCCACCTCGGCGTCGAGGTAGGTGGCGCACAGACCGGAGACCTCGAAGCCGAGGATGCCGTAGACGCCGACCTGCATGGCGCTGTAGGCGACGAGGGCGACGAAGGAGGCCCCCGCGCCGGCCGTGGGGCCGAGGCCGCGCGCGATGTACGCGTAGAAGGCGCCCGCGTTGTGGACGTGGCGGCTCATCTCGGCGTAGCCGACGCTGAAGAGCGCGAGGACGGCGCCGAGGATGACGAACAGCAGGGGCTGTCCGACGATGCCCATGACGCCGAAGGTGGTCGGCATCACTCCGGCGACGACCATCAGCGGGGCGCTGGCGGCGAGCACGGAGAGGAGGAGGCCGGCGGTGCCGAGGCGGCCGGCGCGCAGGGCGCGGTCCTGGCCCTTGTAGGTGCGTATCTCGGCGGCACCGTTGAGCGTGCCGGATCTGCCCGACGTCATGGCGGGTGTCCTTTCGGGGGTTCTGCGGCGGGGGTGCCGGCGGTCAGGCGGTGCCGAGCGCGGCGGTGCGCGCGGCGAGGAAGGCCTTGTGCGGGTCCCGGTCCGGGTACGACCAGGGGGCCCGGGTGGCGTGGCGGCCGATGCGGTGGAACAGGGCGGCGGCCTCGGCGGGGCGGCCCTCGCAGAGTTTGGCGTGGGCCAGGAAGTTGAGGTCGATGCGGTTGCGCGGGTGGTCCTCGCGCTCCCATTCGAGCCACCAGTCGAAGGCGGAGCGCAGGACCTGGCGGGCGCGGCGGCCGGACCAGTGCTCGGCCGGGTCGGGGGCCCGGCCCCCGGTGGCGAGGACGCGGTAGCGCTCGGCGTGGGCGATGACCGGGAGGACGGCGAGCGGGGAGTCGGCGGGGGACTCCTCGGCGGCCCAGGAGGCGAAGTCGTAGACCTCGTGGAGCGGGTCGTGGCCGTCGGCGGGGGCGTTCTCGGCGAGGCGGGCGACCATCATGTGGTGGGCGTGGTGGTGCTCCCGGTGCCGGGCGCGGACCTGGTCGAAGGTGCGGCTGAACTCCTCGGTGGTGCCGAACGCGCCGGTGAGGTGGAGCAGCGCGAGCCAGGGGGTGGGGTCCGCGGGGATCCGCGCGGCGGCGGTGCGGCAGGCCCGTTCGGCGTCCTCGGCGGAGCCCTTGCGGCGCAGGGCGGCGAAGACCTGGGCGCAGGCCAGCAGGGTGGCGGCGTCGGCGCTGTCGGGTTCGGCGAGGAGCCATTCACGGGCCCAGGCGGTGGCGGCCGGGGTCTGGGCGAGGACGACGGCGCGGTGCCCGCGGCGGTCCCAGTCGTCGCCGGTCGCGACGAGCAGGGAGCGCACCCGGGACCACCGGCCCTGGGTGAACTGGGCTCGGACTTCGACGAGTTCGGTGTCGCACAGGGCGGGGTCGAAGAGCTGTGCGTCCTTCTTGCGGGTGCGGCCGAGAGGCGGCGGAGGCGGGGACATCCGCGGAACTTCCCTCCAGGACGCGGTACACGGGGCGGATGGCGGCGGCGACGGCGGACGGCATCCGGATGATCACGCACAGCAAAGCGGTAGGCACAGCTCCACGTCAAGGTCTGAGCCAGGGCCTGGCGCGTTTTCAACTGATGCGGGTCCGGGTCGAGTTGGTACGGCGGCCGGGCCCGCTCCCCCGCGGGCCCGGTGCCTACACTGGCGCCATGAGCGCTGATCGCGGACTTCCGCCGTTCCTGCTGGGCTTCCCCGGGCCGCTGCGCGACCGGCTGGTGGCCGCCACGCTGAGCGGGGCGAAGACCAGCACCACCGGGCTGGTCGCCGAGTACGAGGCGGAGCGGGAGGCGCTGCCGCGGCCCGGGGACCGGGCCGTGGTGCTGGACTCGGACGAGCGGCCGGTGGCGGTGGTCGAGGTCACGGAGGTGGAGGTGCTGCGGCTGGCCGAGGTCGGCCTGCAGCACGCGCTGGACGAGGGCGAGGGCTACGCCTCGGTGGCCGAATGGCGCGCCGGGCACGAGGAGTTCTGGCACGGCGCGGAGCTCCGGGAGGCACTCGGGGACCCGGATTTCACGGTGTCCGACGACACGCTGGTCGTGGCGGAGCGGTACCGGGTGGTCGAGCGGCTGGACGGCGGGCGGGGCTGAGGGGCGGTGGGGCCCCGGGCCGCCCCGGCCCGCCGTCCCGGGCCGCCGTCCCGGGCCGCCGCCCCCGGCCGTCCGTCCCGGGCCGTCCGGCCTCGGCCCGCCCGCCCCGCCCGCCTTCCGCTTCCGTCAGGCCGTGGCCCGGGCCGCCGCGCGGCCCGCGGTGCGGCCGGAGAAGAGGCAGCCGCCGAGGAAGGTGCCCTCCAGCGCGCGGTAGCCGTGCACCCCGCCGCCGCCGAACCCGGCGGCCTCCCCCGCCGCGTACACCCCGGGCAGCGGTTCCCCGCCCTCGGCGAGGACCCGGGAGTCGAGGTCGGTCTCCAGCCCGCCGAGGGACTTGCGGGTCAGGATGGACAGCCGTACGGCGATCAGCGGGCCGGCCGCCGGGTCGAGGATGCGGTGCGGGGCGGCGGTGCGGATGAGCCGGTCCCCGAGGTAGCGGCGGGCCCCGTGGATCGCGGTGACCTGGAGGTCCTTGGTGAAGGGGTTGGCGATCTCGCGGTCCCGGGCGGTGATCTCCCGGCGTACGGTCTCCTCGTCGAGCAGGTCCTCCTTGGTGATCGCGTTCATGCCGCGGACCAGGGCGGACAGGTTCCGCTCGACCACGAAGTCCACTCCCTTGTCCATGAACGCCCTGACGGGGCCGGGCACTTCGGCCCGGGCCCGGTTGATGACGTCGCGGACCGAGCGGCCGGTGAGGTCGGGGTTCTGCTCGGAGCCGGAGAGCCCGAACTCCTTGCCGATGATGCGCTGGTCGAGCACGAACCAGGTGTGGTCGTGGCCGGTCTTCATGATGTGGTCGAGGGTGCCGAGGGTGTCGAAGCCCGGGAACAGCGGTACGGGCAGGCGGCGGCCGGTGGCGTCGAGCCAGAGGGAGGACGGTCCGGGCAGGATCCGGATGCCGTGCCGGGCCCAGATCGGGTCCCAGTTCTCGATGCCCTCGGTGTAGTGCCACATCCGGTCGCGGTTGACGTGCCGGGCGCCGGCCGCCTCGGCGATGCCGAGCATCAGCCCGTCCACGTGGGCGGGGACCCCGGACAGCATCCGGGCCGGCGGGGTGCCCAGCCGGGCCGGCCACTGCTTGCGGACGAGGTCGTGGTTGCCGCCGATGCCGCCCGAGGCGATGACCACGGCCTGGGCGCGCAGCTCGAAGGAGCCGACCGCCTCCCGGCTGCTCGCGGTGCCGCGGGCGGCGGTGGAGGGGGCCAGCACCTCGCCGGTGACGGTGTCCACGGCGCCCGCACTGCGGGAGAGGCCGGTGACCCGGTGGCGGAACTTCAGCTGCACGAGCCCGCGGGCCGCCCCGATCCGCACCCGGCGGGCGAACGGCTCCACCAGGCCGGGCCCGGTGCCCCAGGTGATGTGGAAGCGCGGCACGGAGTTGCCGTGCCCGTTGGCGTCGTAGCCGCCGCGCTCGGCCCAGCCGACCACGGGGAAGAAGCGCACCCCCTGGGCGTACAGCCAGGGCCGCTTCTCGCCCGCGGCGAAGTCCACGTACGCCTCCGCCCAGCGGCGTCCCCAGGCGTCCTCCTCGCGGTCGAAGCCGGCGGTGCCGTGCCAGTCCTGGAGGGCGAGTTCGCGGCTGTCCTTGATCCGCATCCGGCGCTGTTCGGGCGAGTCGACGAAGAACAGGCCGCCGAAGGACCAGTGGGCCTGGCCGCCGAGCGACTGCTCGGGCTCCTGGTCGAGCAGGATCACCTTGCGGCCCGCGTCCACGAGTTCCGCGGTGGCCGCGAGCCCTGCCAGCCCGGCTCCGATCACGATCACGTCTGCGTCGTACGCCATGCGTCTGCCGTCCTTCGTCGGTGGGTGGGACAGATCCTGGCTACGCGGCGGTAACCCGTCAACACCGGTGGTTGGATGATCCGCATGAGTGCTGCCGACGAGGTGCTGGACGTGGTGGACCGCGAGGACCGGGTGACCGGGCAGGCCAGGCGCGGGGAGGTGTACGCCCGGGGGCTGCTGCACCGGTGCGTGTTCGTGCTGGTGCGGGACGGGCGGGGGCGGGTCTTCGTGCACCGCCGGACGGCTTCGAAGCTGGTGTTCCCCTCCCGGTACGACATGTTCGTGGGCGGGGTGCTGGGCGCCGGGGAAGGCTACCCGGAGGCCGCCCTGCGCGAGGCGGAGGAGGAGCTCGGGGTGAGCGGCCTCCCGCAGCCGGTCCCGCTGTTCAAGTTCCTGTACGAGGGCGAGGGCGGGGCCTGGTGGTCGTACGTGCACGAGGTGCGGTGCGAGCTGCCGGTGTCCCCGCAGGTCTCGGAGGTGGACTGGTACGCCTTCGAGGAGGAGGCGGAGCTGCGCGAACGGCTCGGGGACCGGGAGTGGGTGCCGGACGGGCTGGAGGCGTACCGGCGGCTGAGGGCCTTCCGGGCCGGGGCGGAAGCGGGCCAGTAGATTGCCCGGGTGATCGACTTCGTGAGGGACGTACGGCTCTGGTTCGCACCGCGGCGGCTGCGGGACGAGGGCGGTACGCCCGACTACCGGTTCTCCCTCGCCAACGAGCGGACCTTCCTGGCCTGGATCAGGACGGCCCTCGCGCTGGTCGGCGGCGGTTTCGCGGTGGACCAGTTCCTGCCGGACCTGCGGTGGGGGGTCCGGGTGGGGATGGCGCTGGCCCTGCTGGCGGTGGGCGCGCTGTGCTCGCTGCGGGCGGTGAACCACTGGGTGCGCTGCGAGCGGGCCATGCGGCGGGGCGAGGACCTGCCCGTCTCGCGGTTCCCGGTGGTGCTGAGCCTGGGGGTGGGACTGGTCGCCGCGGCGATGGTGCTGGTGGTGCTCTTCGGCTGGACCGATCCCAAGTGACCGGCCCGGCGGCGGGCGCGGACGGCGTCGGCGGGGACCGGGACCCGGGGCTCCAGCCGGAGCGGACCCGGCTGGCGTGGCGGCGTACCACGCTGACGTGCACGGCCGTGGCGGTGCTGGCGGTCAAGCAGGCCGCGCGCGGGACGGGCACCCCGGTGCACCTCGCCGGCACGGCGCTGACCGCCCTGCTGTGGCTGGTCTTCCTCGCCGTGGCGCATCGGCGGATCCGGGAGCTGGCGGCGGCCCGGCCGCCGGTGCTGGCCCCGCGGGCGGCCCTGGCGGGGGCGGTGTGCACGGTGGCGCTGGCCGGGATGGCGGTGGCGCTCGTCCTCTGACGGACGGCCTGGCGGCCGAACGGGCTTCGCGCGGGGGGGGCGGGAGGCGGGCCCGCCGGCCCCCGGGCCGGGTGACTCATGCGACGGTCGGCTGATGCGACGGTCGGCTGACGGGACGGTCCGGATGGCGGGGACGCGCCCGCACAACAGGCGATACCCGGGCAACCGGGGCTAGCCTCGCCGCCATGACCACTCTGCACGACGAGCACACCGCCCACGACCACGCGCACGGACCGGACTGCGGCCATCCGCAGGTGGCCCACGGCGACCACGTCGACTACGCGCACGACGGGCACCTGCACCGCGAGCACTCCGGGCACTGGGACGAGTGCGAGCCGTCCGGGCACGTGGCGCACGACGGCCACGAGCACGCGCACGGCGAGGGCTGCGGCCACGCGTCCGTGCCCCACGGGGACCACGTCGACTACCTGCACGACGGCCACCGGCACGCACGGCACGACGGCCACTGGGACGACCACTGACGGTCGGCGCACCGACCGCCCGCGGCCCGCGGGGGCGCCCTCCCCGGGCCCCGCGGCGGCTGGCAGGATGCAGGGGCCAGCCGCAGCGACCCGGGGAGACCGCATGGCCGTCGAAGAGCCGTACACCGTCCAGTTGACGCCCGAAGTGCACGCGTACGTCCAGCCCGACGGCGGCTGGTGCCTGAACAACGCGGGCTTCGTCAGCGACGGCGGGCGCACCCTGCTGGTGGACACGGCGGCGACCGAGCGGCGGGCCCGGCTGCTGCGCGAGGCCGTGGCGGCGGCCGGGGTCCCGCAGCCGGACCTGATCGTGAACACCCACCACCACGGCGACCACACCTACGGCAACTGCGTGTTCACGCCCGGGGCCACCGTCATCGGGCACGAGAACTGCCGCACCGAGCAGCTGGACGCGGGCCACCAGCTCCACCTGATCTGGCCGCAGACCGCGTTCGGCGACATCCGCATCACCCCGCCCGCCCTCACGTACACGGACCGGATGACCCTGCACCTCGGGGAGACCGAGGTGCAGGTGCTGCACCCGGGAACGGCGCACACCACCGGGGACTCGGTGGTGTGGCTGCCCCGCCAGGGCGTGGTGTTCACCGGCGACCTGGTCTTCGCCGGCGGCACGCCATTCGTTCCGATGGGCTCGCTGGCCGGTTCGCTCGCGGCCCTGAACCTGCTGCGCGGGCTGGACGCGCAGACCGTGGTCCCCGGGCACGGGCCGCTGACCGACCCCTCCGCGTACGACGCCACCGAGCGGTACCTGCGCCACGTCCTGGAGCTCGCGGAGGACGGCCGGGCCAAGGGGCTCAGCCCGCTGGAGACGGCGCAGCAGGCGGATCTCGGCGAATTCGCCGCCTGGCGGGAGAGCGAGCGGCTGGTCGCCAACCTGCACCGGGCGTACGCGGAACTGGACGGGGTGCCGGGCGGCGCCCCGCTGGACCTGGTGCCGGTGCTGTCGGACATGGCCGTCATGAACGGCGGCACGCCGGTGGCCTGCCACGCGTGAGCCCCGGCCGGGCGGGGCCGGGGGGTGCGTTCCGGCCTCTCCCGGCGCCCCCTCTGGACGGCATACCGACTGGTCGGCATGATGGCCCCGTACGCGACCCGCCCGCCCGTACGGAGGTACGCACCATGACGTCAGCGACCCCGGCCGCCGCCGCCCCGCGGGGCCTGGACCCGGCCCGGCTGCGCGCCCACCTGGAGCGCGAGCGGCCCGGGCTGACCGCCGGGCCGCTGACCGCCCGGCTGATCGAGGGCGGCCGGTCCAACCTCACGTACGAGGTCACCGACGGCGCGTCCCGCTGGGTGGTGCGCCGTCCGCCGCTCGGGCACGTCCTGGCCACCGCCCACGACATGGCCCGCGAGCACCGGGTGGTCGGCGCCCTGCACGGGACGGCGGTGCCGGTGCCGGAGCCGCTGCTGCTGTGCGAGGACGAGACGGTGCTCGGTGCCCCGTTCTACGTGATGGAGTTCGTCGAGGGGGTCCCGTACCGGACGGCGCAGCAGCTGGCCGCCATCGGCCCGGAGCGCACCCGGCAGGCCGTGCTCGGGCTGGTCGACACGCTCGTGGCGCTGCACGCGGTGGACCCGCAGGCGGTGGGGCTGGCGGACTTCGGGCGGCCCGAGGGCTTCCTCGACCGCCAGCTGCGCCGCTGGGGCAAGCAGCTCGACGCCTCCCGCGGCCGGGAGCTGCCGGGGATCGACGAGCTGCACGGGGCACTGGGACGGGCCCTGCCCGCCTCCCCCGCCCCGGCCGTGGTGCACGGCGACTTCCGCCTCGACAACGTGCTCATCGGCCCCGACGACGGCATCCGGGCGGTCCTGGACTGGGAGATGTCCACGCTCGGCGATCCGCTGACCGACCTGGGCCTGCTGGTGATGTACAGCTCCGACCTGGGGCTCGGGGACTCCCCCGTGAGCACGACCAGTGCAGCCCCCGGGCATCCGGCACCGGCCGAGCTGGTCGAGCGCTATGCGGCCCGGTCGGGGCGGGACACCGGGGAGATCGCCTGGTACACGGCGTTCGCCTGGTTCAAGCTCGCCGTGATCCTGGAGGGCATCCACTACCGCTACACGCTGGGCCAGACCGTGGGCGCGGGATTCGACCGGATCGGCGAGCTGGTCCCCGTCTTCATCGGGCACGGCCTGACCACTCTTCAGGAAGGCTGAGGGAACCACCGTGGACTTCGCATTCGACGCGCGCACCGAGGAGCTGCGGGAGCGGCTGCTCGCCTTCATGGACGCGTACGTGTACCCCGCCGAGCCCGTGGCGGCCGCGCAGCGGGCGGCGCTCGCCTCCCCGTGGGACACCCCCGCGGTGGTGGCGGACCTCAAGGCGGAGGCCCGGCGGCAGGGGCTGTGGAACCTCTTCCTGCCGGACCCGGTGCACGGCGCGGGGCTGACCAACCTCCAGTACGCCCCGCTCGCCGAGATCACCGGCCGCAGCCCGCAGCTGGCGCCGACCGCCCTCAACTGCGCGGCCCCCGACACCGGGAACATGGAGCTGCTGGCCGAGTTCGGCACCCCGGAGCAGCAGAAGCAGTGGCTGGAGCCGCTGCTGGCCGGGGAGATCCGCTCGGCCTTCGCGATGACCGAGCCGGAGGTGGCCTCCTCGGACGCCACGAACGTGGAGACCCGCATCGAGCGCTCCGCGGACGGCTCCTCGTACGTGGTCACCGGCCGCAAGTGGTACATCTCGGGGGCGATGAACCCGGACTGCCGGGTCTTCATCGTGATGGGCAAGACCGATCCGCAGGGGGCCGACCCGCGCCGGCAGCAGTCGATGGTGCTGGTCCCGCGCGACGCCCCGGGGGTCGAGGTGCGGCGGGCGATGTCGGTGTACGGGTACGAGGACCACTCCCACGGCGGGCACGCCGAGGTGGTCTTCGACGGGGTACGGGTGCCCGCCGCGAACCTGGTCGGCGAGGAGGGCGGCGGTTTCGCGATCGCCCAGGCGCGGCTGGGGCCCGGCCGGATCCACCACTGCATGCGGCTGATCGGCATGGCGGAGCGGGCGATCGAGCTGATGTGCCGCCGGGCGGTGTCCCGTACCGCGTTCGGGAAGCCGCTGGCCGCGCAGGGCGTCGTACAGAACTGGATCGCGGACGCCCGGGTCACGGTGGAGCAGCTGCGGCTGCTCGTGCTCAAGACGGCCTGGCTGATGGACACGGTCGGCAACCGCGGGGCGCACACCGAGATCCAGGCGATCAAGATCGCCACCCCGCGCGCGGTGGTGGGGATCCTCGACCAGGCGGTGCAGCTGCACGGCGCGGGCGGAGTGAGCCAGGACTTCCCGCTCGCGGAGCTGTGGGCGGCGGCGCGCACCCTGCGGCTCGCGGACGGGCCGGACGAGGTCCACCAGCGGTCGCTGGCCCGGCGGGAGCTGGCCCGGCACACGGCGCGGTAGCGGACCGGGCGCCGGGGGCGGGCCCCGCGGGCGGCGGGCCCGACCGCCCCGGCGCGCCGCTACGGGCGCAGGGCGCGCAGCAGGAGGTCGGCGAGGTGGCCGGCCACCTGCTGCGGGCTCAGCTCCCCGTCCGCCCGGTACCAGGTGGCCAGATGGTGCACGGAGCCGAAGTGGTAGTCCACGACCAGGTCGGCGGGGGTGGCGGTGGAGAACACCCCGCTGCGCTGGCCCTCTTCGACCAGGGCCCGGAACCGCTCGTGGTAGCGCCGGCGCTCCGCCCGGACCTGCTTGTTCTTCTCCGGGCTGAGCTGGTGCATCGACCGGAAGAAGATCATCGCGTCGTCGAGGTTCTCGATGGTGGTCACCACCACGTCGGCGGCCGCGGCGCGCAGCCGCTCCTCGACCGGTCCCCCGGAGCCGGCGATGGCGTCGAGCCGCTCCTGCTGGAGGCGCAGCATGCGCGCGTACACCTCGTGGAGCAGGTCGTCCTTCGAGCCGAAGTAGTGGTAGAGCGCGCCCTTGGTCACGCCTGCGGCCTCGACGATCTCCTGGACGGAGGTGCGGTCGTAGCCGCGTTCGGCGAAGAGCCGGGTGGCGGCGGCCATCAGCCGCTGCGGGACGGGGAGCTCCGCCCCGCCGTCCGCCGCCGGGTACGGGGTCGCGTCCGCGCTCGGGTCCGAGGTCATGGGCTGGTCCGCCGCCTTTCCGGGTTGCTGGGTGGCCGCCGGGGGCGCTGGGGCCGCCGGCCGGTGGGGCCGTGGGGGTTGCTGCACGAGGCCGGGTTTCAGCCGCGGTCGCGCAGTTCCCGCCGCAGGATCTTCCCACTCGTGGTCTTGGGCAGTGCGGGCAGGACCTCCACCTCGCGCGGGTACTTGTACGCGGCCAGCCGCGCGGCGCAGTGCGCGACGAGCTCGCCGGGGCCCGCGGAGGCGCCGGGGCGCAGGCTCACGTACGCCTTGACGGTCTCGCCGCGGTAGGGGTGCGGGACGCCGACGGCGGCGGCCTCGCGGACGGCGGGGTGGGCGTAGAGCACGTCCTCGACCTCGCGCGGCCAGACCTTGAAGCCGGAGGCGATGATGACGTCCTTCTTGCGGTCCACCACGTACAGCCAGCCCTCGCGGTCCATGAAGCCGATGTCGCCGGTGCGCAGTTCGCCGCCGGGGAAGGCGGCCCCGGTGGCCTCCGGCAGCCGCCAGTAGCCGGGCACCACCTGCGGACCGCGCACGACGATCTCGCCCGGCTCGCCGAGGGGCACCTCGGCGCCGCGGCCGTCCACGATGCGCACGAGGGCGTCGGGGCCGGGCACGCCCACGGAGAGGGTGCCGGAGGCGGGGTCCACGGGGGCGCGCAGGTGCAGCGGTTCGGAGGCGAGGGTGGCGGTGGTCTCGGTCAGCCCGTAGCCGTTGCGCAGGTGGAAGCCGTACTCGGCGCGCAGCCGGTTGACGAGGGCGGGGGGCACGGGGGCGCCGCCGGAGGTCAGGACCCGGAAGGAGGCGAAGTGCTCGCGGGTGGTGTCCGGGTGCGCGGCCAGGGCCGTGTACGCGGTGGCGGGGCCGATGGCGTACGCGGGGCGGTGTTCGAGGAAGGCGTCGAGGACCACCGCGGCGTGGAAGCGGTGGGCGAGGACGAGGGTGCCGGCGTTCACGAAGCAGGCGGCCAGCTCGCAGGCCATGCCGGTGATGTGGAACAGCGGGGCGAGGGCGAAGTAGCCGGACCCCTCGGGCAGGCCGTGGGTGACGCGCTGGCGCTCGGCGTTGTACGTGAGCGCCCCGTGCGGGTTCATGGCCCCCTTGGGGGTGCCGCTGGTGCCGGAGGTGTAGGCGAGCAGTGCGGTGTCGGCGGGTGCGGGCGCGGGGACGGCGGGTGCGGGGTGCCCGCGGCGGGCGGCGGCGAGCAGGTCCTCGGGGGCGGGGGTGCCGGAGGCCGGGGTGCCGGAGGCGGCGCGCGCGGTGCGGGGGTCCGGGGCGGGCGTGCCGGGGGCGCTTCCGGCGGCGGGGGCGGGGCGCGGGCCGGGGAAGACGCGCGGGTCGTCGCGGGTCTGGAGCTCGCGGGTGGTGGTGGTCAGGACGGTGCGCAGGGGCGGGCCCGCGGCGGCGGTGTCGCGGAGGTACTCCTCCCAGGCCGTGTCGGTGCAGACCAGGGCGGCCGGCCCGGCGTCGTGCAGGACGTGGGCGACCTCGGCGGCCCGGTACATCGGGTTGAGCGGGACGGCGATCGCGCCCGCCTTCCACGCGGCGAGGACGGCGAGCACGAAGTGCGGGGTGTTCTGCAGCATGACGGCCACCCGGTCGCCGGGGCGCACCCCGCGGGCGGCGAGGTGCCCGGCGAGCGAGTCGGTCAGTGCGTCGGTCTCGGCGTAGTCGAGACGGCCGTCGAAGTAGGCGAGCGCGGTGCGGCCGGGGGCCCGCCGGACGGCCTCCCGGAAGGCGTGCAGCACGCTCGGGGGCGGGTCGAGCGGGGCCTTCTGGGCCTCGCTGAGCCGGTCCAGCCAGGGCCTGGCCGCGTACGGGGACCCGCTGGGGGTGCCGGGCCGGGCGGCCGGCTCCGGGGTGCCGTCGGGGTCTGTCATCCGTTCTCCCACTTCTGCTGCAGATGGTTCATACTGCCCAGCCACCGGTCGGGGTCCGTCGCCCGGGTCGCGTAGTAGGCGGCGGCCTCCGGGTGCGGGAGGATCAGGAAGGTGCCCTTGGCCATGCCCTCGAACAGGGCGTCGGCCACCGCCTCGGGGCCGATGGCGGTGGGGGCGAGCACGAGTTCCCCGGCGCTTCCGGCAGCGGCCAGCATGTCCGTGCGCACGCCCTGGGGGCAGATGGCGTGGACGTCGATGCCGCGGTGGCGGTAGGTCAGCGAGAGCCATTCGGCGAACGCGAGGGCCCCGTGCTTGGTCACGCTGTAGGGGGCCGCGCCGATCATGGTGAGCAGCCCGGCGGCGGAGACGGTGCTGACGAACCGGCCGCGGCCGCGCTCCAGCCAGTGCGGCAGCAGGGCGCGGGCGGCGCGCACGTGGGCCATGACGTTGGTGTCCCAGGCGGCCTCCCAGACCTCCTCGGGGGCGAAGGCGTCGCCCGGCGAGGCGAGTCCTGCGTTGGCGCAGTAGACGTCGACGGCGCCGCCGAGGGCCTCACGGGCCCGGTCGGCGACTTCGGAGGCGTCGCCGGGCAGGGCCTGGGCCCGTTCGCCGAGCTCCGCGGCCACGGCGGCCGCCTTGGCGGGATCGATGTCGTTCACGAGGACGCGGGCGCCCTCGGCGGCGAACCGGCGGGCCAGCGCGGCCCCGATGCCGCCGCCCGCTCCGGTCACGACCACGCCCTGCCCCTCGTACGCGCCTGCGGCTGCCATGGGATCCGCCTCTCTGCCGGGGCCGGCCGCGTGCCGGCCGGACCAGCGGCAGACTAACCAGTCGGTATGTACCCCCGGAAGGGGTGGAACCGGCCGCCGTCCGGCCCGGTCCGGCCGCGCGGGCCGGTGGCGCAGCTCCGCCCTGCGTACGGTGTCCGCCATGACGCTGACGCGACGCGGACTGCTGGCACTGACGGGGGCCGCGGGCGCGGCGGCGGGGAGCGGGGGTGCGGCGGGGGCGGTGGCGCGGACGGGGGCTCCGGTGCGGACGGGCGGGCCGGTGCGGACGGGCGGGCCGGTGCGGACGGGCGGGCCGGTGCGGACCGGGTTCGCCCGGCTCGCGGCCTCCGGGTACGCGGAGCTGGCCGGCTGCCGGGTGGGCGTCGTCACCAACCCCACCGGGATCACCGCCGACGGCCGCCACGTGGTGGACGTGATGCACGCGGACCGGCGGGTGGACCTGGTCGCGGTGTTCGGCCCGGAGCACGGCTTCCGGGGCACCGCGCAGGCGGGCGCCTCCGAGGGTGCGGCCCGGGACCCGGCCACCGGGCTGCCGGTGTACGACGTGTTCGGGCTGAGCGGGCGGCGGCTCGCGGACGTGTTCACGGCCGCCGGGGTGGACACGGTCCTCTTCGACATCCAGGACGTGGGCGCCCGCTTCTACACCTACGTCTGGACCCTGTACGACTGCATGGAGGCGGCCGCTGCGGCCGGGCTGCGGGTGGTGGTGCTGGACCGGCCCAACCCGCTGGGCGGGCGGCGGGCCGAGGGGCCGGTGCTGGAGCCGGCCTGGGCGACCTTCGTGGGACGGGTCCCCATCGCGCTGCGGCACGGGATGACCGCGGGCGAGCTGGCCGGGCTGTTCCGCGGCGAGTTCCTCCGGGGCGGGCCCGCGCTGGACGTCGTACGGATGGCGGGGTGGCGGCGGGACCTGTATTTCGACGGGACCGGGCTGCCGTGGGTGCAGCCGAGCCCGAACATGCCCACGCCCGACACCGCCCTCGTCTACCCGGGGACCTGCCTGTTCGAGGGCACGAACCTGTCCGAGGGGCGCGGCACCACGCGGCCCTTCGAACTCCTGGGGGCGGAAGGGGTGGACCGGCGGTGGGCGGAGGCCGCGGACGCGCTGGGGCTGCCGGGGGTCTGGGTGCGCGAGGCCCATTTCACCCCGGTGTTCTCGAAGTTCAAGGACAAGGCCGTGGGCGGGGTGCGGCTGCTGGTGCACGACCGGGAGGCGTACGACCCGGTGCTCACGGGGATCGGCCTGCTCGTGACCGCCCGCCGCACCTGGCCCGGCTTCGCCTGGCGGCCGGACCGCTGGATCGACAAGCTGACCGGGTCGGACCGGGTGCGCACGCTGATCGATGCGGGGGCGGAGCCGTGGGAGGTGGCGGCGGACTGGCTGCCGGGGCTGGAGCGGTTCCGCACGACGCGGGAGCGGTACCTGCTGTACGCGTGACCGGTTCGCAGCTCCGCCCCGGCCCCGCGCCGCACACGCCGGTGGGGCTCGACTGCGCCCCCGCAGCGTCCGGCCCGCAGTCGGCGCCCGGGCCGGGTGAAACCGAGCCCGTCCGGCGATCGAGGACCGGGGTCCGGGGCAGCGCCCCGAAACCACGCCGGACGGCGACGGGCCGCGCGGGTGTTCCCTTGTCAGACGTCTGGCCGGGCCGCGGCCGCAGCGGGATGCTGAGGACTCCGGTGCACGGCTCGGCGCGGAGGGGGACGGACGTCATGTCGGGTGTGGGCGTGGGACCTTACACGGAAGTGACCTTCGACGCGGACGGGGATCCGGACGCCGCCCAGCGCGCAGCGCTGCTGCGCACGGACGCGACCGACCTCGTCCTCTTCTCGCACGGCTGGAACAGCGACCGCTCCGTCGCGACCCGGCTCTACGACCGGTTCTTCGCACCGTTCCCGGCGCTCGCCGGACCTTCGGTGCGGCTCGCGTACGCGGGGGTGGTGTGGCCCTCGATGCGCTTCTCCGACGAGCCCATCCCGGACTTCGACCCGCCGGCCGCGGTGCAGCCCCGCTCGGGGCGCGGCCGGGCGGCGGACCCGGGGGCGGCCGCCGCGCTCGACGCGCAGACGCGGGCCGCGCTGGGGGTCTTCTGGCCGGACCGGGAGGCGGAGCTCGACCGGGTGGCCGAACTCCTCGCTCAGCGACCGGAGTCGGCGTCGGCCTTCGAGGAATTCGGCGCTCTGGTGCGGATTTTGGCCGGCCTTCCGACCGTACAGCCAGCCGCGGTAGGCCCGTTCGGCACCCTGGACACCACCGGCGGCACCAGCAGTCCTGGCAGCCCTGCCGTCAGCGGCAGCACCGCGGGCGCCGCGGGCACCGCGGGTGCGGACACCGCGGCGGCCGGGGAGTCCGTACCGGCGATCTTCGGGGCGGACACGCTCGGGGTGTGCGCGGACCTCACCCAGGCGCTCGCCGAGAGCGGCGCGGCGCTGGGCGGCGCGGCCCCGGCCTCGCTGACCGGCGGGCTGCGGACCCTGTGGAACGGCGGCAAGGAGCTGCTGCGGCAGGCCACGTACTACACGATGAAGAAGCGCGCCGGGCACATCGGCGAGCACGGGCTCGGGCCGGTCCTCGGGCAGCTCGCGCGGTCCCGCCCCGCACTGCGGGTGCACCTGGTCGGGCACAGCTTCGGGGCCCGGCTGGTGTCCTGCGCCCTGCGCGGCCTCGCTCCGGAGGTGCGCACGGTCAAGTCGCTGACCCTGCTTCAGGGGGCCTTCTCCCACTACGCGTTCACCGAATCGCTGCCCCACGAGCGGCGGCGGGCGGGGCATCTGGGCGGACTGCACGCCCGGGTGGACGGTCCGGTGGTGTCCTGCTACTCGCGGTACGACTCGGCGCTCGGCGTGTTCTACCCGCTGGCCTCGCGGCTGGCCCGGGACTCCGCCGGCTTCACCGCCTCCGACCCCCGCTGGGGCGCCATCGGCCACGACGGGATCCAGGCGGTTCCGGGGGCGGTGCGGCTCACCCTGGACGAGGCCCTGCGCCTGGGGCTGCCCCGTACGGGCTGCGCCAGTGTGGACGCGGCGGAGGTGGTCCGGCGCGGAGGGGCGCCCTCGGGGGCGCACAGCGACATCTGCCACGAGGCGCTTGCGCGGGTGGTGGTCACCGCGGGGCGCTTCGGGCGCTGAGATCCCGCCGGTGCCTCCCGGGCGCCCCGCCGGACCCGCATGCTCCCGCACCGCGCCGGGCATGTTCGTGCCCGGGAGGTGGCGGTGCGATGGCAGGATTCCGGAGTCTGGCCGGCCAGGTGCGCGACGCCCGCAACGACCGGGCCCTGCGGCGCCATTCGCTGCGCCGCTGCCTGGAGCGCTTCGCCCCGTACGGGCACCGGGCGACGTGGTGGCACCTGTGCGACCGGCACGGCATCGGGCCCGACGACCGCGGGGCCGATCCGCTCCGGCTGGTGGCCGCCCTGGAGGAGCTGGAGGAGGCCCGCGGGGTCTGGCTGGCGTACGAGCGGCAGTTCGCCGAACGGCGCAGGCGGGAGAAGCACCACGGGCTGCGGCGTCCCGACTGGGCCTGGCACGGCGAGCCCGCGGTGGTCCCCTGCGCGGACCCCGGCGTACGCCCCGACGGCGCCCTGCCCGACGTGCTGCGGCGCCTGGTACGGGCCCTGGAGGCGGACGCCCCCGGAAACGCCTGCCCGGTCTGCGGCGAGGCGGAGCTGCGCACGGCGGAACCCTGGACCGACCCGCTCTGCAGGCGCTGCGGCATCGTGGTCCCCCGCCGCGCCCTGACGGACACCCCATGACACCCCCACCGCACGCCCCACCCGGCAACAGGCCGGATCCGGCCCCGCCGGCGCCTGACGCGCGAGGTCCGGGGCGGAGCCCCGAAACCACACGAGGCGACGGGCCGCATCCAGCCCCGCCGGCGTTTGAGGCGCGGGGCCCGGGGCGGAGCCCCGTCAACGAACGGCGGGCCGCAAGCCTGAGGCGCGGCGCAACGGCAGCGAACAGGACGGTGGTGACAGGCGTGCAAGACGCCGCAGACGCGTCGGACCTCGTACAGGTGTGCCTCAACGGAACCCGCCCGGCCGCCCACGGCCACCCCGTACCGCAGTCCCCGCAGGCACTGGCCGAGGCCGCCGCCCTCGCCGTCGCGGCCGGCGCCACCGAGGTCCAGATCCACCCGCGGACCCCGTGCGGCCGGACCAGCCTGTCCCCCCGCGTGGTCGGCCCCTGGGTGGCCGCGGTCCGGGAGGCCGCAGGGGTACCCGTCGGGGTACCGGTGAGCGTGCCGGCCGAGCCGGGCCTGCGGGAGCGGATGTCCCGCGTGACCGGCTGGCAGGTGCTGCCGGACCGCGCCGCGGTGGACTTCGCGGAGCCCGGTGCCGCGTTCCTGGCCGGAGCCCTGCTGGCCCGCGGGGTGCCGGTGGAGGCGGTGGTGCGGGCCGGAACCGCCGCGCCCCTCGCCTTCCTGCGCGCCCCGGTGGCGTGGCGGGTGCTGCGCGTGGTGGCCGAGGTCGGCGAGCCGGACCCGGACGCGGCCCCGGCGGCCGCGCGCCGGCTGCTGTGCTCCCTGGGCGCCGCCCACGGCAGGCCGGTACTGCTGCACGGGCGGGAGGGCGGGGCCTGGCCGGTGCTGCGGGTGGCCGTGGAACGGGGCCTGGGCACCCGGATCGGAGTGGCCGACGTCCTGCTGCTGCCGGACGGCCGCCCGGCCCGCTCCAACGCCGAGCTGGTGGCCGCGGCCGTGGCCCGGATCGCGGCGGCCCGCGCGGCGGGCTGAGGCGGGCGCGGCGGCACGCACGGCGCAGCCGGGTCCGCGCGGTCGGCCCCGCCCCCGCCGCTCCCGGCCACCCCCCGCCGGTCCAGGCCCCCGGCCCCCGATCAGCCCAGCCGGGAACCCGTCAGCTGCCGCCCGAAGGTGTCGTCCGGGTTGGACAGGACGCACGTCTTCAGGGACAGGCAGCCGCAGCCGATGCAGTCCGTGAGGTGGTCGCGCAGCCGGCCGAGCTGCTGGATGCGGTGGTCGAGTTCGGTGCGCCAGGCCTCGGACAGGGCCGCCCAGTCCTCCCGGTTGGGCGTGCGGCCCTCGGGCAGCTTCGCGAGGGCCTCGCCGATGGTGGCCAGCGGGATGCCGACCCGCTGCGCGGCGCGGATGAAGGCGACCCGGCGCAGCGTGTCCCTGGTGTAGCGGCGCTGGTTGCCGGCGGTGCGGCGGCTGCTGATCAGGCCCTTGGACTCGTAGAAGTGGAGGGCCGATACGGCGGCGCCGCTGCGGGCGGCGACCTGTCCGACGGTGAGTTCGTTGATCTTCTGTGGGATCTGGGGCACCCGGCCGAGCGTAGTCGCACGCTCCGACGGCCGCCGCGCGGAGGTCCGTTGACGCCGACGTCCGTTGACGCCGAGGTCCGCCGAGGTCCGTTGACAGGGACCGCCGGCCCCACCCATGCTGAGCAAGCGCTTATTCCGACTCTGGGAGGCAAGGGCATGGCCGAGCCGAGGATCTTCACGTCCGCCGAAGAACTGCGCGCCGCGGTCGGCGAACCGCTCGGCCCCAGCGGCTGGCTGGAGGTGGACCAGAAGCGGATCGACCTGTTCGCCGACGCCACCGGGGACCACCAGTGGATCCACGTGGATCCGGAGCGCGCCGCCGGCGGCCCCTTCGGCTCGACGATCGCCCACGGCTACCTGACCCTGTCGCTGCTGCCCAGCCTGGTGCCGCAGACCATGCGCGTCGAGGGCATGAAGATGGGCCTCAACTACGGGGTGAACAAGGTCCGCTTCCCGGCCCCGGTGCCGGTCGGCTCGCGCCTGCGCGGCACGACGGTCATCACGGAGGTCGCGGACGCCGGCGGCGGGGTGCAGGTCACGGCCACCGTCACGGTCGAGCGCGAGGGCGGGGAGAAGCCGGTGTGCGTGGCGGAGGCGGTCTCCCGCTACTACTTCTGAGGCGCCGCGGCCGCCGCCGGGGCCGCGACCATCCGCAGGACGAGGCCCGCGTAGAGCGCGCCGACCTCGTCGGGGGTGCGCGGTCCGGCCGTGCTGAACCAGCGGGCCACGTCGATGCACAGCGAGAGCACGGCGAGGGTGGTGCCGGGCACGTCGGGCACGTCGAACTCGCCGCTGCGCACCCCGTCGGCGAGGATCCGCCGTACGGCCGCGCCGCTCTGCCGGCGCAGCGCCACGATTTCGGAGCGGTGCTCCGGTCCGAGAGCATCGAGCTCGTACTGGACCACCCGCGCCGTGGTGTGGTGCCCGGCGTGCCACCGTACGAAGGACCGGACGGCGGCGTCGAGGCGCTCGGCCGCGGTGCCGGGGCCGTCGGCGGCCGTCTCCAGGATCTCCAGGGCCTTGTCGTGGCCGATCCGGCTGATCCGGTGGAGCAGCTCTTCCTTGGTCTTGTAGTGG
Source organism: Streptomyces sp. NPDC030809 (assembly GCF_055572195.1). Taxonomy (NCBI): domain Bacteria; kingdom Bacillati; phylum Actinomycetota; class Actinomycetes; order Kitasatosporales; family Streptomycetaceae; genus Streptomyces; species Streptomyces sp. NPDC030809. The sequence goes on from NZ_JBVIDV010000006.1 coordinate 212,952, forward strand.
ATGTAGAGCGCGGCCGGGCTCATCCCGGCCCGGCCGGCGATGTCGCGGGTGGTGGTGGCGTGGTAGCCGCGCTCGGCGAAGGCCTCCACGGCGGCGACGAGCAGTCGCCGGGCGGCATCGGGGGTGACCTCCGACCACGCCTGGTAGCCGTCGGTCTCCGCGCTGTCCATCGCTCGCTCACCCTCTTCGTCCGTGGGGTGCACACCTTACCGGAGGGTGAGCAAGCGCTTAGGCCGCTTCGCCAGGGGACCGCCTCCCCCGTCCGGAACCCGCTCCCGGCCGGCGCCTCCGCCCTCGGCGCCCCGGCCGGTTGCCTCCGCCCTCGGCGCCCCGGCCCCCGGCCCAGCGCCCCGGCCGCCGCCTCAGCGCGCCGGCCCCGCAGGCCCCCCGGACCCCGCAGGCCCCCCGGGCTTCGGCTGGAAGGGGTCGTAGTCCGTCATGATCTTCTCCATCCGGGCCTGGTCCACCCGGTGCACGATCTGCCCGGCCTCCTGCCGGTCCCGGATCACCTTGGCGAGGGTGAAGGCCGAGGTGGTGAGGTAGAGGACGGCGATGCCGAGGAAGGCCCGCACCCAGGCGTCCGCGTCCAGGTGGTAGATCCCGAGGGCGACCGCGGAGAGCGCGATGGCGAAGGAGGCGACGGCCTGGCCGTAGTACGCCCCCGTGTTCTGCTGCCTGACCGGTGTCTCGTTCATGGCCCCAGCATCGGCCGGGAGCGGGCGGCCGCCCATCCGCACACGTACTCAGACGGCCGCCGACGGGTACTCAGAAGGCCGAAATCCCCGTCAGGGCACGGCCGATGAGCAGCTTCTGGATCTGGCTGGTGCCCTCGTACAGGGTCATCACCCGGGCGTCGCGCAGCAGCTTGCCGGCCGGGTACTCGTCGATGTAGCCGTAACCGCCGTGCACCTGGAGGGCGTTGCTCGCACACCGCACGGCCGCCTCGGAGGCGAAGAGCTTGGCGGTGGACGCCTCGGTGGCGAAGGGCCGGCCCCGGTCCACCAGGTCGGCCACCCGCCAGGTGAGCATCCGCGCGGCGTCCACGTCCACCGAGATGTCCGCGATCAGCTCCTGCACCAGCTGGTGGTGGGCGATCGTACGGCCGAACTGCTCGCGCCCGGTCGCGTACGACAGGGCCGCGTCCAGCGCGGCCTGGGCCAGGCCCACGCAGCCGGCGGCCACCGACATGCGCCCCTTCGCCAGCGCGGACATGGCCACCGAGAAGCCCTTGCCCTCGGGCCCGAGCAGGGCGGAGGCGGGCACCCGTACGTCGTCCAGGACGAGCTCGGCGGTGGCCTGGCCGCGCAGCCCGAGCTTGCCGTGGATCTCGCGGCGGGTCAGCCCGGGGCTGTCGGCCGGGACGAGGAAGGCGGACACCCCGCGGTGGCCGGGCTCCGCACCGGTGCGGGCGAAGAGCAGGACCACGTCGGCCCAGGTGCCGTTGGTGATGAACATCTTGCTGCCGGTGATCCGGTACGAGCCGCCCTCGCGCACCGCGCGGGTGCTCAGGTTCCCCGCGTCCGAGCCGGTGCCGGGTTCGGTGAGGCCGAAGCAGCCGAGGGCCGCCCCGGAGCAGAGCCGCGGCAGCCACTCCCGCTTCTGCTCCTCGTCGCCCCAGGCGGCGATCGTCTTCGCCACCAGGCCGAGGGAGACCGAGACGATCCCGCGCACGGCGGAGTCCCCGCGGCCGAGCTCCTCGGTCACGAGGGCGTAGGCGAGGTGGTCCCCGCCGCTGCCGCCGTACTCCTCCGGGACGGTCAGCCCGAGGAAGCCGAGCGCGCCGAGCTTCTTCACGATGCCCCGGTCGACGCTCTCGGCGCGGTCCCAGTCGGCGGCGTACGGGGCGACCTCGCGGTCGACGAAATCGCGGGCGAGGCGGCGGACCGCGGTCTGCTCCTCGCTGAGCTCCAGGTTCACGGTCACCTCGCGGGTCGGTGCGCCGGGTGCGCGGCGGGTCCGCCCGGCAAGTTAATTAGCGGCGCTAGTTTTCTGACGGCAGGCCCTACTATGTGGCGCATGGCCCGACCGCGCAAGCCCCTCCTGAGCCGAGACCGCATCGTCGAGGCGGCGGGCGCCCTCGTGGACGCCGAGGGGCTGGAGGCGGTCTCGACCCGGCGGCTGGCCGCCGCGCTCGGGGTCAGCGGCCCCTCCCTCTACAACCACTTCCGCACCAAGGACGAGATCCTGGAAGCGGTGGCCGACGCGGTGAGCGCGCGGGTGGACCTGTCGATGTTCGAGGCGGCCGACGGCCGGGACTGGCGGACGGCCCTGCACGACTGGGCGCACTCGTACCGCAACGCCCTGGCGGACCACCCCAACATCGTGCCCGTGCTGGCGCGCGGGCCGGGCCGCCGGCCGGCCGGGCTGCGGCTGGCGGACGCGGTGTTCGGGGCGATGACGGCGGCGGGCTGGCCGCCCGCCCAGGCCACCCGGATCGGCGCGCTGATGCGGTACTTCATCCTGGGCTCGGCCGTGGGCTCGTTCGCCCGGGGTTTCGTGGACGACCGCAGGGCATACGACCCGGCGGACTACCCGCACCTGGGCCAGGCGCACCTGCTGGCCGACCGGCAGCAGGAGATCGACGAGGGCGCCTTCGAGACGGGCCTGTGCGCCCTCCTCGACGGTCTCGCCCTCCAGTTCGAAGCCCTCCAGCAGGGCTGAGTCGGGGGAACGTGGACATCGGATCGGTGGTCATCGCGGTGGCGGGCGTGGCCGGCACCCTGGGCGGGTCGCTCCTCACCCAGCGGGCCGCGGAGCGCGGCAAGCGGCGGGAGCTCGCGCTCATACGCGAACAGGAGGACGTGCGCGAGAGCCTGCTCCTGCGGCGCACCTGCTACGCGGAACTCAACCGGGAGGCACGCCAGTTCCTCACGGCGCTCAACAGCCACCTGCACGCCGTGCGGGAACGCGGCGCCGGGGAGGCCGACCGGATCGCGCTCGACGAGGCCAAGGGGGCCCACCGCGACCGGTACTCCGAGGCCATGATGATCGCCCCGGACGAGGTCCTGGCCCGCGCCACCGCCGTCAACCGGGCCCTCACCGCGCTCTACGGGCAGGTCAAACGGCTGGAGCGGGGAGAGCCGGGCCCCGGGGAGTCTGCGGAGTCGGCGGAGCGGGCGCGCGAGGAGGCGTGGGCGCTGCTCAGGAGCATGCGCACGGCGATGCGCCGCGACCTCGGCGTCGAGCCGGGAGCCGAGCCCGAGCCCGAGCCCGCGCCCGGACCCGGAGCCGCCTGACACCGCGCGGCCCGCGGGGGTACGGGGTCCCGCCGGTGGCCCACCGGGTCGGCCCGCCCGTACGAGGTCCCGCCGGTGGCACGCCGGTACGGCCCGGCGGTACGGGTCCCGCCGGTACGGGTCCCGGCGGTACGGGTCCCGGCGAGGGCGCCGGCGGCCGGCGGGACGGGCCCGTACCGACGACCGCCGTCCGGGGGCGCCCTCGGCTGCTAGAAGACGACCAGCGACCGGCCGCCCTTGCCCGCGAGCATCGCCTCGAACGCGGCGGGGATGCCGTCGAGGGTGATGCGGTCCGTGACCAGGGCTCCCAGGTCGAGGCGGCCCTCGCGGATGTGGGCGGCGAGGACCGGGAGGTCGCGGGCCGGGTCCGAGTTGCCGTAGACGCAGCCGGAGAGGGTGCGGGCGAAGTGGAAGATCTCCAGGGCGTGGAAGGAGACCTGCTGCTCCTTCCCGCCGATGCCGACGACGGTGGTGCGGCCGCCGCGCCGGGTGGAGTCCCAGGCGGTGCGGATGGTCTGCGCGCGGCCCACGCACTCGATCGCCACGTCGGTGCCCCGGCCGCCGGTCAGCGCCCGGACCTCCTTGGCCGTGGTCTCGGAGGCGAGGACGAACTCGGTGGCCCCGGCGGCCCGGGCGAGTTCCTCCTTGGCCGGGGAGACGTCGACGGCCACCACCGGGCCCGCGCCGGCGATGCGCGCGGACTGCAGGGCCGCCAGGCCCACCCCGCCCACGCCGAACACCGCCACCGACTCCCCCTCACGCACCCGCGCGTTGTGGTGCACGGCCCCGTAGCCGGTGAGCACGGCGCAGCCGAGCAGCGCGGCCTCGGTGAGCGGGACGCCCTCGGGGGCGGGCAGTACGCAGTTCGCCGCGACGACGGTCTCCTCGGCGAAGGCGGCCACGTTGAGCCCGGGGTGCAGGTCGGTGCCGTCGGCGGTGCGCGCGTACACGGCGCCCACCCCGGTCAGGGCGTTGGTGCAGAGCCACACCTCCCCGATCCCGCAGTGGTGGCAGGTCCCGCAGGAGGGGGCCCAGTTGAGCACGACCCCGTCGCCGGGCGCGACGTGGCTCACGCCCTCGCCGACGGACACCACGGTGCCGGCGCCCTCGTGGCCGAGGACGGCCGGGACGGGGACGCGCATCGTGCCGTCGGTGAGGGACAGGTCGGAGTGGCAGACCCCGGCGGCGGCGAGCCGCACCCGGACCTGGCCGGGGCCGGGCTCGGGGAGGTCGATCTCGGCTATCTCCAGGGGAGATCCGACGGCGGGCAGGACGGCGGCGCGGACCACGGGGGCTCCTTCTTCGGCCGGATCGGTCAGAACTGGAGGGACTTGGTGTGCAGGTACTCGGCCAGGCCGTGCGGGCCCAGCTCGCGCCCCACGCCCGACTGCTTGTAGCCGCCGAAGGGGGCGAGCGGGTTGAAGCGGCCGCCGTTGATGTCCACCTGCCCGGTGTCCATGCGCCGGGCGAAGGCGACGGCGGTCTCGTCGTCGGCGGCCCAGACCGCGCCGCCGAGCCCGTAGTCGGTGCCGTTGGCGATGCGCAGCGCGTCCTCCTCGTCCTCGTACGGGAGGATCGCGATGACCGGGCCGAAGATCTCCTCCTGGGCGATCGCCATGTCGGGGGTGACGTCGGCGAAGACGGTGGGCGCGACGAAGTAGCCCGTGCCGTGCGGCGGTTCGGCGCCGCCCGCGACCAGCCGGGCGCCCTCCTCGGTGCCCTTGGCGATGTAGCCGCGGACCCGCTCCAGCTGCTTGGCGTTGATCACGGGTCCGAGGCGGGTGGCGGGGTCGCGCGGGTCGCCGGCGACGGCCCGGGCGGCCACGTCGGCGGCGAGAGCGACGGCCTCCTCGTACTGGTCGCGGTGGACGAGCATGCGGGTGAGGGCGTTGCAGCTCTGGCCCGAGTTGTTGAGGACGTGGTTGACGCCCGCCCCGACGGCCTTGGGCAGGTCGGCGCCGGGGAGGATCACGTTGGCCGACTTGCCGCCGAGTTCGAGCGCCACCCGCTTGACCGCCCCGCCGGCGAGGGCACCGATGCGGCGGCCCACGGCGGTGGAGCCGGTGAAGGAGACGAGGTCCACGCCCGGGTGCTCGGCGAGGGCCTGGCCGGCCACCGGGCCGGTGCCGGTGACCAGGTTGAAGACGCCGGCGGGCAGTCCGGCCTCGTGGACCGCCTCCGCGAACAGCTGGGCGGTCAGCGGGGTGTCCTCGGAGGGCTTGAGGACGACCGTGCAGCCGGCGGCGAGAGCGGGAGCCACCTTGGCAACGACCTGGTGCAGCGGATAGTTCCAGGGGGTGATGGCGGCGACGACGCCGATCGGCTCCAGGTAGACGGTGGAATTGCCGATCCGCTCCTCGAAGGCGTACGAGGCGGCCAGCTCGGCGTACGAGCCCGCCACCGCGATCGGGGCGCCGGCGTGCACCATCTCCGCGAACCCGCGGGGCGAGCCCAGCTCGTCGGTGATGGTCTCGGCGATCTCCGCGCGGCGGGCGGCGAGCACGTCGCGGAGGGCGGCGAGCCGGGCGGCCCGCTCGGCCGGGGCGGTGGCGGCCCAGCCGCGGAAGGCGCTGCGGGCGGCTTGCACGGCGGCATCGACGTCCTCGGCGGTGCCCGCCGGGACGTGGGCGATGACCTGCTCGGTGGCGGGATTGACCACGGCGATGGTGTCGCCGCCGGCGGCGGGCCGCCAGTCCCCGCCGATGTACATCCCGTCGTGGGCCTTCATCGCATCCTCCCGAGCCAGGTGTGAACCGCGGATGGAACCGCTGGTCGACCACCCTACAAACTAGCGACGATAGTTTTCCGCCACCAGGGTGCGCGGCCCTCCGGTCGGCCGGAAACGGCCGGTGGCGGCCGCCGGGAGGGGCGGCCGCCACCGGGCGGGGCGCGCCGCCGCGCCGTGGCGGCTGCGCCCGGGGAGCGGTCCGGAGCGGGGTGGGGGACCCGGTTGCCCGGACCGCGGGTCGGCGGGGCTCGGAGGGCGTCGGCGGGCGTCGGAAAGCGTCGGCGGGCGTCGGCGGGCGTCAGATGATGCCGAAGAGCATCCCGGCGGCCAGCACGACCAGGGAGGTGAGTGCCGCCCACTTCACGGTGAAGCGGGTGTGGTCGCCGAACTCGACCTTGGCCATGCCGACGAGCACGTACACGGCCGGGACCAGCGGGCTCGACATGTGGAGGGCCTGGCCGACCAGCGAGGCGCGGGCGATCTCCAGGGAGGAGACCCCGTGGGCGGCGCCGGCCTCGGCGAGGACGGGCAGGACGCCGAAGTAGAAGCCGTCGTTGGACATGAAGTAGGTGAGCGGGAGGCTCAGCAGGCCGGTGACCAGCGCCATGTGCGGGCCCATGCCCTCGGGGATGGCGCCGACGAGCCAGTCGGCCATGTCCTTGACCATGCCGGTGCCGCTGAGCACCCCGGTGAAGACCGCGGCCGCGAAGACCATGCCGGCCACGTTGAGCACGTTCTCGGAATGCGCGGCGATGCGGGCCTTCTGCTCGCTCATGTGGGGGAAGTTGACCGTCAGCGCGAGGGCGGCGCCGAGCAGGAAGAGGACGGGGATGGGCAGCAGCTCCATGATCATGGCAGTGAGCAGCAGCAGGGTCAGCCCGGCGTTGAACCAGTAGAGCCGCGGCCGCAGGGTGGCCCGGTGCGGGTCCAGCCCCTGGAGCCCGCCGTCCCCGGTGTCGGAGGTGCCGGAGGTGTCGGAGGTGTCGGAGGTGTCGGGGGAAGCGCCGGTGGCGGTGCCGGTGCCGCCCTGGGCCCCGCCGCCCCCGGGGACGAGGGAGGTGCCGGAGGCCCCGGCGCCCTCGGCGGCGTCGGACGGGTCGGAGGAACCGGCGGTCGCGACGAGGACGCGCTCCTCGCCGGCCTCGTCGTCCGGGAGGACGAGGCTGCCCACCCGCTTGCGCTCGCGCAGGCCCAGGACGTAGGCGAGCCCGAAGACGAAGAGCAGGCCGACGGCCAGGGCCGGGATCATCGGGACGAAGATGTCGGCGGCGTCGAGCTTGAGCGCGGTCGCGGCGCGGGCGGTCGGGCCGCCCCAGGGCAGGGTGTTCATGACGCCGTTGGCCGTGGCGGCCACGCCCGTCATGACCACGAGGCTCAGCCCGAGCCGCTTGTAGAGCGGGTACATCGCGGAGACCGTGATCATGAAGGTGGTGGAGCCGTCGCCGTCGAGGGAGACGATCGCGGCCAGGACCGCGGTGCCGACCACGACCCGCATCGGGTCCGCCTTGCAGAACCGCAGGATGCCCCGCACGATCGGGTCGAAGAGCCCCACGTCGATCATGAGGCCGAAGTAGACGATGGCGAACATCAGCATCGCGGCCGTGGGAGCGAGCTTCCCGACGCCCTCGATCACGTAGTCGCCGAGCTGGGCGCCCTGGCCTGCGAACACGCAGAACAGGGCGGGGATCAGTACGAGTGCCGCGATCGGCGACATCTTCTTCATCATGATCAGGACCAGGAAGGTCGCGATCATCGCGAAGCCGAGAATGGTCAGCATGGAAGGAACCTCACGTTCGCCCTTGGATCCGCCCCAGAGGGCTCCAGGCCCGGCGGTCCGGACGAACGTAGGTCCCGGCCGGATGCGTTAACAAGATGTGAACCTGCGAGCAATACGAGCAAAAGCCCAGCTCAGGGCGGGGGTGCCAGGGCGTGTCAGGCCCGGGGGGTCAGGGCACGGGTGTCAGGGCCACCGGGAAGCCGTTGAGCACGGCGGTGCCCGACAGCGGGTCCAGGCGGCTGCCGTCGAGCAGCTGGTTCACGTTCACCCCGGGCCGGAGGGCGGCCACCGCCAGCCGGGTGCCGGGCCGGTCGTGGCCCCAGCCGTGCGGCAGGCTGACCACACCGGTGCGCACCGTGTCGGTGACCTCGGCCGGCACCTCCAGGCTGCCGCCGTCCCCGGTGACGCGGACCGGGGCACCGTCGGCGATCCCGAGCCGGGCCGCGTCCTCGGGGTGGACCTGAAGGGTGCAGCGGTTGGACCCGCCGGCGAGGGCGGGCACGTTGTGCATCCAGCTGTTGTTGGAGCGCAGGTGCCGGCGTCCGACGAGGACGAACCCGTCCCGCCGCTCCTCCAGCGACCGGCGCAGCCGGGGCAGTTCGGCAGCGAGGGGCGCGGGCAGGAGTTCGATCCGGCCGCTGCGGGTCCGGAGCAGCCCGGGCAGCCGGGGTTGCAGCGGGCCGAGGTCGATGCCGTGCGGGTGGGCGAGCAGCCGTTCCAGCCCGAGCGCGTCCGGCCCGGCTTCTCCGGACAGCCCGAACTGGTCCCCGTACGGACCCGTGCGCAGCATCAGGTCGAGCCGGCGCTCCGGACCGCTGCCTCCGGCGAGCCGGGCGGCGAGGGCCTCGGGGTCCTGTCCGTGCAGCGGGGAGTGCGGGTCGGCCACGGCCTTGGCGAGGGCCGCGCCGATGGCCGTACGGTCCACGGCCGCGGGGTCGGTGCCGTGGAGCCCGCTCGCGGCGAGGATCAGGCGGGCGTGGATCTCGCACTCTTCGAGCAGCCCGTCGCGGAGCGGGACGGCCGGGCGGGTGTAGCGGACCTGGTTGCGGACGGCGAAGCCGTTGAAGGCGAAGTCGAAGTGGGCGCTCTGGGCGGGCGGCGGCGGGGGCAGCACCACGTGCGCGTGGCGCGAGGTCTCGTTGAGGTACGGGTCCACGCTGACCATGAAGTCCAGGCCCGCCAGGGCAGCGTCGAGCCGCCGTCCGTCGGGGGCGGACAGCACGGGGTTGGCGGCGATGGCGATCACCGCTCTGATCCGCCCCTCCCCCGGGGTCTCGATCTCCTCGGCGAGTGCGGCCACCGGGAGTTCGCTCTTGGCCTCGGGGTGGCCGCTGACCCGGCTGTGCCAGCGGCCGAGGGCGAAGCCCTTGCCCGGTCCGGCGGGGCGGAGCCGCGGGCCGGTGGCGGACAGGGGGAACATGGCACCGCCGGGCCGGTCGAGGTTCCCGGTGAGGATGTTGAGCACGTCGACCAGCCAGTTGGCGAGGGTGCCGAACTCGACGGTGCAGCTGCCGATGCGCCCGTACACGGCCGCGGAGCGGGCCGCGGCCAGCTGCCGGGCGAGGCTGCGGATCTCCTCGGCCGGCAGGTCGCAGGCCGGTGCGACGGCCTGCGGGGTGAACGTGCGGAGTGCGTCGGAGAGTTCCCCGAATCCCTCGACGTGTTCTTCCAGGGCTCCGAGCGAGGTGAGCTTCTCCTCGATCAGCATCTGGGCCAGCGCGGCGAGCAGCAGGGCGTCGGTGCCCGGGCGGGGTGCCAAGTGCCGGTCGGCGAGCCGGGCGGTGCGGGTGCGGCGCGGGTCCACGACGACGAGGGTTCCGCCGCGGGCGCGCAGGGCCTTGAGGCGGCCGGGGAAGTCGGGCGCGGTGCACAGGCTGCCGTTGGACTCGACCGGGTTGGCCCCGAGCAGCAGCAGGAAGTCGGTGCGGTCGAGGTCGGGCACGGGGATGGCCTGCGGGTCGCCGAAGAGCAGTCCGCTGGAGACGTGCTTGGGCATCTGGTCGAGGGTGCTGGCGGTGAACAGGTTGCGGGTGCGCAGGGCCTGCAGCAGCAGCCCGGGGTAGAGGGCGCCGGCCATGGTGTGCACGTTGGGGTTGCCGAGCACCACTCCCACCGCGTCCGGTCCGTGCTCGCGGGTGAGCGGGGGCAGGGCCGCGGCGACGGCGTCGAAGGCCTCGTCCCACGAGGCGGGCCGCAGCCGGCCGTCGCGGCGTACGAGCGGGGTGGCAAGCCGGTCGGGGTCCGCGTCGAGCGCGCCGAAGGCGGCTCCCTTGGGGCAGATGAATCCGCGGCTGAACACGTCCTCACGGTCCCCGCGGGCGCCGGTGACCTCGGAGCCCCGGATGGTGAGGCTGAGTCCGCAGGTGGCTTCGCAGAGCGGGCAGATGCGCAGGGCGGTGCGGGTGGCGGGGGCTTCGGACACGGGTCCTCCACGGGGGCGGCGGCGGGCGGTGCACGCGAGCGCCTCGAGCATACCGACCGGTAGGCACGCCGGGGAGGGGCCGGGGCGGCGGATGCCCGCCACGGCCCGGGCGCGTCGGGGCCGCGGCCGGCGCCGTCAGTCCAGGAACCGCGCCAGGTAGGCGTGCATCATCGCCCGCGTCTCGCCGATCAGCTCGGGATCCCCGGAGGGCTCGTACCGGAAGGCGAGCTGGAGCAGTGCGTCGGTGGCTTCGACGGCGACCAGGACGCCCCGGTGCAGGCCCTCGTCGGGGGTCCGCCCGAGGTGGCTGCAGAGCAGCTCGGTGAGCCGGGCGGCGACGAGGCGGTTGGCGTCCGCCGCCGCGCTTTCCGGGGGCGCCGGCACCCCGAAGTCGACCAGGCCGAAGCCGGGTACCGAGCGCTTCATCGCCAGGTACTCGTCCAGGACCGCGTCCACGGCGGGCCGCCAGTCGGCCTCGGGCAGCGCGGCCAGCCGCCCGGCGATGGCCTCCGCGTACCGGTCGAGGTTGCGGTGCGCGAGGGCGTCGGCCATCGCCCGCTTGTTGCCGAAGAAGCGGTAGACGGATCCGATGGGCACGCCGGCGCGGACGGCGACGGCGCGGGTGCTCAGGTTCTCGTAGCCGGTCTCGTCGAGGCACTCGGCGCAGGCGTCGAGGATCCGCGCGAGGCGTTCGGCACTGCGCTGCTGGACGGGTGCGCGGCGGAGGTGGTTGGCGGGGGACACAGGGTCCATCATGCCGGTCCTCAGTTCAGCAGGAGGGCGAGCCCCCCGACCGTGTACGTGATCATCAGGAGGAGCAGGGGCAGCTGCCCGGCAAGGGCCCGGGCCGGCGGGAAGAGGCGTACGGAGCGGTCGTGGGCGGCGACCACGCCGAGGACGTGTCCCGCCACGACGGCGGTCACCTGGAGGGCGGCGAGGCCGCCGGGACCCAGTGGCGGAGCGGGTGGGAGGGCGTTGTCAGTGCCGAGTGCCACCATGACCGTGCGTGGCCCTTCGGTCACGAAGAGGGAGAAGTAGTGCGCGGTCAGATAGCCGAGTGCGATCGGCAGGAGTGAGTGCGCGAAGGCCGTGAGGGGGTGGGGAAGGGCGCCGGACAGCAGGCGGGTGGCGGCGGCGCTGAGGCAGTAGAGGACGGCGACGAGGAGGACGGAGCCGAGGAGTCCGAGGGTGGCCGCGGGGGTGCGGCCCAGGGGGGAGGTCTGGACGGCGTTGATCCAGGCGGGGTGGTCGGAGAAGCCGTCGTAGGCGGTGGATCCGAGGAGTACGCAGACGGCGGCGACGAGACCGGGCAGTTCGGGGGTGGCGTCGAGGCCGTCGAAGGGGTTGCGGACCACGAGGCGGCCGTCGGCGCGGCGGCCCAGCGGGGAGAGGCGGGCGAGGAGGGCCGAGTACGCCTCGAACGGGTCGGCGTGGTCGAACCAGCGGGTGCCGAAGCGGGCGGCGCCGGCGAGCTGGACGGCGGTGTGGACGGTGAGGGCGATCAGGAGGGAGGTGGTCGATGCGGGATCGGGTGAGACGAGTTCGAGCCAGGTGAAGGCGAGGAGTCCGGCGGCGGCCGGCCACATGCCGAGGCGGGCCGGCAGTGGGCGGTCGGGGGTACGGCGGCGGACGCGGCAGATCAGGAGGTGCAGGGTGCGCAGGGGGTTGAGGAGGCGCCAGACGGGGCCGAGGAGGAGGGAGGCCGGGACGAGACCGACCCACAGGAGTACGTAGACGGCGCCGGGTCCGGGATTGCGGTCCGGATCGTCGGGGCCGAGGAGGAGGAACAGGAGCACGGCGAGGGCTGCGGCCGCACCGGGCAGGCGCAGCGCACGGCGCGTGGCGGGCGCGTCGGCGAGGCGCTGTACGGCCTCGGGGAGCGGGCGGCCGGAGCGGTCGCCGTGGAAACGGGAGGTGGACCAGAGCAGACCGAGCGCGAGGAAGGACACGAACAGGGCGGTGAACGCCCCGGCGAACGCGTAGAAGGGAGAGATGGGCAGGTCGTGCTGGGAGCCGACGCCGTGGGCGAGCACGGTGGTGGCGGGCGGGGTCCCGGCGGCCGCGGGCGGCACGAGGGGGGTCACCGGACCAGGAGCTGGGTCAGTACGAGGCCCGACTCGTGGGTTTCCACCTCGAAGAGCCCGGTGCGGTCCAGGGTGAGGAGCAGGGTGGCCGGCTCTCCGGCGGGGAGGTCCAGCTCCTTGTCGTAGCCGTGGACGTGCAGGGTGTCGGCCCGGTCGCTGGTGACCCGGAGGGCGAGCTTCTGGCCGCGTTTGAGCTCGACGCGGCCGGGGGGCGGGGTGACCCGTCCGTCGCGGATCGCGACCGTGACGGTCTGGTCGGCCCCTTCGCCCTCCTCGCCCCCGTCGGGACCGGCGGACCCGGCGGGCTGCGGGGGTGCGGAGGCCGTGGGGCTCCCGGGGGCGGGGGGGCCGGAACCCTCGCCGGGGCCGGTTCCCGTGCCGTGGGAGTGGCCGCCGGTGGTTCCGGAGCCGGTGGCCGGGGTCGCCGTCAGCCGGGCGGTGGCCTCGACGGGCCGGCCGGACACCGCCCAGGCGGTGTGGTCGTCGGCGTACAGGCGGACGGTCAGGGTGTGCGTGCCCGGGGGCACCTGCGCGGCCGGCAGGTGGAACCAGGGCCCGTACAGCCGGGCCAGTTTGCGGCCGTCGAGGGCGAGGTGGGCGTGGCCGGCGCCGGGCAGGGCCGCGCCGCCGGTGCTGTCCGGGGTGAAGCGGAAGCCCTGGACGGAGAGGTGGAGGTTCCACCCGTCCTCGCTGTCGGGGCGGACCGCGAGCGTCACCTTCGGTGCGCCCGCGGCCGGGACCTCCCGGAGCCGGTGGCCCGTCCCATCGTCGGTTCCGGTCAGGGTGCCGACGGCGCCGGAGGCCTGTTCGTGGCTGGTGCCGGGTTTGTGGTGCGTGGTGGCCCGCCCCCCGCACGCCGTGCCCGCCGCCGCCAGGAGCAGGACGGCCCCGAGCACCCCGGCCGCCCGCCGCACCGCACCGCGCCGCCGCGGCGGCGGCCCGCCGACCGGACCGCCGCCGTCCACACCCCCGCGGCTCCCGCGCCGGGGGTGACCCCGGCCTGCCCGCGCACGGCGCGCTGCCGGGCGGGCCTCGTGCGACCCCGGGACGGTTGGCGGGACAGGGGGCGTCGGTGTGGTCGGAGGGAGGGGGGCGGGGGGATGGGGGGCGGGGGGGTGGGGGGTGGCCGGGGGGACGGGCGTCGGGGTCATGCCGCCGCACCCCCGGTTGCGGAGTGGGGGGCGGGGGTGGGGCCGGGGGTGGTGTCCGGATCGGGGGTCGTGTCCGGGCCGGGGGTCGTGTCCGGGCCGGGGGTGGTGTCCGGATCGGGGGTCGTGTCCGGGCCGGGGGTCGTGTCCGGGTCGGGGGTGGGGCGGGCGGCGGCGGCGACGGTCCACAGGAGCCAGGGGATGGTCAGGAGGGCGCGGAACCAGGCGGGGCCGAGGGGGATCCAGGGGATCATGAGGACCGCCTTGTCGAAGGCGTCCAGCAGGGTCAGGGCGCCCAGGGCGAGGGTGGTGCGGGCCAGCCAGGGGCGGGCGGGGCGCAGCGCGAGGCCGGTCAGGATCCAGCCGGCGCCCATGAGGAGCAGGGCGAGGGCGGGGACGGGGGTGTGGAGGAGCGGCAGGGTGGAGCCGGCCACGTCGAGGGCCAGCCCGGCCACGCCGGCCAGGAGGCCGGCGGTGCCGAGGCGGCTGCGCCGCAGCCGGCGCCACCACAGGACGCCGCCGACGAGGGCGAGGACGGCCGCGGTGGCCAGGGCGATCTGGGTCTCGACGCGCTCCAGGCCGCGGGCGCCGTACCAGTCGCAGCCGGCGGGGAGCCTGCGGGCCTGGACGTTGTAGTCGGCGCAGACCAGCAGCTGGACGAGTTTGACGGGCTCGCCGGCGAGGCGGGAGGAGCCGCCGGTGAGGTCCCCGCGGCGCTCGCCGCACTGCGGCAGGGTGCCCGGGGTGGAGCCGTCGGGTCCGTCCTGCCAGCAGTTGCCCCGGCCCTGGCCGTCCCACCAGACGTCCATGCCGTTGGGGCGGGAGGCGCCGGCCCGGTCGCGGCCCATGACGTTGCCCGCGTACCGGTTGTGGTGGGAGGTGTCGGCCTGCTTGGACCAGGCCTCCTCCCCGCGGATGAAGGCGGGGACGGCGCTGAGGAAGAAGCCCGCGCGCCGGTGTCCGTACACCCAGTTCTTCTCGTAGATGTTCCAGTTGCCGCCGGCGGTGATGATGCCGGTGCCCGGCGGCATGGAGATCTGCGGGCAGACCACGCCCTGCTCGTAGCCGCGGGCGGCCGGCGGCTTGGAGCAGGTGCCGTCGGCGACGTACCGGTAGTAGTCCTGGTTGTTGTCGTGGATGAGGTTGCGCTCGAACCGGGCGTGGTTCTGCGGGAGTCCCGGGTGGCCGGGGAAGGCGCTGTCCATGGAGGCGCCGCCCATGTTCTGGTCGAACTCGTTGTCGTGGACCCAGACGGAGTCCCCGGCGGTGCCCGAGTAGCCGACCATGTTGTGGTGGCTGCGGCAGCCCGTGATCTCGATCGAGTGGCGGGGGACGTCGTAGCCGCGGCCGTCGTTGATGTTCGAGGCGCTGCCCGGGTAGATGCCGGAGTCGCCGTTGCCGTAGGACTCGCAGTTCTTGTAGAGGCCGTGGTCGCTGGCGAAGGTCAGGAAGCCGTACTCGTCGTTCCAGCGGGTGAGGACGTCGTCGATGACGAACCCGTCGCCGGCCAGGACGTACAGCGAGTTGAAGGTGGTGCGCTGCGCGGTGAAGTTGCGGAAGTAGATGCCGTTCGACCTGTCCGCGCGTATGCCGTTGAGCTTCTGGTATTTGGCGTCGATCACCACGTCGAGCCGGGAGGCTCCGGTGCCTTCGATCTGCAGGTCGGTCTTGCCGAGGATGGCGACGAGGTTCTGGTTGTGGCGGCACTGGAGCTGCTGCTCGTAGCTGAGGATCTGGTAGCCGAAGGAGGAGTTCGGGGCCTTGAGGCGGGCGCAGGCGCCGGTGGGCTTCGGGAGCGAGGGCTCCTCCTCGTAGAGGCCGGGGAGGATCGCGATGTTCATGCCCGGCCGGTCCACCGCGTCCACCGCCTGCTGGAGGTGGCGGTAGCCCTGCTTGAGGCAGCGGCCGAAGAGGTCGAGGTTGCGGCGCCGGAGGGCGTCGGGGAAGCCGGCGATGCGGCGTTCGAAGGCGGCCCGGTCGGTCTTGCAGACGATCAGGTCCGGCTCCCCGGCGCGGTGGACGGGGACGCTGCCGGAGCCGTCGGGGAAGGTGACGGGCCGCTCCTCGTGGGCCTGGGCCGCGGGTGCGGCGGCCGTCAGCGCGAGTACGGCGAGGAGGGCGGAGAGGACGGCGGAGAGCGCCGCCGGCGCGGCAGGGAGCCTGCGGATCCACGACATGCGCGAGAGAGTAGAGCAATGTTCACCTTTTGAGAGCCCCCTCTGCACCCCCGAATCGCACGGACTTCCGGCAAGCCCCCGCCGCCCCGACCGCCGGCCCCCGTTCCGGGCCCCACCGGGCACCGTTGACGGAACGGGCCGCGGAATCCTACTGTCAGGCATAGGATTCCTTCGGCAGAGCGGGAGCGGGCAGATGAGCGGCGGCAACGAGCAGGCCAGGAAGACGGCGGAGGGGCTGGCGTACCTCACCGGCTTCGGCAACGAGCACAGCTCGGAGGCGGTCCCCGGAGCCCTCCCCATCGGCCGGAACTCCCCGCAGCAGGCCCCCCTGGGCCTGTACGCCGAGCAGCTCAGCGGCAGCGCCTTCACCGAGCCGCGCACCCACAACCGCCGCTCCTGGCTCTACCGGATCCGCCCCTCGGCCGCCCACCCGGCCTTCGTGCGCACCGACAACGGCAACGTGCGGACCGCGCCCTTCACCGAGACCGTGCCGGACCCCAACCGGCTGCGCTGGAACCCGCTTCCGGACCCGGCTCCGGGTACGGACTTCCTGGCCGGGCTGTGGACCCTCGGCGGCAACGGCGACGCCGCCCAGCGCACCGGCATGGCGGTCCACCTCTACTCCGCCAACGCCTCGATGGAGCGGGTGTTCAGCAGCTCCGACGGCGAGCTGCTCATCGTCCCGGAGCGCGGCGGCCTGCTGCTGCGCACCGAGTTCGGCCTGCTGCGGGCGGAGCCCGGCCACATCGCCCTGATCCCGCGCGGGGTCCGCTTCCGCGTGGAGCTGCTCGACAGCACCGCCCGCGGCTACGTGTGCGAGAACTACGGCCAGCCCTTCGAGCTGCCCGGCCTCGGCCCGATCGGCGCCAACGGCCTGGCGGCGGCCCGCGACTTCCAGGCCCCCGTGGCCGCGTACGAGGACGTCGAGGGCCCGGTGGAGGTGGTCAACAAGTTCTGCGGGAACCTCTGGACCGCCACCTACGCCCACTCCCCCCTCGACGTGGTCGCCTGGCACGGCACGCACGTCCCCTACGTGTACGACCTGAGCCGCTTCAACGTGATCGGCACCATCAGCTACGACCACCCGGACCCGTCGATCTTCACGGTGCTGACCTCCCCGTCCGACACCCCCGGCCTGGCCGGGGTGGACTTCGTGGTCTTCGCCCCGCGCTGGCTGGTCGGCGAGGACACCTTCCGGCCGCCCTACTTCCACCGCAACGTGATGAGCGAGTACATGGGCCTCATCGAGGGCGCGTACGACGCCAAGGCGGAGGGCTTCGTGCCGGGCGGCGGCTCGCTGCACAACATGATGTCGGCGCACGGACCGGACCGGGAGACCTTCGACAAGGCCAGCGCCGCCGAGCTCAAGCCGCAGAAGATCGACGACGGCCTGGCCTTCATGTTCGAGACCCGCTGGCCCATCACCGCGACCGCCCAGGCCGCTTCCGCCGAGCACCTCCAGCGGGAGTACGACCAGGTCTGGCAGGGCCTGGAGCGCCACTTCCGCGCGTAGAGGGCCTAGAGTTCCTGCACGTCGCCCCGCCCGTACGGAGATCTGCCCGTGACCGCCTTCGCCCCCGACTCAGTGGTCCTGAACCGGAAGCTGCCGCTCTGGTACCAGGTCTCGCAGTCCCTGCGCGCCTCGATACTGGGCCGCACCCCGGACGCCTCGCTGCGGCTGCCCACCGAGGAGCGGCTCGCCGAGCACTACGGGGTGAGCGTCCTCACGATGCGGCAGGCGCTCAAGGAGCTGGAGGAGGAGGGGCTGATCACCCGCCACCGGCGGCGCGGCACCTTCATCGAGCCGGGGGCCCGGCGCGGGGCTCCGGTGCGGCTGCTGGGCTCGGTCGACGCGATCGTGGCCCAGCAGTCGGGCGAGCGGACGACGGTGCTGGGGCAGGAGCGGGGGCCGGTGCCCGGGGAGCTGACCCCGTACTTCCCGGACGCCGCCGAGGTGGTCACGTACCGGCGGCTGCGGCGGGACGGGAAGACCGGGGAGCCCACGAACTGGGCGGAGAACGCGGTCCTGCCCGAGCTGGCCGCCGGAGTCGACCTCGCCGACCTGGAGCGGTGGCCGATGACGAAGGTGCTCCGGGACGTGGTGGGGGTGAAGATCAGCCGCATCACCGACACGGTGGAGGCGCGGCTCGCGGACCCGGCCACGGCGGACCTGCTCGACGTGCCGCTGCTCAGCCCGATCCTGCACTACACGGGCGTCACGTACGACGAGGACGGCCGGGTGGTGGACGTGGCCCGGATCCGCTACCGGGGCGACCGGTTCTCCTTCACGGTGACGGTCGACGCGCACTGAGCGCGCGCGGAAGGCGCACCCGGGCGGTCAGCCCTTCTCGTCCTCGGCGCCGCGCTCGCCCTCGGCCTGGGAGGGGGTGGTCCGCATGGTCTGCGGGTGCTGCCGCTGCCCGCGTTCCTTCTCGTCCATGTCCTCGTCGAGACGTTCGCCCTCGGCCTGTGACGGGGTCGTGTATTCGTCGTACTGGCTCATGCCGCCTCCTCGGTCGCTGCATGCGCCCCCTCTCTGGAGCCTAGCGCGTCGGCCGGGAAGCGGCCCGGGCTCTGTGTGCGGCCGTACGGGAAGCTCTAGCATGCGTGCGGTGAGCGATGACCTGCCTCTGCTGGACGACGTGTTCCCGTGGTCGGTGGCCCCGCTGCGGCTGGGCAGGGCCTGGGTGCTCGCCCCGGATCCCCGTACGCTGCGGGACCGCTGGACGGCGCTGACGGCGGCCGAGGGCGCGCAGCGCGAGGAGCTGTTCCGGCCCACCCGGGCCCGCACTCCGCACAGCGGGGCGGCCGCGCTGCCCGGGCAGCGCACTTCCACGGCCCGGTTCGCGCAGGCTCCCGGCGCCTGCCCGGAGCCGGTGCGGGTGCTGGCCGACCCCTTCGACGCGCAGTGGCTGCTGCCGGACCACCGGCTGATCGACTCCGCCCGGCCGGAGCTGTGGCGGGTGTGGGACGAGCAGCAGGTGTTCCTGGTGGAGAGCGGCTCGCCCGCGGTTCCGCTGGTGGCCACGGCCCTGCTGCCGGCGGGGCGTACGGGCCGGATCCGGCCACTGCACCGGCGGCCGGGCGGGGCGGAGCCGAACGTGGCCCCGGGGCTCCTCGATCTGCTGGGCGAGCGCTACCGGTGCTGGGTGACCCCGGAGGACCTGCTGTCGTGGGTGCTGGCCGAGGCGCGGCCCGGGCCGCGGGGCGCGGTGGTGCCGCTGCCGGCGGACGGGGCGCAGTGGCGGGCCGGGCTGGCGCGCGGGCACCGGCTGCTGCGGGTGCAGCTTGCAGGGGCGCGGGGCGGGGAGGCGCCGAAGCTGCCGGGCGGCCGGCGGCCTTACGTACGGGCTGCGGTGCCGCCCCGGCCGGCGGCGCTGGCGTACGAGGCGGAGGCGGCGGAGCTGCGGTTGGGTTCCGGGGTGGTCTCGCCGGTGCCGCCGGAGGTCTGGGAGTTCGAGGCGGGCGGGGGGCGGGTGCTGGAGCGCTGGTTCGCCGCCCGAACCGCCCACCGGGACGGGGAGGGGCTGGCGGCGCTGGGGCCCGCGCAGTGGCCGCAGCAGTGGACGTCCGAGCTGCTGGGGCTGATCACGACGCTGGCCCTGCTGACGGATCCCGCGCCGGAGGGGGCCGGGGATGATGCGGAGGCCGGGGATCACGCGGAGGCCGCGCCCCGGGCGGATGCCCCGGCCGGGGTGATCGGCGCGGCCGAGCTGCGGGCGGCCGGGGTGCTGCCGGTGCCGGCCGCCGCGCGGCGGCCGGCGTCCGTGCTGGACCATCAGGAGGAGGGCCCGGAGGGGCAGTTCGCCCTCCTCTGACGGCAGGTCACCGTCGGTGCGGATGCGGCCCGTTCACGGGATCGGCGCGACCGGCACGGTCACGCTCCGCAGGAAGTCGGCCGTGGCGGCGGTGCCGAAGGCGTCCGCGTACGAGGTCTGGACGCCGGCCGTGAACCGGCAGCCGAGGGCGGCGATCCCGCACACCCGGTAGCGGACGACGACACTGGCCGTGCGGCCCGCGGGCAGCGCTCCCACGGTCTGCGGGACCGGGCCGATCCGGGTCACCCCGGAGCCGGTCGCGGGGGCGTCGACGAGCTTGACGTTGAACGCGTCGCCGGGTCCCGCGTTGCGGATCCGGTACTCGACGCTCAGCGTCCGGCTCAGGTAGGGGCCGGGTCCGCCCCAGTAGGCGCGGTGGGTGACGGAGAGGACGGGTTCGGGGACGTTGAGCGAACCGTTCAGGCCCAGGCTCCACGGGTTGCCCGTGGCCAGGGAGGTGCCGGCGCCGAGGGTGAAGGTCCCCGCGCCGTTCGCCCCTCGGTACGCGTTGGCCGGGTCGGTGTCGGCCAGTACGGTCCAGGTGCCGTTGCCGGCCACGGTGCCACCGGAGAAGGTCAGGGTGGGCGTGGCGCAGTTGCCCGAGGACAGGACGAGGGTCAGGCTCCCCCGGGCGTTGGTGAGGGTGACCCGGCTGTCGGTGCCGCGCAGTGCCGCGCCGCCGCCGACCCGGGTGAGGAACTGCATGTCGGCGGCCAGGCTGCTCGGCAGGTCCGAGAACTGCCCGGCGGCGAGCGGGGAGCTCGCCGTCCAGTGCTTCGTGATGTCCAGCTCGCCCGTCGGGCAGTCGGTGCCGATCCCCGTCACCGCGCCGTTCGTTCCGTTGCTGTGGGAGGTGAGGGGGTACGGGGCGAGGGCCGGGCGGACCGCGGCGGGGGCCGGACCCGCGGCCAGCACCAGCCCGGCGAGGAGGGCGGCCGCGGCGCCGGCGGCCCGCCGCACGGAGCGGGTCCGGGGTCCGGAGCGGGAGTGGGAGCGGCGGAACGAGCGGAGGTTGCGGCGGCTGCTGCGCGGTGCGGCGGGGCTCGGCATGGGCGGACCTTCCGGTACGCGTGACGGCTGACGGGGTCACGGAGGACAGCGGACGAGGGGGGCGGGCGAGGAGCAGCGGACGAGGGGGGCGGGCGAGGGGGGCGGGCGAGGAGCAGCGGACGACGGGCGGCGGGATCGCAGGCGACAGACACCATAAGCACGCAGATCGGTGTGAATCGGGGATATCGGGGGGTGACAGAGCGGGGTTCCAACCGATAGGTCTGCATGTCATGTCAGCTGCGCAGCCCCTCCCCCTCGACGGGATCACCGTCGTCGCCGTCGAGCAGGCGGTGTCGGCCCCGTTCGCCACCCGCCAGCTCGCCGACCTCGGCGCCCGCGTGGTCAAGATCGAACGACCGGACGGCGGTGACTTCGCCCGCGGCTACGACACCGCTGCGGCCGGGCTCGCCTCGCATTTCGTGTGGGCGAACCGCGGCAAGGAGTCGGTGGCCGTGGACCTGAAGGATCCGCGCGGCCGCGAGCTCGTCGGCCGCCTGATCGCGGGGGCCGACGTGTTCGTGCAGAACCTCGCGCAGGGGGCGGCCGCCCGGCTGGGCCTCGACGCCGCCACGCTCTGCGCCCGCCATCCGCGGCTGGTCGCGGTGGACGTCTCGGGGTACGGCCCGCAGGGCCCGTACGCGCACAAGCGGGCGTACGACATGCTCGTGCAGTGCGAGGCGGGGCTGGTCTCGGTGACGGGGACCCCCGAGCAGCCGGTGAAGGCGGGCATCCCGGCGGCCGACATCGCGGCGGCGATGTACGCGTTCTCCGGCGTGCTTGCGGCGCTCGTGCGGCGGGGCACGACCGGGCGGGGCGGTCCGGTGGAGGTGTCGATGCTCGATGCGCTGGCCGAGTGGATGGGCCATCCGCTGCACCACACGATGCACGGGGGCGAGCAGCCGGCCCGTACCGGACTGGCGCACGCGGTGATCGCACCGTACGACGCCTATCCGACGGCGGACGGCGCGGCGGTCCTGCTCTCGGTGCAGAACGACCGCGAGTGGCGGCGGCTGGCCGAACAGGTGCTGGGGCAGCCCGGGTTGGCGGAGGATCCGGCGTACGCGACGAACGCGGCGCGGACCGCGAACCGGGAGAAGACCGATGCGGTGGTGGCGGCCGCGCTGGCCGGACTGGACTCCGGGACGGCCATCGGGCGGCTGGAGGCGGCGGGGATCGCCTGCGCGCGCCTCAACACGGTGGCCGGACTGGCCGGGCACCCCCAGCTGGCGGCGCGGGACCGGTGGCGGGAGGTGGACTCGGCCGCCGGTCCGCTGCGCGCCCTGCTCCCGCCGATCGTGCTGCCGGGCGGGCCGGAGCCGCTGATGGGCGCGGTGCCGGCACTCGGCGAGCACACCGGTGCCGTCCTGCACGCCCTGGGGATGACGGACGCGCAGATCGACGGGCTACGCCGGGACGGTGTGATCGCCTGAGGCCTGGGGACGGGGTGCCGGGTGGGACGGGGTCAGCGGTGGCTGCCCCAGAGCGTACGACGCAGCCGGCGCAGCGGGGCGAACAGCGAGACGCGCGCGCTCCGGCTCCGGTGGACGTGCGTGTGGTCACGCGCCGTCAACTCCCGCATCAGCAGGGTCGCTTCGGCGGCCTCGCGCTGCGGGACGGCGGGACCGCCCAGCACGGCGAGGTGGCGGTCGAGGCGCGAGCTGGTCGCGCTGCTGCCGCACGTGATGGCAGGCACGCGTGGCGGCCTGCTGCGCATCGTTATCTGTTCCATGTCTCTCCCCACCCGTACGAGGCACCCGGCCCGGGCAGGTTAACCCTATCGCCCTCTCGGCGCAGTCGGGTATCCCGGGAGGGTGATTTGACCGTCACAGCACCACATTTGACGCTCACTCACCGAAGTCGACCATTACTCTCCGCACCCACACCCCGGAATCGGTGAATCCACGGGGCTCCGGAGGGAGTTGGCGGACCGTTACGAACCGGCGGGCTGGCAAACGCGCGGAGCTCCTCTAACGTGGAGTGATCGCCCGATTGCGTTGCGCGCGGAGTGGGGGCCCCGTGACCGGAGTGCCGAGCGGTGAGCGAGTGGTGGCGGGCCGGTACCGGCTGCTGGGCCCGCTGGGCCAGGGCGGGATGGGCACCGTGTGGCGGGCCCGGGACGAGGTCCTGGGCCGGGAGGTGGCCGTCAAGGAGGTGCGGGCGCCGGCGGGCCTGGACCCGGCCGGGGTGCGCCGGCTGTACGACCGGCTGGAGCGGGAGGCGTGGGCCGCGGCCCGGGTCTCGCACCGCGGGGTGATCACCGTGTACGACGTGGCCGTCGAGGACGGCCGGCCGTGGATCGTGATGGAGCTGGTCCGCGGGCTGTCGCTGGCGGACGTGCTGGCCGCCGAGGGGCCGATGAGCCCGCAGCGGGCCGCGCACGTCGGCGAGCAGGTGCTGGACGCGCTGCGGGCCGCGCACGAGTCGGGGGTGCTGCACCGGGACGTGAAGCCGGGCAACGTGCTCATCGGGAACGACGGCCGGGTGGTGCTCGGCGACTTCGGGATCGCCCGGCTGGAGGGCAGTCCGGCCCTGACGATGACGGGCGAGGTGGTCGGCTCCCCCGAATTCCTGGCGCCGGAGCGGGCCTTGGGGCGCACCCCGGGTCCGGAGTCCGACCTGTGGTCGCTCGGCGTGCTGCTGTACGCGGCGGTCGAGGGGGTCTCGCCGTTCCGGCGGGACACTCCGCTGGGCACGTTGCGGGCGGTGGTGGACCTGGAGCTGCCGCCGCCGCGCCGGGCGGGCGCGCTGGAACCCGTACTGGCGGGGCTGCTGCGCAAGGAGCCGGCCGAGCGGCTGTCGGCGGCGGAGGCCGCCCGGATGCTGCGGCTGGTGGGCGCGGGCGGTGCGGTGCGGGCGACGGGCGGGCCGCAGGGCGGTGCGGACGGGGCGGGGCCGGCGGCCGGGCACCCTTCGAAGGAGCCGGGGCCGGGCTCGGGTCAGGCGGCCGGCCACCCGCCCACCGCGCCGGCCGGGCCGCTGCCGCCGGAGCCGGGGGCCGGGCGGCCGGGGCGGGCCGGGGCGGCGGCCGCCGCCCTCGCGGTGCTCCTGGTGGTGCTGCTCGCCGGTCTGGTCTGGCTGCTGGTGAAGGACCGCGGTACGGCGGACCGGGGCGGGGGCGGGCTCGGCGCGGGACCGGGTGCGGGCGGCAGCGCCGGGGCCACGGCCGGCGCGGGCGGGGGCGACGGCGGGACGCAGGCCGGTGCCGGGCCCGGCGCGACCGCGCAGCCGGCTCCGCCGGACACGCCCTCCGGCGCGCCGCCCGCACAGGCGGTGCGCCTGTGGCTGGAGACCGGCCGCTCCCGCTACAGCGGGGCGTGCCCGCCGGACCCGGCGCTGGCCCCGTTCTTCCGGGTGCAGGTCGCGGTGGGCCGGCTGCCGGCCGTGGTCGAGTACCGCTGGACGGCCCGATCGGGCGCCTCCCCGGGGTGGCGGACCGCGGAGTTCGCCGCGGACGGCGGGCGGACCCGGACGCTGGAGCACACGGCCCTGCAGCACGACCCGGCCGGGGAGCTGCGGGACGCGGTCCGGCTGGAGGTGCGCGCGCCGGTCTCCGCGGTCTCGGCCTGGGGGGAGTTCACGGTGGTCTGCGAGGCGGCCCCTTCGGCGAGCGCCTCCCCGTCCTGGCCGCCCTCCCCCACGGGATCCACGGCCGGATCCACCGCCGGGCCCACGGCCGGGCCCTCGCACGGAACGGTCCCGGAACCCGGTGCGGGCTCCGGGACCGGCATGGCCGGGGCCGGGACGGTCCGGGCCGGGATCAGGCCGCCGAGCTGAAGACGGGCAGGTAGCCGCCCGACTGGCCGGAGGCGGTGGGGTGGTACGACTCTCCGATGTTCAGCCAGTTGACGCTGTGCAGCCACGCGCTGCCGGAGCAGATCTCGTGGCCGGTGAAGGCGCCGGCCACCGAGGCGAAGGCGAAGCCGTGGTCGCGGGCGCGTTTGTCGGTGGCGGCGTTGAGGTAGTCGGCGGCCCCGTTGATGGCGGACCGCTCGGTCTCGGACAGGCCGGTGGTGCAGGTGCCGTTGAGCTTGTAGAAGCGGGGGTAGCCCAGCACGACCACGCGGGCGTTGGGGGCCTTGGCGCGGATGGCGTCGTATACGGCGTCCAGTCGCCCGGGCAGGGTGCTGTCCACGTAGGCCTTGGCCTGGGCGATGCGGTTCAGGCAGGTGGATTCGGACTGGAGCACGCAGGTGGTCATCACGTCGGAGAAGCCTGCGTCGTTGCCGCCGATGGTGATGCTGACGAGGCCGGTGGTGGAGTTGAGGGGGCCGAGCTGGTTGGCGGTGACATCACCCGTACGGGCCCCCGAGCAGGCGGTGAACGCGAACGAGGCGGGTGAATGGGCGTTCTTCCAGAGGACGGGGTAGGCCTTGGTGCTGCGCTTGCAGTCGCCGCTCGCGCTGTCGTAGCTGCCGGCGCCGACCCCCGAGGAGTACGAGTCGCCGAGCGCCACGTAGCCGGAGCCGGCGGCGTGGGCGGGGGCGGCTCCGAACAGGGCGGCGGACGCGGCAAGGGCCAACGAGGCGGATAAGGCCGCGAATCGGGACAGTTTCATGGACCCTCCCTTAGCAGGTTTTCTGCCATGTCCGTCGTAGCGCCGACCCCGCCCTCCCGGAAGTGTCCATGCCAAAAATCCCCGGGGAGGAGATGCGGGGAAACCCCGCGGAAACCTTCACCGGCTTGGGGTTTCGACGGAGAACCGATGCCGCCGAACCGGCGAAACCCGGGTGCGTACGGGCAGTTCGTGCCGGATCATGGGCGCCATGTCAGCCACCCCTCAGGACCCGCGGCACGCCCTGCCGATCCGGCTCGGCGTAGACGACAGCGATTCACCCTCGGACGTAGTCGACGCCCTCTTCCTCGGCCGGTTCGCGACGGGCGAGCAGCCGTACTCGCACAGCGTCACGATCGAACGGGTCAAGTCCGGTGCCACGCTGCTGCCTCCGGGAGCCCGGGTGCTGCGGGCCGCCAAGGACACCGACCGCAGCGCCACGCTCGCCGAGGGCGAGGGGTGGACCCTGCTCGTCTCCCGCTGGAACCGCGGGGCCGACGTGACGGTCACCGCCGTCACCGACGAACTCGCCGCGTCCGTCCTGAGCCTGGCCACGGACGGGGTCCAGGACGAGCCCGAACCGCAGCCCGAGAACGTCACGATGGGCTTCTGGTACATCTCGCCCCGGCGCGGCCCGCACCGCACCACCCGGCAGATCGCCGCGGGCACCTGGGCGGAGGTCCGGCCCAACTACACGGCGCCGGTGGCCGAGGCCATGGACCGCCTGATGAAGATCACCCCGGACGACATCGCGGGCCGGCTGCTGCTCCTCCACGGGCCACCCGGGACGGGCAAGACCTCGGCGCTGCGCACCCTCGCCCGGTCCTGGCGGGACTGGTGCCAGGTGGACTGCGTGCTCGACCCCGAGCGGCTGTTCAACGACGTCGGCTACCTGATGGACATCGCGATCGGCGAGGACGAGGGCACCTCCCGGGGCCGGTGGCGGCTGCTGCTCCTGGAGGACTGCGACGAGCTGATCCGCGGGGAGGCGCGGCACACCGCCGGGCAGGCGCTCTCCCGGCTCCTGAACCTCACGGACGGGCTGCTGGGCCAGGGCCGCAACGTGCTGGTCGGCGTGACCACCAACGAGGACCTGGAACGGCTGCACCCGGCGGTGGTGCGGCCCGGGCGCTGCCTGGCCCGGATCGAGGTCGGGCGGCTCAGCCACCGGGAGGCGGCCGACTGGCTGGGCACCGAGGAGGGGCTCTCCCGCGAAGGGGCCACCCTCGCCGAGCTGTTCGCCATGCGCCGCGGCACCGGTCCGGCCTCGGTGCCCGCCCAGCCCTCCTCGGCGGACTCGGGGCTGTACCTGTAGGCGGGGCTCAGGGCGCCCCGTACCGGGCCCGCAGGGCGTCCGCCGCCAGGGCGAGGGCGGCGTCCTGCGGCAGGCCGAGGCGGTGGGCGCGCTCGGCGAAGGCCTGGGCCGCGGCCGCCGCCTCGCGGGCCGCGGTGTCCCCGGCGGCCGCGACGAAGGTGCCGTTGCGGCCGCGGGTCTCGATCACCCCGTCCGCCTCCAGGGCCTTGTACGCCTTGGCCACCGTGTTGGCGGCGAGGCCGAGCTCCTCGGCCAGGCCCCGCACGGTCGGCAGCTTGAAGCCGACCGGCAGCCGGCCGGTGCGCGCCTGGTCGGCGATCTGCGCGCGCAGCTGCTCGTAGGGGGCGGGGGTGCCGGCCGGGTCGACGGAGATCTTCAGGCTCACGCTCTTCGAGGTCACCGGGCGATTCTCGCGCACCGGCCGGAAATTCGGAGGCGGCCCGGGCGGCCCGGACGTAGCGTCGGACCACATGACCGTCATCGTCCGTGATCTCCGTTCCGGCGACCCCGCAGACGCCGGGGACTTCGTACGGGTGCGCCGTGCCGCGCTCCCCTTCATGATCTGCACCGTGCCCGGTGTGGCCTTCGAACTGGCCGCCGCCCATCCCGACGAGCACTTCCGGCTGCTGGTGGCGGAGGAGGGCGGGGAGGTCTTCGGCACCGCCCAGGTCGGCGTCGCGCACGACAGCGACCGGCCGGGCCAGGCCTTCGTCAACGTCTACGTGCACCCGCAGGCCCGCGGGCGGGGCGCCGGCGTGCTGCTGCTGCGGGCGGCCGAGGAGCACCTCGCGGCCGTGGGGGCGGACACCGTGTACGCCTGGGTGCTCGACGAGCCGGAGCACCGCGCGTTCGCCGCCCGCCGCGGCTACGCGCCCAGCCGCTCGGCGCACTTCCTGCGGCTGGACCTCACCGGCACGCTGCCCGAGCCGCCGCCGCTGCCCGCCGGGGTGGTGCTGCGCTCGGCGGCCGAGTTCGAGGCCGACCCGCGGCCGCTGTTCCGGCTCGACGCGGAGACCACCCTCGACGAGCCGGGCGACGTCGGGGTCCGGCTGGACGACTACGACCGCTGGCTCCGGGAGACCTGGAGCGACCCCGAGCTGGACCGGGAGCTGACCACGGTGGCGCTGGTCGACGGGGAGCCGGCCGCCTTCAGCGCGGCCCGCACCGACGGCGCCGGGCGGTACTCCTCGGCCATGACGGGGACCCGGCGGGCCTTCCGCGGCCGCGGGCTCGCGAAGATCGTCAAGCACGAGGCCCTGCGGCGGGCTGCCGCCGCGGGCTGCACCGAGGCGTTCACCGGGAACGACACCGGCAACGCCCCGATGCTCGCGGTCAACAAGTGGTTCGGGTACGAGGTCTGCGCCACCGAGGTGCGGTACGCGAAGAAGCTGGAGGGCGCGTGAGCGGGCAGCGCACGGTCACGGTCGAGCTGAGCAAGGCCGGCCGGGTCAAGATCCGCTATCCGGCCGGGCTGCTGTCCGACGACGGCGTCCGCATCAGCGTGCGCGCGCCCTGGGCCGCCGACGGGGTGCGCGACTTCGGCTTCGTGCGGTTCGAGCCCGGAGACGTGTTCACCGAGCACTTCTGGCGGGACCGGTGGTACGCGGTCAAGGAGGTGCGCACCGGTGCCGGGGAGCTGAAGGGCTGGTACTGCGACGTGACCCGGCCGGCGGTGGTGTCCGGGGACGAGGTCCGGGTGGAGGACCTGGACCTCGACCTGTGGGTGTCGGCGGACGGTGCTCAGGTGCTGCGCCTGGACGAGGACGAGTTCGCGGAGAGCGGGCTGGCCGTACGGGATCCGGAGGCGGCGGCGCGGGCCGTGGCGGCCCTGGACGAACTGGAGGGGCTGGCCCGGGGCGGCGCCTTCGGGGAGTCCTGGCCGGGGGCCGGCGGGCCGGGCGGCGGCGGGGTCCGGCCGAGCCGCTTGCGGTAGTGGAAGCGGTCGTAGATCCCGTCCACGCGGCGCTCGGTGAGCTCGTACCCGTAGCGCGGGTAGAGCTTCCGGTTCTCCCACATGAGGGCGTTGGTGTAGAGGCGGATCTCGGGGAGGCCGAGCGCGTGGGCGCGGGTCTCGGCGAAGGCGAGCAGCCGGCGGCCGAGGCCGGTGCCGTGCGCGGCGGGGTGGACGGCCACGCTGTCGAGGAAGAGGTGGTCCGCGGCGGGGACCAGGACGACCAGTCCCGCGACCGGGTCGCCGGTCACGTACACGTGCCCGGCGGCGATCTCGGCGGCGTGGTCGGCGTCCATGGGGGCCGGGCGGATGCCGATCCGCTCGACGTAGGGGGCGTAGGCGGCGTCGGTCACCGCGCGGACCGCGTCGAGGTCGGCGGCGGTGGCGGGGCGGGGGGCCGCGGCCCCGGCGGTCCGGTGGGTGGGCTGGTCGGTCATGTCCGATGAGCTTAGGTCCATACTTTCTGTTGATGGTCCGTACCCGATGCGCAGAAATGGGATGTCCCGGCGAATGAGCTCCTTCTCTCCTCACGCACCCGTGCCGGGCGGACCGAACGGGCCCGTGCCCGACCCGAACCTCCCCGTGCCGCCGCCGTTCCCGATACCGGGGGCCGCCGTGCCGGGAGCTTCCGTACCGGGTGCGTCCGTGCCGGGTGCGTCCGTGCCGGGAGCTTCCGTACCGCCGCCGTTCCCGATGCCCGGGGCCTCGCCCGCGCCGCCGTTCCCGGTGCCCGGCACCCCCGTGCCGCCGCCGTTCCCGGTGCCGGGCGGCGCCGCCGTACCGCCGCCGTTCCCGGTGCCGGGCGGCGCGCCCGTGCCGGTGCAGGACGCGCCCGCGGCCGGGCCCGTGCCCGACGTCAGCGTGGTCATCGCGGTCTACAACGCGATGCCCTACCTGACGGAGTGCCTGGACTCGGTGGTGTCCCAGTCCCTGGGGATCGACCGGATCGAGGTCATCGCGGTCGACGACGGCTCCACCGACGGCAGCGGGGCCGAGCTGGACCGCTACGCCGCGCTGCACCCGCAGGTCCGGGTGCTGCACCAGGCCAACACCGGCGGCCCGAGCATCCCGCGCAACCGCGCCCTGGACCTGGCCCGCGGCCGGTACGTGTACGTGGTCGACTCCGACGACTACCTCGGCAAGGAGACCCTGGAGCGGCTGCTCGCCATGGCCGAAGGCCAGGGCAGCGACATCGTGCTCGGCAAGGCGGTCGGGCTGGGCCGCTCGGTGGCCGACAAGGCGCACAAGCACATGGAGCGGGCCGACCTCTACACCTCCGAGGTCTACCGCTCGCTGCACAGCGCCAAGCTGTACCGGCGGGAGCTGCTGGAGCGGGACGGCGGCATCCGCTACCCCGAGGACCTGTGGTTCGGCGAGGACCAGCTCTTCGTGACGGCCGCCTACCTGGCCGCCGGGCGGATCTCCGTCGTCGGCGACTACGACTGCTACTACCTGCGGCGGCGCGAGGACGGGCAGAACATCACCGCGCGCCGGCGGACGGCCAACGAGAGCATCCAGCACATCGAGCGCGTGATGCGGATGGTCTCCGACCGGGTCTCGGACCCGGTGGGCCGCCGCCGGATGCTCGGCCGGCACTTCCGCAACATGGTGGGCAAGGCCCTGATCCCGGCCGCGCGCGCGTACGCCGCGGACCCGGCCTTCACGACCGAGGTCTACCAGCGCGGCCGGGCGCTGTGCGAGGCGTACTGGACCCCGGACATGGCCGGCGAGCTGTCCGCGCTGGACCTGCTGCGGCTGTACTGCTTCACGCAGGGCCGGTTCGACGCCTTCGCCGAACTGGCCGCGTACGACCCGGCGGAGACCCCCGCCGAGCTGGTCGTGGACAACGGCCGGGCGTACCGGCGGTTCCCGCTGTTCCGCGATCCGGCGGCCGGGCTGCCCGACAAGCTGTACGACGTCACGGAGAAGCTGAAGGCGCGGCACCGGCTGTACGCGATGACGTGGAAGGACGGCCGGGTGCGGCTGACCGGCCACGCGTACGTGGAGGGCCTGGGCACCGGCCGGATGGAGAGCCGGGTCCTGCTGCGCGAGCGGGCGACGGGCCGCGAGCACCGGGTGCCGGCGGTGCCCTGCCCGGCCTCGCCCGAGCTGGCGGCGGAGGCGGAGAAGCGCGGGGTGGACCCGGCCACGGCCGGCTTCCGCGCGGACCTGCACCTGGCCACCCTCGACGGGGGCGCGCCGATCGGCCCGGGGGTGTGGGACTGCTTCCTCGACGTGGTGGCGGACGGGGTGGTGCGGACCGTCCGGGTGGGCCGGCTGGCCGGGCCGGACCTGGACCGGACGGCGCGGGCGAGCCGGGTGGTGGCCCGGGACGAGGCCGTGGCCACCGAACTGACGGCGGCGCCGTTCTTCACGGGCTACGGGAACCTCAGCTTCGAGGTGGTCCGCCGCTTCGTGATGCCGACGGGCTGAGCGGGCGCTCCCGGGACGCGAGCGGCGGGTCCCGCGGCGGGTGCGGCGGCGGGAGCGGGGGGAGCGGCGGCGGGCGGCGCAACCGGCTTGGTGCGGCAGGCCGTTCGGGCCGCGGCACGGGCCCAGTCTGAGCCCCCGCTTACCCCCGCCTTAACGGCGGCCTAAGGATCCCGGCCGGGGCGCCGGAGGCCCGTTCTGCGGGGTTCCGGGCGGCTAGCTTGCGTGTCGCAGCCTGCGCTGCGCCGCCCAGCGCCACCTTGCGCCGCCCGAAGGAGAACTTCCATGACCGCTCGCCGTCCGGCCGCCGCCGTCGCCGTCCTCGGCCTCGCTCCGCTCGCGCTCACCGCGCTCGCGGCCGCGCCCGCCGCCGCCCACGGCTCGATGACGGACCCGGTCAGCCGGGTGGCCGCCTGCTATGCGGAGGGGCCGGAGGCGCCGAAGTCCGCCGCCTGCAAGGCGGCGGTGGCGGCGGGCGGCACCCAGCCGCTCTACGACTGGAACGCCGTGAACATCGCCAACGCGGCCGGCCGGCACAAGCGGCTGATCCCGGACGGCCGGCTCTGCTCGGCGGGCAACGACAAGTACCGGGGCCTGGACCTGGCCCGCCGGGACTGGCCGGCCAGCAGGCTGACCGCCGGCAGGCACACCTTCCGCTACAAGGGGACGGCCCCGCACCGGGGCACGTTCGCGCTGTACGTGACGAAGGACGGCTACGACCCGTCGAAGCCGCTGAAGTGGTCGGACCTGGAGGCCAAGCCGTTCGTACGGGTGACGGACCCGCGGATGGAGGGCGGGGACTACGTGTTCAAGGGGACCGTCCCTCGGAAGTCCGGCCGCCACCTGATCTACAGCATCTGGCAGCGCTCGGACAGCCCGGAGGCCTTCTACACCTGCTCGGACGTGGTGTTCCGCAAGAGCGGCACCGGCGGCACGCGGCCCTCGGGCACCCCGGACGCCGCTCCGGGAGCCGCCGCGCCCGCCGCCTCCGGGCCCGCGGCCGAGGCGCCGACCGCGGAGCAGATCCGGAGGGACGCGGCGAAGGGCACCGCGGGCGGCGGGCACGGCGCGCACGGCAGCACCGGGGCGGGGGCCGGTGCCGGGACCCCGGAGGGCGCGGCCGACGCCGGGGGCAACCGGCCCGTGGCCGCCGGCAACGCGGTCCCGCTGGGCGCCGGCGGGGACCTGGCGCAGACCGGCGGCGGTTCCGGCACCACGCTGATCGCCGTGTCGGGGGCCGCTGCCCTGGCCCTCGGCGCGGCCGTGCTGTTCGCCTCGGCGCGCCGGCGGTCCGCCGCCCGCGGCGCGGGCCGCCACGCCGGCTGACGGCGGCCGGGGCCGGATCCGGGCCGGACGGGCCCTGCGCCCCGGTCAGTCGGTGTCGAAGACCGAGGCGCAGGTGGTCCGTTCGGCGTGCTCGGGGTCGAGCGCGTTCTCGGCCGCGTGGAAGGCGATCCGGTCGGTCAGGCCGATCGCCACGTGCTCGGAGAGGTCCAGCGGGCACAGGTCCTGCAGGACGACGTTGCGTACGTCCCCGCCGGTGAGGAAGCCGCTCTGGTAGGGGGTGACCACCTCGTCGTACCGGGTGGCGATGACGGTGTACTTCACGCCGGGGACGGTGTCGCCGCCCGCGTTCAGCCGGTTCAGGAAGTCCGAGCCGGCGATCTGGTCGGCGAGCCCGGGGGTGGCGGAGCTGATCAGGTCCTCCGCGCCGGGGAAGAAGGGCAGGAGTTCGGTGAGCCCCGAGAGGGTGGTCCCGTGGTTGTCCGGGGCGAGCCCGACGAGGGCGTTGACCTTGGCGGCCCCGCCCAGGAACTTCAGGTACCAGCGCGGCATCATGCCGCCCTGGGAGTGGCCGACGAGGTCGGCCTCGGGGGCGCCGGTGGCCGCGAGCACCCGGTCGACGAAGGCGGCGAGCTGCCCGGCGGACTTCTCCACGGGGCCGAGCCCGTGGAAGAAGGGCACGCCGGGCAGCTGGCCGTAGTCGAGCGAGTAGACGCAGTATCCGCGGTGCACCAGGTACGGGGCGAAGGCCAGCCAGTTGTCCACCGAGTTGCCGAAGGTCCCGTGGACCAGGACCACCGGCCGCGGGTGGGCCGCGGACGGCTTGCACGACCAGTCGTTCCAGCCGGCGGAGGGTGCGGTGGCGGCCTGGGCGGCCGCGGTGGGGGCGAGGGCGGCGGCCGCCAGCATCAGGGCGGTGAGGGGACCCAGCAGGCGTCTCCAGGGCAGCATCGGGTGATCTCCTTGCGGGGAAGGGGAAAGCGATGGGGGGATTCGCCCGTGATCCGGATCACAAGGTGAGCTGCATCCGTCAAATTACGGGCGGGTAGCAGAAGAGGGAAGTTACGCGCCGGTAAAAACTGCCGCGCCGTCACCCGTCGGCAGGTACGGGGGCGTTGATCGGACGTGTTGCTCCGGGTTGTCGGTCCGGGCTGTTGCTCCGGGTCGTCGCTCAGGCCGCGAGGGAGCCGCGCCGGATGGCGTCCGGCCCGAACTTCGCCCGCACCCGGTCCGCGACCGCCTCGATCCGGCGGGACTTCTCGTCCTCCGGGTCGAAACTCAGCTGGTGCGCGGCCCGTTCGGCCGGTGCCAGCCCCTCCGCGCGCACGGTCAGGGCGCGTACCCGGGCCCGCTGGAGGCCCAGCGCCTCGTACATCGCGTAGGCCGCGGCGGTGAGCGCGGCGGAGTGCGCGGTGGGTTCGGCGAGGGTGCGGGTGCGGGTGACCGCGGTGCGGTCGGCGCAGCGGACCGTGAGGGACAGGGTCCGGCACACCTGGCGCCCGTCCCGCAGCCGGGCGCCGAGCTCCTCGGTGAGGGAGAGCAGGGCGCGCCGGTGCCGTACGGGGTCGATCTCGTCGCGGTCGAAGGGGCGTTCGGCGGCGAGGGAGGGCACGGAGGCCCCGGGGAGCACGGGGGTGCGGTCGATGCCGTGGGCCCGTTCGTACACGTCCCGGCCGGCCTTCGCCCCGAGGATCCGCTGGAGGGCGGGGAGCGGGGCGGCGGCGATCCGGCCCACGGAGTCGAGGCCGTACGTGCACAGGGTGCGGGCGGTGGCGGCGCCGACCCCGTCGAGGGCGGCGGCGGGCCGGTGCGCGAGGAATTCCCGTACGGCGTCCGGCTCCGCGGGGACCGACAGGGTCTGGCCCGGCCGGGCCGCGCGGGCGGCCATCCGGGCCAGCATGGGGTTGCCTGCCGTGCCGATGGCGCAGTCCACCCCGTACAGGGCGAGGGCCCGCACCCGCAGGAGGGCGGCGAGCTGGGCGGCGTCGCGGCCGAAGTAGCGCAGTGCGCCGGTGAGGTCGGCCAGGGCGGTGTCGGGGGGCAGGGTCTGGACGGTGGGGGTGAGGGCGGTGAGGAGTCCGAGCAGGCCGGTGTAGGTGGCGGGGTCGAGGGGGTCCCCGTCGGGGCGCCGGAAGCTCACGCAGAGCACGGTGGCGGCGCCGCCCCGCGGGGCGTTCCCCCCGCCCCGCGGGGAACCGGCCCCGCCGGGGTGCGGGGCGCGGGGTCCGGGGCGGAGTCCCGGGGTCATCCCGCGCTCCCCGGGCTGGAGTGCCACAGCTTGCGGCCCGTGGCCGGGCCGGAGCCGGGCGGCTGGAGGTCGGCCCACGGGTTCATCTCGTACCCGGTGGGCAGGTGGATGCGGCGCCCGGCGTCGGCAGGTGCGGCCGGGCCGGGGCCCGGGCCGGGCTCGGCGAGCCGGGCCGCGACCGCGTCCAGCCCTCCGCTGCCGCGCAGTTCGGCCAGCTCGGCCAGGTTCCAGGCGGCGGAGCCGACCACGCTGAGGCTCTGCGGGCCGCGGCGCTGGACGACGCCCCGCACCAGCAGCAGCCAGGAGTGGAAGACGGTGTGGGCGCAGGCCTCGTGGCTGTCGTCGAAGAACGCGAGGTCCACCAGGCCGGTGCCGTCGTCGAGGGTGGTGAAGATGACCCGGCGGCCGGAGCGGACCGGCGGGGTCTGGGTGGCCGCCTTGGCGCCCGCGACCAGCACGGTCTGCCCGTGGGCGGTCTCGCGCAGCCGCCGGGCGGGGACCGCGCCGAGTTCGGCGAGGAAGGCGTGGTGGTCGTCCATGAGGTGCCGGGTGGTGTCCATGCCGAGGACGCCGAGTTCGGCGCTGAGCCGTTCGGCCTCGTTGAGGTCGGGCAGTCCGACGGCTCCGGTCTTCCGGCCGCCGCCCAGGGGGAGTTGGCGGCCGTGTCCGGCGGGTGCCCGCCGGTCGCGGTGGAGTTCGGACAGGTGCAGCAGCAGGTCCCGGCGGTTGGCGCCGAAGGCGTCCAGCGCACCGACCTGGGCCAGGCGTTCGGCGACGGGCCGGCCGGGGCGGGCGCGGTCCCAGAAGTCGAGCAGGGAGCTGTAGGGCTGCTCCTCCTCGATGCGGGCGGCCTCCGCCCCGCTGATGCCGTGGACGTCGGCCAGGGCGAGCCGAAGTCCCCACACCCGGGGCTCCTCGGACACCAGTTCGATGCGATGGGCGGCCGCGGACCGGTTCACGTCCAGCGGCAGCACCGGCACCCCGCGCCGCCGGGCGTCCGCGAGCAGCAGGCGCTTGGGGTACATGCCGGGGTCGTGGGTGAGCAGCCCGGCGTAGAAGGCCGCCGGGTGGTGCGCCTTGAGCCAGGCCGACTGGTAGGTGGGCACGGCGAAGGCCACCGCGTGCGCCTTGCAGAAGCCGTACGAGCCGAAGGCCTCGACGATCTCCCAGGTGCGGGCGACCACCTCGGCCGGGTAGCCGCGCTCCTCGGCGTGCTGCGCGAACCAGGCCTTGATGCGGCCCTGGGACTCGGGGTCGGAGAGCCCGCGGCGCACCCGGTCGGCCTCGTCCCGGCCGCAGCCGGTCATGATGTCCACGATCTCGATGATCTGCTCGTGGAAGACCACCACCCCGTAGGTCTCGCGCAGCGGTTCCTCCAGGTCCCGGTGGGGGTAGCGGACCGGCGCGCGGCCGTGCCGGGCCTCGATGAACGGCCGGACCATGTCGGCCGCGACGGGCCCCGGCCGGAACAGGGAGATGTCCACGACCAGGTCGTGGAAGGTGGCGGGCTGGAGCCGGCCGACCAGGTCGCGCTGGCCCGGCGACTCGATCTGGAAGCAGCCCAGGGTCTCGGCGGAGCGGATCAGCCGGTAGGTGGCCTCGTCCCCGGGCGGCACCTGCGCCGGGTCGTCCAGGTCGATCCGCTCCCCCGAGGCGCGTTCGACCTCGGCGACGGCGTGCGCCATCGCGGACTGCATCCGTACGCCCAGCACGTCGAGCTTGAGCAGCCCGAGGTCCTCGACGTCCTCCTTGTCGAACTGGGACATCGGCAGCCCCTCGCCGCTCGTGGGCACGACGGGGGTGCGGGCGAGCAGCGAGGCGTCGGACAGCAGCACCCCGCACGGGTGCATGGCGACCCCGCGCGGCAGTGCGTCCAGCGCTTCGACCAGCTCCCACAGCCGGCCGTGCTCCTCCGCCCGCACCCCGCGCAGTTCGGGGAGCTCGGCGAGGGCGGCGCGGGCGTCGCGGGCCCGGATGTGCGGGAAGGCCTTGGCGAGCCGGTCGGTCTCGGCGGGGTCCATGGACAGGGCGGCGCCCACGTCCCGGATGGCGTGCCGCACCCGGTAGGTCTCGGGCATGGACACGGTCGCGACGCGCTCGGCGCCGAACCGGCCGAGGATGGCCCGGTAGACCTCCAGCCGGCGGGCGGATTCCACGTCGATGTCGATGTCGGGCAGCACGGGCCGGCGCTTGGAGAGGAAGCGCTCCATCAGCAGGCCGTTCTCGACCGGGTCGGCGTGCGCGATCCCGAGCAGGTGGTTGACGAGGGAGCCGGCGCCGGAGCCCCGCGCGGCCACCCGGATCCCCATCTCCCTGATGTCCTCGACCACTTGAGCCACCGTCAGGAAGTATGAGGCGTAGCCGTGGTGGGCGATGATGTCGAGCTCGTGGTGCATGCGGTCCCAGTACGCGCGCCGGTCCGCATGGCCGCGCAGCACCATGCCGGCGGCGCACCGGGAGGCCAGGACCCGCTGGGCGCTGCGGTGTCCGGCGCCGACCAGCCAGGGTTCGGGGAAGTGCACCGAGCCGATCCCGAGGTCGCCCTCGGGATCGACGCGGCAGGACTCGGCGTCCTCGCAGGTCTGCGCCAGCAGCCGGCGCGCGCCCGCCGCGCCCAGGCCCGCGGCCTCGGCGATGCGGTCCGCGGCGGCCGCCATGGCGGTGGCGTCCTTGAGCCAGCGCTCCCCGCTGTCGAGGGGGCGCCGGGGGTCGATCGGTACGAGCCGGCGGGCCGCGTCGAGCACGTCGGCGACCGGCCCCTGGCCGGGGTCGGCGTACCGTACGGCGTTGGTCAGCACGGCCGGTACGCCCTGCTCCGCGGCGAATCCGGCGGTGCGTGCGGCGAGCCGCAGCGAGCCCGGGCCGGTGCCGGTGCGGCCGTGGTGGACCGCCTCCAGCCGCAGGGCGTCCCCGTACACCTCCCGCCAGGGGGCGAGCAGCCGGGCGGCCCGGTCGGGGCGGCCCGCGGCGAGGGCCCGGCCGACCTCGGAGCCGGGGCCGAGGAGGACGAGGACCCCCTCGCCGTGGTTGTGGCCCCAGGGCAGCAGCGGGCGGCCGGCGGCGGGGTCCGCGTGGGCGGCGCTGACCAGCCGGCACAGGGTGGCCCAGCCGGTGGCGCCGTCGCGGGCGAGGAAGAGGGCGCGGGGTGCGGACTCGTCGACGAAGGCCCCGCCCTTGACGGGGGCGCGCCGCCGCCCGCCGGCCCGGGCCGGCCCGGAGTCCGCGGGGGCGGGTACGGGGGCGACGGCGAGGTGGGTGCCGAACAGGGGCCGGATGCCGGCCTTCAGGCAGGCCTTCGCGAAGCGGACGGCGCCCGCGAGGGTGTCCCGGTCGGTGAGGGCGAGGGCGTCCATCCGGCGGTCGGCGGCGCACTCCGCCAGCCGGTCCGGGTGCGAGCCTCCGTAGCGCGCGGAGAACCCGGAAACGGTGTGCAGATGCGTGAAACCGGGCACCCGCTCCTCCTGCTTTCCCTTGGTGAACCGCCTCCCCTCTTCCACCATAGACCACTTTCGAACGCACGTACGACACACATGTTCGAACGCCGTTCCGCGCTCCGGCCACCGCCCCGCAGGTCATCCGTTCGGCCCACCCCTGCTGCGCACGGGACCGGGCGCCCCGACCGTGGGGGCATGACACGGACGGACGCAGGCCCCGCCCAGGGGTTCCTCGCCGAGATCAAGGACGCGGTCACCACCCGCGCCGCACTGCTGGTCATCGGGGTGCTGGCGCTCCAGCTCGCCTTCATCACCTCGTACATCGGCGCCTTCCACCAGCCGAAGCCGCACGAGATCCCGCTCGCCGTGGTGAGCCCCGCCCAGCCGGTCACCGCGCAGGCGGTCCGGCAGCTCTCGGCGCTGCCCGGCGATCCGCTGGACCCCCGGGCGGTCTCCGACGAGGCCACGGCACTCCGGCAGATCCGGAACCGGGAGGTCGACGGGGCGCTGGTCATCGACCCGGCCGGGCGGACCGACCGGCTGCTGGTGGCGAGCGGGGCGGGCGCCTCGCTGTCCCAGGCCCTCGAACAGGTGCTCACGCTCAGCGAGGCGGCCCAGCAGCGCACCGTGAAGGTCACCGACGTGGCCCCGGCCGACCGGGGGGACGCCCGCGGGCTGTCCTCGTTCTACCTGGTCGTCGGCTGGTGCGTGGGCGGCTACCTGTGCGCCGCGATCCTCGCGATCAGCGCGGGGGCGCGGCCCGCGAACTCGGCCCGCGCCGTCATCCGGCTGGGCGCCCTGCTCGCGTACGCGGTCGTGGCCGGCCTGCTCGGCGCGGTGATCGCGGGGCCGGTGCTGGGCGCGCTGCCCGGCAGCATCGCGGCCCTGTGGGGGCTCGGCACGCTGATCGTCTTCGCGGTCGGCGCGATCACCCTGGCCTTCCAGGGGCTCGCCGGGGTGGTGGGCATCGGCCTGGCGATCCTGCTCGTGGTGGTGCTCGGCAACCCGAGCGCGGGCGGCGCCTACCCCTACCCGCTGCTGCCCGCGTTCTGGCGGGAGATCGGTCCGGCCCTGCCGCCCGGGGCGGGCACGTACGCGGCCCGTTCGATCGCGTACTTCAAGGGCAACGACCTGGGCACGTCGATGCTGGTCCTGGCCGGTTGGGCGGTGCTCGGCTCGGCGGTCACCCTGGCCTGCGCGGTGTTCCGGCGGGGCCGCCCGGGGGCCGCGGTCGGCAGCGGGACGCAGGCCGCCCCGGACCCCGGAGGCGGCTGAGCCCGCCGGGGCCCGGGGTACCGCCCCCGGGCAGCACCGGGCCGCCTGCGCACGGGACCGCCGCCGCTCCCCGGAGGGAGTGGCGGCGGTCCCGTGCAGGGCCGGACCGGCGGACCGGGGTCAGCCGGCGGTGCCGTAGTAGGCCCGGCGCATCAGCTCCTGCATCTCGTCGAGCATCGGCATCCGCGGGTTGGCGGGGGCGCACTGGTCGGCGTAGGCGTTCAGCGCCTGCTGCGGGAGGGCCGCCAGGAAGGCCTCCTCGGGCACGCCCTGCTCGGCGAAGGAGCCGGGGATCCCGCAGGCGGCGCGCAGCTCCTCGACGGCGCGGGCGTAGGATTCCACGCCCTCGGCCGGGGTGGCGGCGGGCAGGCCCAGCATCCGGGCGATCTCCTGGAAGCGCTCCGGGGCCCGGTAGACCTCGGCCTTCGGCCAGGGGACGGCCTTGTGGGTCACCGTGCCGTTGTGGCGGATCACGTGCGGCAGCAGCAGGGCGTTGGTACGGCCGTGGGGGACGTGGAAGGTGTTGCCCAGGGTGTGCGCCATGGCGTGGACCAGGCCGAGGAAGGCGTTGGCGAAGGCCATGCCGGCCACGGTGGAGGCGTTGTGCATCTTCTCGCGCGCCTCGGGGTCGCGGGCCCCGTCCTTCACGCAGCGCTCCAGGTTGCCGAAGATCAGCCGGATGGCCTGGAGGCAGAGCCCGTCCGTGTAGTCGTTGGCGTACGCGGAGACGTAGGCCTCGGTGGCGTGCGTGAGCGCGTCGAAGCCGGAGTCGGCGGTGACGGCGGGCGGCAGGTCCATCGGCAGGACGGGGTCGACGATCGCGACGTGCGGGGTGAGCGCGTAGTCGGCCAGCGGGTACTTCTGCGCCGCCGCGGGGTCGGAGATGACGGCGAAGGGGGTGACCTCGGACCCGGTGCCGGAGGTGGTGGGGATGGCCACCAGCTTCGCCTTCTCGCCGAGCCGGGGGAACTTGTAGGCGCGCTTGCGGATGTCGAAGAACTTCTCCTTGGTGTCGGCGAACTCGACCTCCGGGCGCTCGTACATCAGCCACATGATCTTCGCGGCGTCCATCGGGGAGCCGCCGCCGAGGCCGATCACGGTGTCGGGGCGGAAGTCGCGCATCAGGGCGGCCCCGGCGCGGACGGTGGACAGCTCCGGATTGGGCTCGACGTCGTCGATGACCTGGATGGCCACCGGTTCCTCGCGGGCCTGGAGGATGCCCGTGACCTTCTCCACGAACCCGAGGGCGGTCATGGTCTTGTCGGTGACGATCGAGACCCGGCCGATGCCCTCCATCTCGCCGAGGTGGCGGATGGCGTTGCGCTCGAAGTAGATCTCCGGCGGGACCCTGAACCACTGCATGTTGGTGTTGCGCCGTCCGATCCGCTTGATGTTGACGAGGTTGACCGCGGTCACGTTGTCCGACACCGAGTTGTGGCCGTACGAACCGCAGCCGAGGGTGAGCGAGGGCAGGAAGGAGTTGTAGACGTCGCCGATGCCGCCGAAGGTGGAGGGCGCGTTGGCGATGACGCGGACGGCCTTGACCTTCCGCCCGAACTCCTCGACGAGGGCCTCGTCCTCGGCGTGGATGGCGGCGCTGTGGCCCAGCCCGTGGAACTCGACCATCTGCGCGGCCAGTTCGAGGCCGTGGGCGGTGTCCTCGGCCTTGAGGGCGGCCAGCACCGGGGAGAGCTTCTCGCGGGTGAGCGGCTCTTCCTCGCCGACCCCGGCGCACTCGGCGAGGAGGACGGACGTGCCCTCGGGGACGGAGAAGCCGGCCTGTGCGGCGATCCACTGCGGGGACCTGCCGACCACGTCCGGGTTCAGGCGGGCTCCGGAGCAGCCGGCGCCGTGGGCGGTGGTGCCGAAGACGAACTCCTCCAGCTTGGCCTTCTCGGCGGCCGAGACCACGTGCGCGCCCAGCCGCCGGAACTCGGCGATGCCCTCCTCGTAGATCTCGGCATCGAGGATGACGGCCTGCTCGGAGGCGCAGATCATGCCGTGGTCGAAGGCCTTCGAGAGCACGATGTCGTGGACGGCGCGCGCCAGCTTCGCGCTCTTGTGGACGTACGCGGGCACGTTGCCGGCGCCGACGCCGAGGGCCGGCTTGCCGCAGGAGTAGGCGGCCTTGACCATCGCATTGCCGCCGGTGGCGAGGATGGTGGAGACCCCGGGGTGGCGCATGAGGGCGTCGGTGGCCGCCATCGAGGGCTCGGCGATCCACTGGATGCAGTCCTCGGGCGCGCCGGCGGCGACGGCCGCGTCGCGGACCGTGCGGGCGGCCTCGGCGGAGCAGTTCTGCGCGGAGGGGTGGAAGGCGAAGACGATGGGGTTGCGGGTCTTCAGGGCGATCAGCGCCTTGAAGAGGGTGGTCGAGGTCGGGTTCGTGACCGGGGTCATCGCACAGACCACACCGACCGGTTCGGCGATCTCGGTGATGCCGTTCAGCTCGTCGCGGCGGATGACGCCCGCGGTCTTGAGCCCGCGCATCGAGTGGACCACGTGCTCGCAGGCGAAGAGGTTCTTGACCGCCTTGTCCTCGAAGAGGCCGCGGCCGGTCTCCTCCACCGCGAGCCGGGCGAGCTCGCCGTGCCGGCCCAGGGCCGCCAGCGAGGCCTTGCCGACGATGTGGTCGACCTGCTCCTGACCGAGTGCCTCGAACCGGCCGAGCGCGACGAGCGCCCTCTCGACCAGTCCGTCCACCGTGTCGTTGGACTGCATGGCGGGAACTCCTTCGTTCGACCCGTTTTCCCGGCTCCTCAATTCGACACCCGAAAGCGGAACCAATGGCGCCGAAAAAGCCCCTGAGTGGAAGGCCGAAAGGCCCTTCCGATCCCCACAAGCACCCGCTCCACCCCCTGTGACCAGGGAAGATCGAGAGTGACCTAAGACCCGCGTGCGCTTGTGAAAACTTTCACAAGAATTCCCCCGAAGTGCGCCCTACCGCGCTCCGGGCCTCGCGAGGACAATCTCCGTGACACCCGCGTCGACCGTGGAGGAGGGAGCGCGTGCGCAGTCGGATGCGTACCGCGGACGGGCGGCATCTGACCGTGGAGAGGCTCGGCGACCCCCGGGGCAAGCCGGTCTTCCTGCTCCACGGAACCCCCGGCAGCAGACTGGGCCCCGCCCCCCGCGGGATGGTCCTCTACCAGCGCCGCATGCAGCTCATCGCCTACGACCGCCCCGGCTACGGGCTCTCCGACCGCCGGCCCGGCCGCACCGTCGCCGACGCGGCCGAGGACGTGGCCGCGATCGCCGACTCCCTCGGGCTGGAGACCTTCGCCGTGGTGGGCCGCTCCGGCGGCGCCCCGCACGCACTGGCGTGCGCCGCCCTGCTCCCCGGCCGGGTCACCCGGTGCGCCACCCTGGTGGGCCTGGCCCCCCGGGACGCGGACGGCCTGGACTGGTTCGACGGCATGACCACCTTCAACGTGCGCGAGTACACCGCGGCCACCGTGGACCCCGAGGAGCTGGCCGCCCGGCTGATCCCCCGCTCGGACGCCATCGCCAAGGACCCCGG
Organism: Streptomyces sp. NPDC030809; assembly: GCF_055572195.1. Taxonomy (NCBI): domain Bacteria; kingdom Bacillati; phylum Actinomycetota; class Actinomycetes; order Kitasatosporales; family Streptomycetaceae; genus Streptomyces; species Streptomyces sp. NPDC030809. The sequence continues at coordinate 255,401 of NZ_JBVIDV010000006.1, forward strand.
CCGGCTGCTGGAAGAGCTCCGCCTCGAACTCACCGACAACGACCGGAGCATCGTCTCCGACGCGGGCCTGCGCCTGATGCTGGAGCGCAACTACCGCGAGGGGCTGCGGCATTCGGCCTACGGCTGGCTCGACGACATCCACGCCTTCGCCGCCCCCTGGGGGTTCGACCCGGCCGACATCGCCTGTCCCGTGCTCCTCTGGCACGGGGAGCAGGACGTGTTCTCGCCCGTGGGCCACTCCCGCTGGCTGGCCCGCCGCATCCCCCGGGCCACCGCCACCTTCGAACCGGCCTCCGCCCACTTCGCGGCCTTCCGCGCCCTCCCGGACGTGCTCACCTGGCTGATCCGGGACCAGGAGCCGGTCCCGCCGCAGCAGCGGTCCGCCTGAGCGCGGGAGCCCCGCGCAGAGCACGCCGGAGAACCCGGCGCAGAACGCGGCGGAGACCCTGGCGCGGAGCCCTGCGGGGAGCCCGGCAGAGCTCCCCGCAGGGCTCCCCCCGGCGCCTCACACCGCGAGCGGCTCCAGGTCCCGGTGCACCCGCCGCTCGTCGCGCGCGTACCGGGTCAGCCCGTGGTCCTCCCCCAGCAGCCGCTGGAGCTCGGCGACCGTCTCGTACCGCAGCCGGGCCGCCTCCTCCTTGCGCCCCACCCGGTCCAGGCTGACCGCCATGTTCGAGGCGCAGGCCAGGGTCTCGGGGTGGTGGGCCCCGAGCACCTCGCGCAGCCGGCCGGCCGCGATCCGCTCGATCTGGAGCGCGCCCGCCGGATCGCCCAGGTCCGCATGGGCGTTGGCCAGGTTCAGGGTGGCGAAGATGGTGTGCGGGTGGTTGTCCCCGAGCACCTCGCGCATCACCCGGATCGCCCCCTGGAGCATCGGCTCGGCCGTCTCCGGGGCGCCGGTTCCCCAGTGGAACACCGCCAGGTTGTTGATCGCCGCCAGGGTGTACGGGTGGCGCTCCCCCGGCACCTTCATGTACTCGTCCACCACCTCCTGGGCGATGTCCCGGGCCGCGAGCGGGTCCCCGGTGGCGAACAGGTCCGCCGCCAGGTTCAGATCGCAGGCCAGCAGGTCCGGGTTGACCGAGGTGTACTTGGCCCGGTACCGGTTCCGGGTGGCCGTCGTCAGCCGCAGGGCGTCCTCCAGCTGCCCGGCCCGCCGCAGCGAGACCGCGAGGTTCTTGGCGGCCGCCAGGGTGCCGGGGAAGGCCCGGCCCAGGGTCCGCTTGTACACCTCGTACGCTCTGCTCAGCAGCTGCACCGAGTCCTCGTACCGGCCCACCTCGCGCAGGTCGCGGGCGAGGTTCTGCGCGGAGGAGAGGGTGTACGGGTGCTCGGGGCCGAGCACCTCCGTGCGCCGGTCGAAGACCTCCTGGTCGATCTCGCGGGCCCGTGCGTACTGGCCGACCATGCGCAGGTTCAGGGCGAGGTTGTTGGCGGCCGCCAGGGTGCGCGGGTGCGCCTCGTGGAAGATCTGGCTGAAGCCCTCGTGGGCCTCGGTGGCCAGTTCCATCGCCTTGCCGTACTGGCCGAGGGCGCCCAGGTTCATGGCCAGGCCGCTGGTGGTCATGTAGGTGTGCGGGTGGGAGGGGCCGAGGGCCCGGCGCTGGCGTTCGAGGGTGACCTCGTCCAGCTCCTTGGCCTCCACGTAACGCCCCTGCGAGCGCAGGATGTTGGAGAGGTGGAAGCGCAGGTAGAGGTACTGGAGGTCGCTGTCGCCGAGGGTCTCCTTCCACACCTCGCGCAGTTCGGTGCCGAGCTGGTAGGCGGCCTTGAAGTCCCCGCGCTTCCACAGGTAGCGGACCCGGTCGATGAGCAGCCGGCGGGTCTCGGGCTCCTTGCAGTAGCGGGCCTCGGAGGGGGGCAGGTGCGGCCAGATGGTGTTGAACCGCGGCCAGGTCTCCGGGTTGTCGATCGGCTCGTCGTCGTCGGGGCGGGCCCCGGCGAGGATCCGGTGCACGGCGTGCCGGGCCTCGCGCTGCTCCTCCTCGCCGAGCTGCGCGCGGATGACGGCCTGCACCAGGCGGTGGACCTGGATGCTGTTGCTGACCTGGTCCACCTTGGCGAGGGCGAAGCGGCCGATCTCGCGGATGACCCGGCCGAGTACGAGCTTCTCCTGGAGGGAGGGGTCGTACGGCTTGAGGGCGTCGATCATCTCCTTGCTGTAGAGGAGGTTCGCGGAGATCGGCTCGGGTGCGAAGAAGGCGCACAGCTGGAGCAGCCGGACCGCGGCGGGCGAGCGGCTCTGGAGCCGCTCTATGGACACGTTCCAGGTGGCGGCGACGGGCTCCGGGTAGCCGGCGGGCTGGTTGAGGCCGAGCACCCGGGCGGCCTGCTCGGCCAGCTGCTCCAGGTAGGACTGGACCGGGGTGGCGGTCTCCGCGATCCAGGCGCCGGCCTGCTCGACGGCGAGCGGCAGGTCGCCGACGGCGGTGGCCACCTGGTCGGCGTCCTCCAGGCTGAGTCCGGGTGCCCGGCGCTGGAGGTGCTCGATGGACTCCTCGCGCAGGAAGACGTCCACGGGCAGGGCGTCGCCGTACTGGGACCAGCTCTGGTTGCGGGAGGTCACCAGCACGTGCCCGGGGCCGCCGGGCGGGAAGAACCGCTTGACGGTCTCGGGGTCGTCCGCGTTGTCGAAGACGAGCAGCCAGCGGGAGGTGGGCACGCCCCGGCGCAGCAGGTCGATGGCCTCCTGGGAGGCGGCCGCCATGTCCTCGCCGGTCTGCGCGCCGAGCCGGACCGCGAGCTCCGCGAGGCCCGCGACCACGTCGTCGGTCTGCTCCGAGGAGATCCACCAGACCAGGTCGTAGTCGGCCATGAACCGGTGGACGTACTCCAGCGCCACCTGGGTCTTGCCGACCCCGCCGAGCCCGAAGAGGGTCTGCGGCTGCGGCAGCACCACGGAGATCCCGCCGCCGAGCTGGTCGCGCATCCGCTCCAGCACGATGCTGCGGCCCGTGAAGCCGGGGTTGCGGGGCGGCGCGTTCCAGATCTTGGGGACGGTGCCGGGGAACCGCGGCCCCGGGGACACCCCGTCGGCCGGCTGGACCGGCCGCTCCAGGGCGCGCAGCAGCGCGGCGGTGGCGTGGGCCTCGTCGAGGCGGAACAGGTCCACCGGATTGCGGTCGATGTACGGGGTGCTGAGCCGGACGTCGCCGACGCGGAGGGCGACCAGGTTGCGCCGGCCGCCCGTGGGGTCCTCGGCGGCGGCCCGTTCCCAGATGTCCACGGCCCGGGCGGACTTCAGGTAGGCGCTGGAGAGCAGGACCACGGTGCGCGCCGGGCTGTCGGTGCCGAAGCCCGCGCCGAGGGTGTCGCCGGGGCGGGGCTCGGCGGAGACGTCCTTGGGGACGACCCGGAAGCCGGCCCGGGTGAGCACGGATTCGATCCAGTCCGCCCACATCCGGTTCTCGGCCACGTACGAGAGGAAGAGGTCGGCGGGCAGGGCGGGGCGGCGGCGGGTGAAGGCGTCGCGGATCCGCAGCCGGGTCTCCTCGCCGATGGCGGGCATGGCGGTGACGGTGCCCTCGGAGACCACGGCGGTGAGCCGTTCGAAGGCGGACAGCAGGGAGTTGGTGAGCCCGGCCTCGTCCCCGAAGGTGGCGAGGGTCTCCTCGTACGCGTAGTAGGGGCGGTACGGGATCTCGACGGCGCCCCAGTAGGCGGTGGCCTCCTCGCCGGCGAGGCCGGTGGGGAAGCGGTCGAACTTGAGGCGGGCCAGGGCCCGTCCGGCGTCGGCCTTCTCCTTCTCGCCCTCGTCGATGCGCATGGGGACGGGGTAGATCCTGATGTCGCGGTCCCCGTAGCGCTCGTGGACCTGGCGGGCCACGGCGGCGGCCCCGTCGATGGACTGGTCGGAGAGGGTGAAGCAGTCCACGAGCACGTCGGGCAGGTGGAAGGTGCAGATGTCGGCGATGTCGCTGAGCCCGGTGCGGCTGTCGATCAGCACGTAGTCGTAGTTGCGCTTCATGTCGGCGCGCAGGGCGTCGAAGAAGAGGCCGCCGCCGAGCCGGTCGTAGAAGTTGTCCCAGTCGAAGGTGGAGACGGTCGCGGAGTACTCGCGGTTCTGGCGGCCCGCGGAGACGAAGTCGAGGGTGCCGCCGCCGGGGAACTCCCAGCCGAGGTTCTCGGGGGTGAGGGAGACGGCGTGCTGCTGGATCCGCGCGTAGTCCTTGTGCCAGTCGTCGGGCCGCTGGACGGGGCTGGTGGCGGCCCACGCGTACTCGGTGATCAGGTCGATGACCCCGGTGGTGGCGCCCAGGGTGGAGGGGTCGAGGAAGGGGTGGAAGAACCGGTGCAGGCCGGGGGCCTCCAGGTCCCAGTCCACCGCGAGCACCCGCTTGCCGTTGGCGGCGAGGATCCAGGCGGTGTTGGCCAGGGCCATGGTGCGGCCGGTGCCGCCCTTGTACGAGTAGAAGGTGACGACGCGTCCGTCACGACTGGGGGTCATCCGCGTCCTCCGCATCGGGGCCGAATTCCTCGTACTCGGGCAGCGCGTGCTCGTGGTGCGGCTTGTCGAACCGTGATGCGGTGGGGAGCGGGGCGGGCGGCGGCAGCGGGGGCGGGGTGCCGCCGGTCATGCCCATCGGGCCGACCAGCCGCGGGCGTTCGCCGTGCCGGCTGCCGGCGGGCGGGTAGACCTGGGCGTGTCTGAGGAACTGCTGGGCGGCGGCCTCGACCACCTGCGGGAGTATCTGGCCGAGTGCCTCCATGGTGTGGACGCCGTTGGCGGCGACGCGGCAGGCGGCCCGGCCCTGGCTCATTTTGACCGGCATCGTCTCTTCCAGCCGGTGGATCAACTCGGTCTCCTTCGCGTGGCTCTGGTGGTCCAGCCGGTTCCACGGCACGACGACGCTCACCCAGGGCCGGGGATCCTGGTCGAAGGCGGCGAGCCGCTGCCTGCGCTGCTCGTCGGCCACCGCCCAGCGGTCGACGAGCAGGATCTCCGGGCGGACGGGCGGCTGTTTGCTGTCGAAGTGGCCGGCCTCGTCGTCGAAGGAGGCCATGACGGTCTGGTAGTTGAGCGAGCGGACCAGGTCTTCCGCCACGTGGGCGACGGGCCGGCGCGCGTCGGGGTGGTACGGGTTCCACTCCAGGGCGGAGTCCCCGTAGTACTCCGGGCTGCGCCCGTCGGGGAGTTCGTGGCGGGTGCCGGCGGCGACGGTGATCTGGAGGGTGCGGTGGGCGAGTCCGGGGCCGCGGTTTCCGGGCCGTCCGCCGAAGGCGCTGGGCACCATGCGGTAGTCGACGGGGCGGCTGGACTGGAGCCGGACCGATTCGGCCACGCGCACGATGCGCTTGGCGAGTTCGTAGACGGCGCGCTCGTACTGCTCGGCGTAGGAGCGGAGTTTGATGAGCCCGTACAGCCCGTCGGTGACGTACCGGTCGCCGAAGGTGTTGTGGTTGAACTGGAGGCGTTCGGCGGGCCCGGGGAGCTGGGAGGGGGGCACCGGCACCCACAGGGCGGGCACGATGGCCTCGGCGGGCTCGTTGTTCAGGGCCCCGTGGTGGATCGCGCGCTGGGCAAAGGCGTACCACTCCTTTCCGCACATCTCACTGGCGAAATAGCGCGGCGAGAACAGCGGAACGAAGACCAGGCAGGAGGCGAGTGCCGCGCCCAGGCGTTCCGACCAGCCCTCGCCGGAGCGTATCTCCCGGTCCATGAATCCCGCGGGGGCGCCGGCCGGGAGATCGGTGAGGGCCATGACGTGGCCGCACAGATCCCGGAAGAGGCGTTCGACCCACATGTCGGGGTCGGGGCCGCCGGCTCCGTACCTCGGAGTATGCGCATAACTGAGAAAGAAGTACGGCTGCGCTGTTGAAGGCACACGACCCCCGTCCCGTGACTACTGCTCACATCGGGTGGAGCGAGGAAACATCATTCCGGAGCTTCCATGCCACATCCCCCCAACCTTCAGTCAATCAACGCCTATTTTCGGTCATCCGGGCAAGACCCCGTCGGGTTCTCCGGGGAATTCCCAGGGCATGTGCGGAACTCTCTCCCCCGATTTCCCGCCGGGCCCCTTGACCGCCGCCTGCGCATGCGCTTCCGGGGTTCCTCACACCCCCGCCGCCTTGAGTTCCCAGCGCAGGTCCTCGACCAGGGCCTGTCCGGTGGTGGTGAGTTCCGCGGCGGCGGCGAGCCGGTCCAGGGCCCGCAGGATGTCCTCGGCCTCCGCCTCGCCGTCGTCCATGGGCCCGCCGGCCCCGGCCCGCCGGCAGGCCTCGACGGCCACCTTCTCGTGCACGTCGGCGAGCAGCCGGGAGACGGGGACCGGGTGCGCGCGCCACGGGGACTCGTGCAGCCATTCCCCGTCCAGCGCGTAGAGGTCGGCGACCTCGGCCAGGGCCCGCAGCCGGGCCCGGCGCCGCCCGGTGAGCAGGGCCAGTGCGGTCTGCGGGACCCCGCCGGACCAGGGCACGCCCAGGGCCCCGGGCCCGTGCCGGCCGGCCTCGCCGCGGCCGCTGGTGCGCGGCCCGCCGGCCAGCGGGGTCAGGGTGGTGAGGCCGGCGGCGGCCTGCCGGGCCAGGTCGGGGACGGTCCGGTGGAGCAGCTTCCAGGCGGCGGCGAGCCGGTCCTGCCATTCCGCGGCCTCCCCGGCGCCGAGCCGCAGCCGCGGGGGGCGGGCGAAGCAGTTGCGGTGCGGGTCGAGGTCGTCGAGGACGGCGCCCGGGGCCTCGGGTCCGGCCCCGGCCCAGACCCGTACGGGCTGCCAGCGGCGCTCCCCCGCGGCCGGCCGGAAGGCCTGCTCGGTCCGGCCCTCGCGGACCGCGAACCCCTCGTCGGTGGCGCGCAGCTCGCCCGGCCCGCTGCCGCCGCGGCCGGCGGCCTTGAGGAGCCCGAGGGTGGGCAGGTAGACCTGCCCGTCCCGGAAGGGCACCGGCACCCGGGCCGCGAGCCGGCCGCGGACCACGGCCGCGGCGGCGAGCGCGGCCAGCCGCCGTCCCGCCGCGGGCCCGGCCGGCCGGCCCTCCCGTACGGCGTCCAGGGCGGCGAGCAGCCAGGTGCGGGTGTACGGGTGGTCCAGTACGGGGTCCAGGGCGGCGGCGGCCTGTCCGGTGGACTCGATCTCGGTGAGCAGTTCCCAGGAGCGCTGCCAGGCGGGGCCGCCGGAGCCGGCCAGGTCCCCGTGCAGCCGGGCGAGCAGCATGCGGGTGAGCTGCTGCTGGGCGGAGGCGAGTTCGGCGGGCTCGGCGAGTTCGGCTGCGGCCGCGCTGCGGGCGGTGCGGCCGGCCACCCCGTCCACGAGTTCGCGCAGGTCGGCGCAGTAGACGGAGGGGTTGTCGAAGCCGTTTCCGGCCCGGTAGCGGTGGGTGTAGAGCCCGCCGCCGCACGAGCGTACGACGGGGCAGGCCCGGCAGGTGGCGCTGACCCCGGCGAGGCCGAGCTGCCGGGCCCGGACCCCGGGGTGGGCGGCCACCTCGTCGAAGGAGTGGCGGAGCACGTCGAAGCCGGTGGCGGCGGCGCCGTCGAAGGCGCTCTTGAGGGAGTCGACCTGTTCGAGGGTGCCGTCGGTCTCGACCACGATGAGGTCGGTGGGGGCGAGGCCGAGGGACTCGGTGAGGCTGGGTCCGCCGCGCAGGGTGCTGAAGAGGGAGTCGAAGATCCGGACGGGCACCCGGCGGCCCTCGCGGTCCCAGTGGTCGAAGACGCGCAGCAGCCAGCGGGCGTAGGCGTCGGGGGTGCCGTCGGGGCGGGGCGGCGGGGCCTCCCAGGTGGCGTGCGGGAGGAGGAAGTCGATGCGCGGGGGTTCGAGGGCGGTGAGCGCGTCGAGGACGGCCACGGGGTCGTTCTCGACGTCCACCGTGCAGAGCAGCCCTTGGTACAGATGGCGGTAGGGCCCGCTGCGGAGCAGGTCGAGGGCCTTGAGGACCAGGGGGTGGCTGGTGCGGCCGTCGGCGAAGCGGCGGTGCCGGTCGTTGGCGGCCCGGTCCCCGTCGAGGGAGACGCCGACCTTGACGCCGAATTCGGCGAACAGGTCGAGATAACGGCGGCCCAGCTGGAGTGCGTTGGTGTGGATCCGCAGGTCGAGGGCCGCGGTGCCGGCGAGGGCCCGGGTGAACTCCTCGCACACGAAGCGGAGTCGGGCTGGTCCGGCAAGGAGGGGCTCCCCCCCGTGAAGAATCACGGTGACGGAGGGGAGCGCGTGGTCTCGCGCATGTGCGGCGAGCCGGGCGGCGGTGTGCGCGACGACCTCTTCCGAGATCGTTTTCGGCCGGGCCCGCCAGCTCTGGTCCGCGTGTTCGTAGACGTAGCAGTGATCACAGGCAAGATCGCATCTGCTGTGAACTTTCAGGACGATCTCGCGAAAGGCGATCAGGCCGGTCATTCCACCAGTCTAGGGCTCCGACTTCGGGGTCAGAGCGCCGAGTTGAAGATCGACTGCTGGACGGTGCGGCGGATTTCGGACGGAAGGACCCGACTGAGGGCGGCCGTGGCGGCGTCACTGCGTACGTCGATCTCGGCCAGGGGAACACGACGGTTCTTCTCAACGCTGGTCGAAGGGGTTGCAGAGGTCTTCACGGCCGTCCTTAGGGAATGGGCATGGAAATGACAACAGCGACGCGCTAGTGTCGGTGTGGACTTTACTCTTCCGGCCACTATTGGCAACCGAGACATGACGCCAGGTCAAGCGTTCTATCGAAAGAGTGAGCACCGGGCAGCAACACTGGGGGGTTGGCTGTGGTGGACTTTTCCGGACCGCTGGGCAGCATGACGTTTCGGAACGAGGATCTTCCCGCTCTTTTCCATCATGCCGACGCCGCGGCGATCTCCCGCCAGCGGGAATCCACGCAGGCCACCCGGGTGCAGCTGCTCCTCCTCGTGCTCGCGGCCGCCCTCTGCGGACTGCCGGCGGTCCCCGTCGGCCCGCTGCGGCTCTTCGGCGCGCTGGGCGCCCTCGCCTATGCCGGGGTGCTCGGCGTGGGCGTGCGCGCGACCCGGCGGCGGGCCCGTCCGCAGTGGCAACTGAACCGCTCTGCGGCCGAGTTCATCAAATCCCTGGCGTGGCGGTACGCGGTGCACGGCGCCCCCTTCGGCTCGGACGGCGCGGATCCCGAGGGGCTGTACCGTACCCGCCTGGAGTCGGGTCTGAGCGAGCTGAAGAAGATGGGCTGGGCCGATCCCCGCGATGCGGGGACCCTCGGCCAGGGGGTGGAAATCACCGCCGCAATGCAGGAGTTGCGCAGCCGTGTCTACAGCGTGCGCCGCGAGACCTACGTACGGGACCGGCTCATCGAGCAGCGCAACTGGTACCGGCGGCGCACCGAGGTGTCCCGGCGGGCGACCGCCCTGTGGTCCTGGACCATCGTGCTGCTGACCGCCCTGGCCCTGGTCTTCGCCCTGCTCAGGGCGGTGGGCTCGGGCCCGGGTGCGGCCGCGGCCGGGCTGCTGAGCGCCGCCGCGGCGGCGGGCATCGCGTGGAACGAGATGCGCCGCCACCACCCGCTGATCGAGGCGCACAGCCTGATCGAGCAGGACCTGGCGGCCATGATGGTGGTGATGCAGACGACGATCACCGAGGAGCAGTGGCCCGCCGCCGTCTACGAGACCGAGCGCTACGTCTCGCCCCAGCACACCGACTGGCTTGCGCGGCACAGCAGTTGACGTAGCGTCGGATACGCGGCTCAGTCCCGGCAGACTCCGTCGCGCCAGATGACGGTGACCGGTTTCCCGAGGCTGCGCGCGTACGCGACGATGTCGCCGGTGCCGCCGCGGCCGCGGGCCGGCAGCCCGTCCCACACGGCGACCAGGCGGTCGCACGCCTCCGCGATGTAGGTGCCGGCCGCGTAGTACGCCTCGTCGGTGGCGTGGGCGTGGCCCATCCGGACCTCCTGGGTGGCCCGGTCCTTGAGGCGCCGGTAGCGGGCGAGGGCCTCCGGCTCCGGGAAGTCCGCCTCGTAGTCCGCGCTGGGGATCACCACGGTGAGGTCGGCACCGCACTCCAGGGCGATGTCGGCGAAGAGCTGGTCGGCCCCGTCGGCGAGGCTGGAGAGGGCCTCCATCGGGCCCTCGTGGCCGCGCAGCACGGCCCGCAGCCGCTCCCGTACGTGGGCGAGCAGCTCCTGCGGAATCGACCGGTGCCCGGTCACCCCGATGCGCTTCATACCCGAGAGCCCCCCGTCGGCCGACCGCAACGCGCCCCCGGACATCCTCCCAGAAGCCGGGGGAACGTCCAGGGGCGCGCGGGGCGTGCGGGGTCAGTACACGCTCACCCCGTACGCGGCCAGCGCCTCGGTCACCGGCTGGAAGAAGGTGGTGCCGCCGGAGGTGCAGTCGCCGCTGCCCCCGGAGGTCAGGCCCACCGCGTTGCTGCCGGAGTAGAGGGAGCCGCCGCTGTCGCCGGGCTCGGCGCAGACGTTGGTGCGGATCATGCCGTAGACGATGTCCCCGCCGCCGTAGTTGACGGTGGCGTTGAGGCCGGTGACCCGGCCGCTGTGGATGCCCGTGGTCGAACCGCGCCTGGTCACCGGCATGTTCACGGTGGCGTTCACCGCGCCGGTGATGTCCTGGCTGCCCACGGTGCCCGGGTGGGTGACCGCGGAGTTGTCGTAACGGACCAGCCCGTAGTCGTTGTTGGGGAAGCTGGAGCCCACCGTGGGGCCGATGGCGGTGGTGCGCGAGGAGTTGGTGTACCAGGTCCCGGCGCCGTCCGTGCAGTGCCCGGCCGTCAGGAAGTAGTACGTGCTCCCGCTGCGGACGTTGAAGCCGACCGAGCAGCGCCAGCTGGATGCGTAGATCGCGTCGCCGCCGGAGAGCAGGCGGCGCAGGGTGCCGGGGATGCGCTCGATGCGCAGGGCGCCGGCGTCCGCTCCCGCCTCGCGCCTGATTCTGGCGAGGTCGGCGGCGGAGACGGTGGAGTCGGCGGCGACCACGAGGGTGCCGGTGGCGGGATCGGTGTGCCAGGCGGTGCCGGCCACGTCGGCCCGCAGCACGGAGGCGCCGGCGGCGGCGAGCCGGGCTGCGGAGTAGCCGCCCGTGTCACTGCCGGAGGCGCCGGCGGCGGGGGCGCCGAAGGCGGCGAGGGCGGTGATGGCGGCGCCGATGGCGGCGAGCCGGATGGGGGTGGTGCGCTTGAGCCTCACTTGTCGTCCTCCCTGGAGGGATCGGGGGCCCGTGGTGGGGGTGCGCTGCACGGGAGTGTCGCGGCGTCAGTTACGGCCCGCAAGGGTGCCTTTCAGCCGCCTCTCGCCGGCTTCGACGGGGAACGGGAGCGTGTTGCCGGGCGGCGGGAAGGGGCAGATGAAGTGGTCCGCGAAAGCGCAGGGCGGCAGCAGCGCCCGGTTGAAGTCCACGGTGACCGTGCCGTCCGGGGCGGGGGCGGGGGGCTTGAGGAAACGGAAGCGGTAGCTGGTGGAGCCGCCGGTGGCGTCCCCGAACACGGCCCACAGCCCGCCGCTGCCGGGGTCCACGGCCACGCGGAGGGTGTGCTCGGCCCCTTCGTGGCGGAAGGCGAGCTCGCCCCCGAGGCCGAGCCCGCGGGAGCGCCCGTCCGCGTTCTCGACCTGCACGGTCCGGTGCTCCGGGTACGGCCGGAAGGTGCCGGTCAGCACCCAGTCCTTGTGGTGCGGGGTGGCCTCGATGCCGCGGAAGGCGCCCCGGGCGGGGGCCTGCGGGTCGAAGACGCGCACCGCCCACTGCCCTTCGCGGCGCAGGACGACGAGGTGGCGTCCGCCGTGGGCGAGCCGGGCCTCGGCGGGCGGGTGCTCCTCGGTGCCGAGCCGGGCGGTGCCCTCGAAGGGCTTGCCGTCCAGGGTGAGCCCGTCGCCGGGGTCCGCGCCGAGCTCCACCTCGCCCCCGTGCACGCGCCACCGCCCCGGAACGTCCGGAATTCGGCCTTCCGGGTAGTCGGCGAGCCAGTGGGTCGCGGTCAGCGACAGCGGTCCGTAGGGGGCCGAGACGGTGTCCGTCCGGTGTTCGTGCCACTGCTGCCATGCGGTGTACGCATCGTCGGGCCGGTCGTCCCCGGGCGGACCGGGCGGACCGGGATGTCCGTGATCACTCATGCCGGTCACATTCCCACAAGCGGCCGGTGCGGCATCCCGGGGTACGCCGTACGGAGCTGATGAGCCCTCAGCAGCCGTCGCAGGGACAGCAGCAGCAGTCCCCGCAGCCGTCGCACCCGTCGCAGCAGTCGCAGCCGCAGTCGTCGCAGTTGCTGCACCACGCGTCGCGCTTCTTCCGGGACCAGGGCCCCTCGTGGTCGGTGCAGCACAGCCGGCAGGTGCAGAAGAGCCCGAGGGCCACCGCGCAGCCGGACAGCAGCCCGCGGCGCGGCTTCTGCGGCGGGGGCAGGGGCGCGAGCGGCGGGCCGAAACCGGGGCCCGGGGAGTACGGGTTCCCGTGCGAGGCGGTGTGCGCCGCTCCGGCCGGGTGCGCGCAGCCGGAGGTGCCGAAGGCCCGGTCCACGGAGGTGCGCAGCTCGTGGACGAGCAGCCGGTGGGCCAGTCCCCCGTCGGCGAACTCGGCGTCCTTCAGGGCGAGCCGGATGCCGTGCAGGGCGTCGTCGCACAGCCGGCGCGCCTCCGCGAGCGGGGTGCCGGTGGCGGCGAGCGGGTTCCACGCACCGGTCCTGGCGTCGGCCTCGAGGTCCTCCACGGCGTCGAGGAGGTGGGCGAGCCGGCCGAAAAGCCGGCCCGCCTCCGCGAGGGCGGGTGCGTTGCCCGGGCGCCCGGCGAGCTGCGCAGTGTGCGCGAAGGCGGCCGCGGTGGCGGTCTCGGTGGGTTCGGTGACGGCGAGCAGCGGGGTGCCGGGGCCGGCGAGGGCCTCGACGCCGGTCTGCCGGTCCACGGCGTCCACGAGCAGGGCGGTGTCGAAGCCGAGGGCGGCCCCGGTGCGGGCGCCGGCCCGGTCCCAGGAGCGGGCGACCCGGCGGGCGGCCGCGGCCACGGGGGCGCGCGCCAACAGCCCGTCCCGGTCGGCGACGTGGTCGCGGACCTTGGCGGAGGCCAGGACCAGGGAGACGGCGGCGGCGAGCCGGGCGCCCTCGCCGTGGGCGACGGCGGCGGTGCGCATGCCGCGCAGCGGGCAGGGCCCGGCGGTGCGGCGGGGATGCGGGGCGGGTCCGGACTGAGCGTCCGTCAGGACCGAGACCAGCAGGCCGTCGTAGTTGGTGACGATGCGGGCGAACTGCCCGTGGTCGCTGCGAAGTGCCAGGCAGAGACCGCAGAGATGGGCCGTCCACTCGGCCTTGAACCGCTCGCCGAGGCGGTGCGTGCATGGTCTGACGATGCCGAACAAGGCGCTCCCCCCGTGTTTCGTGCGCGCGTGCGGGGCATCGTACCGAGCCCCGTTCCTTCACCCGTACGCCCGCCTCTTCACCCGCACGGAGGGATGCGTCGTATTTTCACTCAGTCAGCAGCCGTACGCGTGCGAATCCTTGACGATGCGACGGGTGTTCTGCACCAGAACCGTCACGAATCCACTGCGCGGCGGCTATCCACTTGGCGCGCTGTCAGCATCATGGACGACCATAGGCAGTGCGGAACCACAAACAGACCGCGGTGAAAGGAGGCGTCCATGGGTTCGGTGCGCAAGGCCAGTGCCTGGCTGGGTCTCGTCGAGGACAGCGACGACGAGCGGTACTACGACGACGAGTACGCGGAGGCTGCCCCGGGCGCGCAGTCCGACCCGTGGGTCACCGACCCCCGGGTGCGGGTGGCCACGGACTCGGCCGTCGAGCGCGGCCGCCGGATCGCCACGGTCACCCCGGACGGCTTCCGCGACGCCCGCGGCATCGGCGAGCTGTTCCGGGACGGGGTCCCGGTCATCGTCAACCTCTCCTCCATGGACCCGACCGACGCCAAGCGCGTGGTCGACTTCGCCGCCGGCCTCACCTTCGGCCTGCGCGGCTCGATCGAGCGGGTGGCGACCAGGGTCTTCCTGCTGACCCCGGCCGACACCCAGATCGTCAGCGAGAACGGGCACCGCGGCCAGGACGGCTTCTTCAACCAGAGCTGAGCGGGGTGCTCACCGGAAGGCGTCGAGGCCGGTGAGCGCCTTGCCCAGCACGAGCTGGTGCATCTCGACGGTGCCCTCGTAGGTGAGGACCGACTCCAGGTTGGTCGCGTGCCGCATCACCGGGTACTCGAGGGAGATCCCGTTCGCCCCGAGGATCGTGCGCGACGTGCGGCAGATCTCGATCGCCTCGCGCACGTTGTTGAGCTTGCCGAAGCTGACCTGCTCCGGCCGCAGCCGTCCCGCGTCCATGCGGCGGCCCAGGTGGTGGGCCAGCAGGACGCCCTTGTGGAGTTCGACCGCCATGTCGGCCAGCTTGGCCTGGGTCAGCTGGAAGCCGCCGATCGGCCTGCCGAACTGCTCGCGGCTCTTCGCGTAGCCGAGGGCCGCCTCGAAGCTGGCGCGCGCCGCGCCCATCGCCCCCCACACGATCCCGTACCGGGCGTGGCTGAGGCAGCTGAGCGGGCCCTTGAGGCCGGTGACGCCCGGCAGTACGGCGTCGGCGGGCAGCCGCACCTCGTCCATGACCAGCTCGCTGGTGACCGAGGCGCGCAGCGACCACTTGTGCTTGATCTCGGGGGCCGAGAACCCGGGGCTGCCGGTGGGCACGACGAACCCGCGGACCCCGTCCTCGGTCTGCGCCCAGACCACGGCCACGGCGGCCACCGAGCCGTTGGTGATCCACATCTTGCGGCCGGTCAGCACCCAGTCGGCGCCGTCCTTCTTGGCGTACGTGCGCATGGCCGCGGGGTCGGAGCCGACGTCGGGCTCGGTCAGGCCGAAGCAGCCGATCAGTTCGCCGGCCGCCATGCCGGGCAGCCAGCGCTGCTTCTGCTCCTCGGAGCCGTAGCGGTGGATGGCGTACATGGCGAGCGAGCCCTGTACGGAGACCAGGGAGCGGATGCCGGAGTCGGCGGCCTCCAGCTCCAGGCAGGCCAGGCCGTACTGGACGTTGCTCGCGCCGGCGCAGCCGTACCCCTCCAGGGACATGCCGAGGGCGCCGATGGAGCCCAGCTCCCGGGCCAGCTCGCGGATGACGGGCAGCTCGCCCGTCTCGTACCACTCGGCGACGTGCGGGAGCACGCGGTCGGCGGCCCAGCTGCGGACGGTGTCGCGGACGGCGAGGTCCTCGGGGCTGAGCAGGTCGTCGAGGCCGAGCGGATCGGCGGGGTCGAAAGCCGGCATGGACGAAGAAGACACGGCGGGGCCTCCCGGCGGCACACGAAAACTAGCAGTGTAAGTTTCTGGCTTCGGTGCCGACGTTACGGCTCAGTGTGCCGCGCGTCCAGACCGGGCCCCCGCGGCCGCACCGCGCCGCGCCGGGGCCGGCACCTTGGCCCGCGGACCGGCGCCCGCCGGAGCGGTGCCCGCCGGACCGGCCGGGCTCGACGCCGCCTGCGCGGGGAGGGCGATCTCCCCCGCCCGCGGGGCGGGCTGCCCGCCCTCCGGCACCGCCCGGGGCGCCGCGGCGGCCGCCTCCTCCGGGGCCTGGGAGCAGTCCATGACGCGGGGCAGCCGCAGCGCGGCCACCGCCCCGAGCAGCAGCAGCCCGGCGCTGACGAGCAGGGTCACGTGCAGGCCCTGGACGAAGGCCTGCCGGGCCGCCGCGTGCAGGGCGCGGCCCGCGGGGCCGCCGAGCCCGGCGGCGATCTCGTACGCCTCGCCGAGGGAGTGCGCCGCGCCGGCGCTGTCGGCGGCCGAGACCCCGGGAACGCCGCGCAGGCCCGGGGCGTAGGCGGCGTTCATGACGCTGCCGAGGAGGGCGATGCCCATGCCGGCGCCGAACTGGTACGAGGTCTCGCCGATGGCCGCGGCCCCGCCCGCCTGCTGGACCGGGGCCTCGCTGAGCATCGACTCGTAGGCGCCGAAGAGGGTGGTCTGCAGGCCGAAGCCGAGCAGGACGAAGCCGGCGGTGAGCAGCGCGGGCCGGTCGTGCTGGCCCATGAGGGTCAGCAGCAGGACCGCGAGGGCGGTGAGGGTGAACCCGAGCGAGACCATCAGCCGCGGCCCGATGCGGTGCAGGGTCCACGAGCCGAGGACCCCGGCGGCCATGGCGGCGAAGGTGAGCGGGAGCAGCCGCAGGCCGGTCTCCAGCGGGCTCAGGCCGAGCACCAGCTGGAGGTACTGGACGGCGATGAGCTCCAGTCCGACCAGGGCCAGCATGGCGAGCACGATGCAGCCGACGGAGGTGGAGAAGGTGGCGCGCCCGAACATCCCGATGTCGATCAGGGGGTGCGCGCGCCGCTTCTGCCGCCGGACGAAGAGGACCAGGAGGAGGGTGCCCAGCAGCAGCGGGGCGAGGGCCCCGGCGTCCAGGAAGCTCTGGTGGGCGCCGGCCCGCTTGACCCCGAGCACCACGCCGAGCACGCCCGCGGCGGCCGTCAGGGCGCCCAGCACGTCCCAGGGCCCGTCCGCCGCGCCCCGGGATTCGGGCAGCAGCCAGCGGGCGGCGGGCAGCAGCAGGGCCATCAGCGGGATGTTGATGAGGAAGACCGAGCCCCACCAGAAGTTCTCGACGAGGAAGCCGCCGAGCACCGGGCCGGTGGCCGCGCCGACGGCGGCGACGGCGGTCCAGATGCCGATGGCCACGGCCCGCTCGCGCCGGTCGGGGAAGACCTGGCGGATGATCGACAGGGTGGCCGGCATGATCATCGCCCCGCCGATGCCGAGCAGCACCCGGGCGGCGATGAGCACCTGCGCGTCGGCCGCGAGGGCGGCGATGGCGGAGGCCGCGCCGAAGAGGGCGTAGCCGATGAGCAGGATCCGGCGGCGGCCGACCCGGTCGCCGAGGGTGCCGAAGAGGATCAGCAGCGCGGCGCAGACCAGGGGGTAAGCGTCCACGATCCACAGCAGCTCGATGGAGCCGGGGCGCAGGTCGGCGGTGACGGCGGGGACGGCCACGTGCAGGATCGTCGCGTCGAGGGCGACGAGCACGAGGCTGATGCACAGGACGACCAGGACGACCCAGCGATTGGCGCCGCCCGCGGCCGAGACCAGCCGCTGCCAGGGAGTGCTCCGGCGCATTGGGGCCGTGTTCGTCCCTGACATGCATGTACCTCCCACGTGATCCCTCGCACTCGGCGGACCGGCATTGACGTTCTGCCGCGACACGGGAATGGGCGGCGTCCTACGGGGTCCGGGACCGGCACGCGAGGAATCGTCAGCGTACGCGAGTTCGTGTGCGCTTCACGTGGTCAAGCTCTCACCCCTTCGGCCGCCGGGGTGTGGCGTACACCACTCGCCTCCCCCCGTGCGCACGACCGGTCACGGTCCGTGGCTGCGGCCCGCTCCCACCGATAATCATGCATGTGACCGATCTTGCTCCATCCGCCCCGCCGCATCCGCCGACACCGCCCGCACCGCCCTCGCCGCGCCGGGCCGCGCCGGCCCTGCTGGGCTTCGCCGCCGTCCGCGCCCTGGGGCTCGCGGTGCTCGCGGTGTGGGGCGCGGCCGCGGGCAGCAGCCCGCACACCCTGCTCTCCGCCCGCTGGGACTCGCTCTGGTACGCGCGGGTCGCCGGCGGGGGCTACGGGTACGAGGTGGTCCTTCCCAACGGCGACGTGCATTCGAACCTGGCCTTCTTCCCCCTGCTGCCCTGGCTGGAGCGGGCGGTGTCGGCGGTCACCGGGCTCTCCCACGGCTCGGCGGGGCTGGTGGTCGCGTGGACCGCCTCGCTCGGGGCGGCCTGGGGGATCTTCGCGGTGGCCGACCGGCTGTACGGGCGGCGCGCGGGGGTGTGCGCCGCGGTGGTGTGGGCGGCGCTGCCGGTCGGGATCGTGCAGTCGATGGCCTACAGCGAGTCCCTGTTCACGGCGCTGGCGGCCTGGGCGCTGTACTGCGCCCTGTCCGGGCGGTGGGTGGCGGCGGGGCTGCTGGCCTCGGCCGCGGGGCTGACCCGGCCGGTGGGGGCGGCCGTGGTGGCCGCGGTCTGGGTGGCGGCCGTCCTGGCGTGGCGGCGCGGGGAGCGGACCCGGCGGCTGCCGGCCGGGATGCTGCTGGCTCCGCTGGGCGCGGCCGGGTACGTGCTGTGGGTGGGGGCGCACACCGGCAAGGGGGTGCTGGGCTACCTGGAGGTGCAGGCCGGGTGGGGCAACGGCTTCGACTTCGGCTGGGCCTTCGCCCGCTTCATCGGGGAGCGGCTGGCCTCGCCGGCCTTCGCGGCGGGACTGGGGCTGATCGCCGGGGTGCTGCTGGTGCTGTGGCTGTACCGGCTGTGCGTACGGCAGCAGCAGCCCGCGGCGCTGCTGGTGTACACGGGGATCGTGGTGGCGCTGGCGCTGTGCGCCTCCGGCTACTTCGGTTCGAAGCCGCGGCTGCTGCTGCCGGCGTTCCCGCTGTTCTTCCCCGCGGCCGTGGCGCTGGCCCGGTGGCGGACCGGGCGGGCGGCCTGGGTGCTGGCCGCGGCGGCCGCGGGCTCGGCGGTCTACGGGGCGTTCTGGCTGAACGGCTCCGGCCCGCCGTAGGCCGTGGCCGCCCTCGGGCCCGCGGATCACGGAGCGATAAATTCCGAATACCCCCGGTAAAGAGATTTCCAGGTCTTCCCCAAAGACCGGTCGCGTTTCCCGGGAAATTCTCGAAGTCCGGTGCAGAGCGGGCCGAAGGCCCCGCGGATTCCGGGGAATAAAGGCCCGCGTGAGACCAACTCCACATCACATGGTCATCACAAACCCAGCGTTTCGGCCGGGTCCCGCACGCACGCGCGGTAACGTCGATTGAGTGCGTACCGATCAAATCTTCACCCGTCTGGAGCGGGTCTTCGCCCGCCTGGACCGTGAACCCGAACGACCGGCTCATCTGCAAGTACCGCGGATGAGCCGGCACCGCGTGGTGCTCTTCGGCGCCACGCTCGCGTTCTACCTCGCGATCGTCGTCGCCGTGCTGACCACCTCGTGGCTGGTGCGCCTGGACTGGCAGATCATGTTCTGGCGGCCCTACGAGCAGTGGCCGCAGCTGCACGCCTTCCTCGACTACCTGGTCGTGCTCGGGCAGCGCGGACCCACCGCCGTGATGGTCGCGGCCTGGCTCGGCTGGCGCTCGTGGCGGCAGCACACGCTGCGCCCGCTGATCACCCTCGGGGTGGCCCTGCTCCTGCTGAACGTCACGGTGGGCGCGGTCAAGCTCGGTCTCGGGCGGCTCGGTCCGCACTACGCCACCGAGATCGGCTCCGCCGAACTCTTCGCCGGCGGCGATATATTCCCTTCCGGCCACACCGCGAACGCCGTGGTGACCTGGGGCATCCTCGCCTACCTGGCCTCGACCGTGCGCACCCGGCGCAACCTGTCGGTGCTCTCCGCGGTCGTCGCGCTCAGCGTCGGCGCCACCACCGTCTACCTCGGCACCCACTGGGTGAGCGACGTGCTGCTCGGCTGGGCCGCGGGCCTGCTGATCCTGCTGGCGCTGCCCTGGTTCGAGCCGCTGATCGCCCGTACCGAGGCCTTCGTCTTCGAGGCGCGCGCCCGGCTGCGGGCCCGCAAGGCCCGCGTGCCGTTCGGGGAGCCGGTCCCGGTCACCCCGTTCGCGGCCCGCGCCACGGTGTTCGCCCAGCGGGTCACGGCGGGCGACGGGGACGAGTCCGTGCTCCAGCCCGCGGCGGCCGTGGCCGGCCACGGCTCGCCCGGCCGGGGCGGACCGCACCTCACCGCGGCCCGGCCGCACCTGATCCGCTCCGAGCGGACCCCGGTCACCCCGGCGGGCAGCCGCCGCCCGGCGCACGCCGAGCGTGCCGCCCGCAACCCCTCGGCCCGCCCCGTCGCGGGCGGCTGACGGCAGCAACCCCCGCGGGGACGGTACGCACGACCACCCCGCACCACCGCCGCGGACCCGGGTCTCCCCCGGGGCCCGCGGCGGTCGCGCGTCCGGGCCCGGACCGGGCGCAGGATGCACCGCACTCCCGCACTTTGGTCCATCCCGGGTCACGCTTGTGTCACAGATCATCAACAGGCGTTTGCCGCCGGACATTCACTCGTACCGGCCGTTTCGCGGGCCCCGGAAATCCTTTTTACCGGCCGCCCGCCCAGCATTCCGAACGCCCCGGGAATTCCACCGGCCGTACGCCCTTTCCCCTTCGGCTTTCCCTTCTCCGCCCGGGGAAACGGAACTGATGCGGCGTGGAAAACCCCACGGTTCCTTCACAACGTCACCCGGACGGCGCACCCCGCACGGGAGGCTGGCGCGTCCGCCCGCGTCCGGCCCCGTACGGCTGCGAGCATCGGGCCCGAAGCCCGATCCGCAGCACGACGGACAGCGAGGGGACCCCGTGGGAACGGAGACCGCCGCGGCCCTTCCGGGGCCGGTACGCACCCGCAGCCCCGGCCGGATCCTGGTCGACTGGCTGACCACCACCGACCACAAGAAGATCGGCCACCTCTATCTGGCGACCTCGTTCGTCTTCTTCCTGATCGCGGGCGCGATGGCCCTGCTGATGCGGGCGGAGCTGGCCCGGCCCGGACTCCAGCTGATTTCCAACGACCAGTTCAACCAGGCGTTCACCCTGCACGGCACGATCATGCTGCTGCTCTTCGCCACCCCGACCTTCGCGGGGTTCGCCAACGAGATCATGCCGCTGCAGATCGGCTCGCCCGACGTGGCCTTCCCCCGCCTGAACATGCTGTCGTACTGGCTATTCCTCTTCGGCGGGCTCATCGTCCTCGGATCGCTGCTCACCCCGACCGGCCCCGCGAGCTTCGGCTGGTTCGCGTACGCCCCGCTCAACAGCCTGGAGCGCACCCCCGGAATCGGCGCGGACATGTGGATCATGGGGCTCGCGCTCTCGGGATTCGGAACCATCCTGGGCGCCGTGAACTTCGTGACCACGATCATCGGAATGCGCGCTCCGGGAATGACCATGTTCCGGCTCCCGGTCTTCACCTGGAACGTGCTCTTCACCTCGGTCCTGGTGCTGTTCGCCTTTCCGGTGCTCGCCGCCGCCCTGCTCGTCCTGGAGGCGGACCGGCGGGCCGGATCGCTCGTCTTCCAGCCGCAGAACGGCGGGGCCCTGCTGTGGCAGCACCTGTTCTGGTTCTTCGGGCACCCCGAGGTCTACATCATCGCCCTGCCGTTCTTCGGGATCGTCACGGAGATCCTGCCGGTCTTCTCCCGCAAGCCCGTGTTCGGCTACCTGCCGCTGGTCGCGGCCACCATGGCCATCACCGGGCTGTCCGTGGTCGTCTGGGCCCACCACATGTTCGCGACCGGGGCGGTGCTGCTGCCGTTCTTCTCCTTCCTGTCCTTCCTCATCGCCGTGCCGACCGGGGTGAAGTTCTTCAACTGGACCGGGACCATGCTCAAGGGCTCCCTGTCCTTCGAGACCCCGATGCTCTGGGCCGTCGGCTTCCTGGTGAGCTTCCTCTTCGGCGGGCTGACCGGGGTGATCCTGGCCTCGCCGCCGCTGGACTTCCACGTCACCGACTCGTACTTCGTGGTGGCGCACTTCCACTACGTGGTCTTCGGGACGGTGGTCTTCGCCACCTTCGCCGGGTTCTTCTTCTGGTGGCCGAAGTTCACCGGCAAGCTCCTCGACGAGCGCCTCGGCAAGATCCAGTTCTGGACCCTCTTCACCGGCTTCCACACCACCTTCCTCGTCCAGCACTGGCTGGGGGCCGAGGGCATGCCCCGCCGGTACGCCGACTACCTGGCGGCCGACGGGTTCACCGTGCTCAACACCCTGTCCACCATCGGCGCCTTCCTGCTCGGGGTGTCCACCCTGCCGTTCCTGTACAACGTCTGGACCACGCACCGGCACGGGCGGCGAGTGGAGGTGGACGACCCCTGGGGGTACGGGCGCTCGCTGGAGTGGGCGACCTCCTGCCCGCCGCCCCGGCACAACTTCGTCAGCCTGCCGCGGATCCGCTCCGAGTCCCCGGCCTTCGACCTGCACCATCCCGGGTTCGCGGCATGGCGGACTCCGGGACTGCCGGACGCTCCGCCCTCGGCGCCCGGTCCGACGGCCGGTCCGCAGCCGGGCCCCCGGCCGGATCCGCCGTCCGGGCCGCCGTCCGGGCCGCCGTCCGGTCCACCGCCCGCCCCAGCAGGTCCCGCGCGGCCCTGATCCGGTCGGTCAGCTCGGCCGGCTCGACCACCTCGAACTCGAAGCCGGCCAGCAGGACGTGGATCACCATCACGTCCAGGCTGACCGCCCCCGTGCGCAGCAGGCAGGAGTGCGCGTCCACGGGTTCCAGCACCCCGTCGGAGGGGCTCAGGGTCTGCGCCGCCTCCTCGGCCGGGACGTGCAGGCGCAGCACGGCCTGCGCCGCGTACGCGTGCTGCGCCACCCCCCGGGAGACGTACGCGGCGAGGTCCTCGGCGGGCGGCCGGCGCGGCGGGAAGCGCGGGCCGTGCGGGGGCCGCGGTTCGATCCGGTCGGCCCGGAAGGTGCGCCAGTCCTCCCGGTCCAGGTCCCAGGCGACGAGGTACCAGCGGTGCTCGGTGCACACCAGCCGGTGCGGCTCGACGGTCCGGCGGGTGGCGGCGCCCCCGTGGTCCAGGTAGTCGAACCGCAGCCGCTCGCCGTCCCGGCACACGGCCGCCAGCTCGGTGAGCACCGCGGGGTCCACCGACGAGCGCCCGCGGGGGCGGAGCATGGGCACGGTGAACTCGTTGAGGGCGGAGACCCGGCGGCGCAGCCGGCCCGGCAGCACCTGCTCCAGCTTGGCCAGGGCCCGTACGGAGGCCTCGCCGATGCCCTCGACCCCGTGGCCGGCGGCGGTGCGCAGGCCGACCGCGACGGCGACCGCCTCCTCGTCGTCGAGGAGCAGCGGGGGCAGCTCGGCCCCGGCGCCGAGCTGGTAGCCGCCGCCGGTGCCGGGGCTGGCGTTGACGGGATAGCCGAGTTCCCGCAGCCGGTCCACGTCCCGGCGGACCGTGCGCGGGGTGACACCGAGGCGTTCCGCGAGGTCGGCACCGGTCCATTCGCGGTGGGCCTGCAGGAGGGAGAGCAGGCGCAGCAGTCGTGCGGAGGTCTCGAGCATGCCGCCGAGTCTGCCAGGGCCCGGCGGCCGCTCCCGGCGGGCGGCTGCGCTGCGGGGGCCGGGCGCGGGCCCCGCCGCGGGCGGGGCCGGATGCGGGGCCGGGGCCCGCGCCGGGACCGGCCGGGCCGCGCGGGCTCAGGGCCGGTAGGGCAGCAGCGGCACCTCGGCGCAGTTGGCCGTCATGTCCCCGCCCTGGGTGACCCAGCCGCGGCCGTCCTGCCAGCGGGCGGCGGACAGGCAGGCCCGGCGGGTGTGCGGGGGCCGGGCGGCGGGCCGGAAGGAGACCGGGAGCAGCAGTCCGCGGGCGGTGTAGGGCTCGGCCCGCTCCAGGAAGCGTTCGACACACGGACGAGTGAGGTCGCGGCCGCAGGAGCGGGCGGCGTCGGTGAACCACATGGCGGCGGCCCAGCCCTCCAGCTGCCACTGGGACAGCGGCCGGCCCCCGAGCCGCGGGACCATCGCGGCGCGGAAGGCGGCCACCGCCGGGTCGGCCGCGTCGGCGTGGTTGCGGCTGGAGCCGGTCACCCAGAGGGAGTTGCGGCAGCCCGGCGCGTGCGCGTACTCGGCGGCCACGGCGTCGTTCCAGTTCTGTACGTTCGTCACCTTGGCGGCGAGGTGCACCCCGGCCCGGTCCAGCGCCTCGCACAGACGGGCGTTGCCGTGGGTGTCGAGGGCGTCGAAGACGAGCTCGGTGCCGCGGGCGCGCAGGTCGGCGGCGACGGCGCGGAAGTTGGGCAGGGCGAAGTCGACCTGTTCCCCGGCCACCCGGTAGCCCTCGGCCTCCAGGCCGCGGGTGAGCTGGCGGGCGTACGCGGCGGAGGCGGCCTGGTTGTAGGAGACCACGGCGGCGGTGCGGGCGCCGAGGGCCTTGCGGAAGAAGCGGTAGACCTCGGTGCCGGCGTACAGGGTGCCGTTCCAGCCGGGGCGGCGGCCGTCGCGCGGGGAGTCGCTGCCGTAGATGCCGTACAGGTGCGGGTAGGTGTCGTAGGCGGTGCCGATGGGCTGGCCGCCGACGTCGGGGACGCCGGCCCGGCTGACCAGCGGGGCGCCCGCGTAGTCGAGGGCGGTGGTGGCGACGAGGGCGAACACCTTCTTCTCGTCGAGGAGTTCGTGCACGCACTCGTTGTTGCCGATCCCGCTGCCGCCGTCGTCGCAGGTGTGCACCTCGACGCGCCGGCCGCCGATGCCGCCGCGGGCGTTGAGCGCGGCGAACCAGGCGGCGGCGCCCTCGCCGGGCCCCGAGAGGGCCTCGCCGCCGACGGGGCTGGTCCTGCTCGCGATGATCCCGACGCGGAGGGGGGCCGCGGCCGGGGCGGTGCCGGAGGGCTCGGGGGTCCGGGGGCCGAAGGCGCTCTCGGGCAGCCGGCTGCCGCAGGCGGCGCTCAGGGCCAGGAGCAGTCCCAGGAGCGCCGCGAGCAGCGGGCGTTCAGCAGCCCGGCACCGCATTGCCGCTGAGCTGGACCAGCGCGCAGAGGGTCTTCTTCGAGACCTTCCAGACCGAGTCCTGGAAGACCGCGGTGCCGTTGGTGCCGGGCAGGGCGGGGGTGCCGCCGACGAGCAGGTCGTACGTGACGTCGGCGCCGGTGGCCGAGGTGAAGGCCACGCCGGTCACCTTGGCCGAGGTCTTGGCGGCGTTCGGGTCGGCGCCGAAGGCCGCGAGGACGGGCCGGAGTTCGTCCCCGTCCTCCAGCACCTTGATCCGCTCTTCGGTGGGGGTCTTGGGGTCGAAGAAGACCGCCCAGTTCTTCGTGATCTGCGCTTCGGCCCCGGCGGGGTCGGCGGGCACGGTGGGTGCGGGGGCGGGCGGCGCCGGGACGGAGGCGGCCGGGGTGCGGGCGTTGCCGCCGTCGCCGGAGCCGTCGGAGCACCCCGCCGCGGCGGGTGCGAGTGCGAGGACCGCGGCCGCCGCCCAGGCGGCGGTGCGCGGGTGTCTGCCCAGGACCATCTGGCTCACCACCGGGTGTCCGTACGAGCCGAGCGGCTCGGTGCTTCCAGGGTCTGTCCCCCCAGGGCATAGTGCAATCGATCAGGGCATAGTGCAATGGAACGGCAGCAGGGCCCCGCCGGGCCCGCCCGCCCGTGTCACCCGCCTCCGCCGCCCGAGGGGAGCACCGATGCCGGCTCCGACGCAGCCCGCCCCGCGCCCGGTCCTGTGGGCGGCCGTGACCGCGCTGGCCGGCGGGGCGGTGCTGTGCGCGGCGGGCTGGTACGGGATCTCCGGCGAGCGCTTCGCCGAACGCCAGCTGCCCTATCTGGCCTCGTGCACGGTGCCGGGGGCGGCCCTGCTGGTGGCCGGCGCGGTGCTGCTGGCCGCCGCCTGGCGGCCGGGCCCGGCGGCCGGGGAGGCGGGGGCGAGGGAGGCGGCGACCGGATCCATGGAGGGCGGGTTCACGGAGGGCGGGTTCACGGAGGGCGGGACGGCCCCCCGCTCCTCCGGTCCGCCGCTGCGCGTGCCCGGGGGCACCCTGGCGCACCGGCCGGACTGCCCGCTGGTCGACGGCCGGGCGGACGCGGTGCCGGCCGCCGGCGATTCCGCCCTCACTCCGTGCCCGGTGTGCGAGCCGGCATGGCCGGGCTGACGTACGAGCTCACCCTCGCCGGGCTGGCCGTGGGCAGCGCGGCCGCGCTGAGCGGCATCGGGCTGATCGTGACCCACCGGGCGACGGGGGTGCTCAACCTGGCGCACGGGGCGGTGGCGATGGTGTGCGCGTACGTGTTCCGGTGGCTGGCGGTGGACCGCGGGCTGCCGGTGTGGGCCGCGGCGGCCCTCGCCCTGCTCCTGGTGGCGCCCGGCACCGGGCTGCTGCTCGACCGGGTGGTGTTCCGCCCGCTCGCGGTGCGGGAGGCGGGCCCGGAGCGCACCCTCGTGGCCACGATCGGGGTGTTCGTACTGCTGGTGGGCGGGGCGGTCCTGGTGTGGGGGCCGGGGGCCCGGGCCGACGTGCCGGACCTGCCCGGGACCGAGCCGTGGCCCCAGCTCGGGGCGGTGTTCCTGCTGACGGCGGGGGTGCTGTGGGCGGACCGGCGGACCCGGTTCGGGCGTGAGCTGCGGGCGGTGGTGGAGAACCGGCGGCTGGCCGCCCTCGGCGGCATCGACGCGGACCGGGTGGCCGCCGCCGGCTGGGCCTTCGGCTGCTTCACGGCGGGGCTGACGGGCGTGCTGCTCGCCCCGTACGTCCGGCTGGACCCGTACGGGCTGCCCCTGCTGGTCCTGGAGGTGCTGGCGGTGGCCGTGCTGGGCCGGCTGCGGAGCGTCCCGGTGGCGGTGGCCGCGGCGCTGGGCCTGGGCGTGGCACAGGCCCAGCTGACCCGCTTCCACCCCCAGGGGTGGGCGGACCCCCTGCTCCAGTCCCTGGCGGCGAACCTCTTCGTGGTGGCCCTGCTGGCGGCAACCCTCCTGGGAGCCCTGCCCACGACCCCCGGCCCCGCGAACCGGCCCGGCGGCACACCGCGCTGGCGACGGCCCCGACACCGGCCCCCCACGGACCGGCCGGGCCACGGGGCGACCGCGTACCGACCGGGGCACTCACCCACGACGAACCGGCCGCCGGGCGGGCCCGCGGACGGGCCTGCGACCGGGCGGGCAGGCGAGCCGGACTGGCCCCCGGGCCACCCGGCGGGCCAGGCGGGCGGATCCGCAACCGGGCGGACGGGCGGCGGGCCGCGGCGGCGGCGTCCGGTGCGGTGGGCCCCCACGGCCCGGACGGCGAGCGAGCCGGGCCGGGCCGCAGCCGGGCAGGCAGGCGAGCCGGCCCGATCCGCGGCCAGCCGGGCAGACGGGCCGGACTGGGCCGCGACCGGGCGCACGGGCGACGGGCCGCAATGGCGGCCGGGGCACTGGGCCCCCACGGACCGGACGGCGAACGAGCCGGGCGGGCCAGCGGCCCGGCGGGCGGGCGGCGGGCCGCAGTGGCGGTGGCCGGTGCGGTGGGCCCCCACGGCCCGGACGGCGAGCGAGCCGGGCGGGCCAGCGGCCGGGCAAGCGGGCCGCGGGCCGCAGTGGCGGTGGCCGGTGCGGTGGGCCACCACGAACCGGATGGCGAACGGGCCGGGCGAGCCCACGACCGGGCGGGCAGGCGAGCCGGACTGGCCCGCGGGCGACCGGGCGGGCCAGGCGGGCGGATCCGCGACCGGGCGGACGGGCGGCGGGCCGCGGCGGCGGCCGGGGAACTGGGCCCCCGCGGACCGGACGGCGAGCGAGCCGGGCGAGCCCGCGGCCGGGCGGGCAGGCGAGCTCGGCGGATCCGCGGTCGGCCGGGCAGGCGGGCCCGCGGTTCGGCGGACGGGCGGAGGTCCGCGGTGGCGGTGGCCGGTGCGGTGGGCCACCGCGGACCGGACGGCGAACGAGCCAGGCGAGCCCACGACCCGCCGGGCAGGCGAGCCCGGCGGATCCGCGGTCGGCCGGGCAGGCCAGGCAGGCGGATCCGCGACCCGGCGGGCGGGCCGCGGGCCGCAGTGGCGGTGGCCGGTGCAGTGGGCCACCACGGACCGGACGGCGGGCGGGCCCGGCGGGCCCGCGGGCGCTGGTCGAGGAGGCGGGCCCGCGGCCCGGTGGGCGGGCGGCGGGGCGGTGTGGTGGGTGGTCGCCGGGGTCCTGCTGCTGCTCCCGTTCGGCTTCGGCGGGAGCGATCTGCACACCGCCGTGCAGGTGCCCGCGCTCGCGGTGGTGCTGCTCTCGCTCGTGGTGGTCTCCGGGCGGGGCGGCCAGATCTCCCTGGGCCAGGCCGCGTACGCGGGGCTCGGCGCCCTGTTCACGGCCCACCTGGCCGCGGCCGGGCTGCCGGGACTCGCCGCCCTCGGCTGCGCGGCGGCCCTGGTGGCCCCGCTCGGACTGGCCGCCGGATACCCGGCTATCCGCCGGCGGGGGCTTGCGCTGGCCCTGGTGACGCTGGCGTTCGGGGTGGCCGTGAGCCGGTTCGTGTTCGTGCAGCCGTACGCGACCGCCGGCCTGGAGCTGTCCCGCCCGG
Organism: Streptomyces sp. NPDC030809; assembly: GCF_055572195.1. NCBI lineage: Bacteria > Bacillati > Actinomycetota > Actinomycetes > Kitasatosporales > Streptomycetaceae > Streptomyces > Streptomyces sp. NPDC030809. The sequence continues at coordinate 283,288 of NZ_JBVIDV010000006.1, forward strand.
CCGGCTTCGCCGGGGACCGGGCGTACTACGCCCTCGAACTCGCCGTCCTCGCCGCCGCGCTGCTCGCCGTGGGCGCCCTGCGCCGCGGCCGTACCGGACGGGCCCTGGCAGCCCTCCGCGACCACGAGCCGGCGGCGGCCGCCGCCGGGGTGCCCGTGCCCCGGCTGAAGCTCCTGGCGTTCACCACGGGCGCCGCCCTGGCCGCACTTGGCGGCGGGATGCTCGGGATCGGCGTGCGGGCCTTCGACCCCGAGGCCTTCGACCCGGTCCGCGGCCTGCTGTGGTTCGCCGCCCTGGCGGTGGTCGGCTACGACAGCCTGCTCGGCGCGGTGGCGGCGGCCGCCCTCCTGGTGGCCCTGGACGCCGGCACCCGCGGAGGCGTGGCCGCGGCCGCCATCGGCATCCTGGCCTGCCTGACCGGCCGCCTCCCGCCCCTCCCCTTCCACCGCCCCTCCACCCTGTCCCCACCCGGCCGGGGACACTCCGGCCAGGGCCCTCGGGCCGGGCAGGCCGTTCCGCCCGGGAAGAAGCCCCCATCCCGCCCGGCCCCGCCCGCCGCGCCGACCCTCGGCGACCCTGGGCGGGGCGCCGGCCCCGGGCTCCGGGTCGGGCGGAGGCTCGGAAGGCGGGTGCCGCCGGCCCTGCGGGCCCTCCCGGCCCGAATGCGCGCCCTCCTCCCGACCGCCCCGCGCCCGCCCGGGCCGGGACACCGCACCCCCGCCGCCCCGGCCCGGACGGGCCACCCGGCGCCCGGGGCCGGGACGGGGTCGGCGGCGCCGGAGCTCGGGCCGGGAGCGCGGTCCGGGGGCCGGCCGGCGGTCGTGCTGCGGGCCGAGGGGCTGTGGCTGCGGTATCCGGACGGGTACGAGGCACTGCGGGGGGTCGGTCTTGAGGTGCCCGCCGGGCGGGTGACGGGGGTGGTCGGGGGGAACGGGGCCGGGAAGTCCACCCTGTTCCACGCCCTCGGCGGCAGCCTGCGGACCGGGTCGGGGCGGATCACCCTGGACGGCCGGGACCTGACCGGCATGCCGCCGTACGCGCGGGCCCGGTCCGGGGTGGGGCGGAGCTTCCAGCAGCCGGCGGTGTTCTCCTCGCTGACCGTCGAGGAGAACGTACGGGTGGGGGCCGAGCACGGGTACCGGCGCGGGGACCCGGCCGCCGTGGAACGGGCCCTGCGGCTCTTCGGGCTCGACGGCCCGGTCCGGTACGCGCGCACCGCCGGGCTGCCCACCGGCACGCTGCGCCGGGTGGAGCTGGCCCGGGCCCTCGCGGGCGGCCCCCGGGTGCTGCTGCTCGACGAGCCGGCCGCGGGCCTGGACTCCGCCGAGACCGCCGCCCTCGCCCGGGTCCTGCGGGCGCTGGCCGCCGACGGCCTGGCCCTGCTCCTCGTCGAGCACGACCTCGACCTCGTGGCCGAACTCGCCGGCACCGTGCACGTGATGGCGCAGGGGGTGCTCGATGGCCCTTGAGATGGCCCTCCACGGGGCCCGCGTGCGGTACGGCCCGCTGGAGGCCCTGCACGGGGTGGACCTGCCGGTGCCCGCGGCGGCCGTCACCGTCCTCGTCGGCCGCAACGGCTCCGGCCGCACCACCGCCCTGCACGCCCTCGCCGGCTCGGTCCCGCTCGCCGCGGGCGCGGTCTTCTGGCGCGGCCGCGAGGTCACCCGGCTGCGCGCCCACGAACGCGCCCGGCGCGGGCTGTGCCTCGTACCGGACCTGGGGGCGGTGTACGGCCGGCTGCCGGTGGCCGAGCAGCTGCGGCTCGCCGCGCCGGACGGGGACTTCGGGCCCGCCCTGGCCGGCTACCCGGAACTCCGCCCGCTGCTGCACCGGACGGCCGGCACCCTCTCCGGCGGCGAGCAGCGGATGCTGGCGGTCTCCCGGGCCCTGCTGGCCCGCGGCGCCCGCGTGGTCCTCGTCGACGAGCCGGTGCAGGGCATGGCCGCCGGCCCCGCGGAGCGTACGTACGCCCTGCTGGCCGGGCTCGCCGCCGCGGGCGCGGCGGTGGTGCTGGCCGAGCAGCGGGTGCCGGCCGCCCTGCGGGCCCCGGGCGTGCTGGTGCACGAACTGCGCCGGGGCGCGGTCGTCTTCAGCGGGGAGGCCGTGGAACCCGCCGCTGCGGGACGGCCGCTTCCTTCGGGATGACCAGCATGGTCCCCGGCACCAGCCGCCCCGGGTGCGGCCCGATCACCCCGGCGTTGAGGACGTACAGCTCCTGCCAGCCGCCGGGGATCCGGTACGTGCGGGCGAGCGCGGCGAGGGTGTCCCCGGGCCGCACCACATGGGCCCGGCCGGCCAGCCCGTACCGCCGGGCGCAGACCGGCCAGGCCTCCCAGCCCTGGGTGCCGAGCACGTCCTCGGCGACCAGGATCTGCTGCTCGCGGGTGGCGAGGTCGGCGCGCGGCGCGAAGCGGGTCCCGTCGTAGCGCTGCCAGGTGGGCTGCCCGAACTGGAGGCCGCCGTAGAAGCCGTTGCCGGTGTTGACGTGCCAGCGGCCGCCGGACTCGCAGTCGGCGACGCAGTCCCACGGCCACTGCCCGTCCGGGCCGCAGTCCCCCGGCCCGCTGCCGATCCGGCCGTCGGAGCCCGCCTGGGTGACGAGGGTGCCGGCCGGGCCGGGCGAGGGCGGGGGCGGGGCGGCCGCGGCCCGTGCGGCGGCGGGGCCGGCCGCCAGGAGGAGGGTGAGCAGGGCCGCGGCCGCCGGGCCGGGAAACCGCATCCGGAGGTGAGCCATCGGGCCACGCTACGCACCGCTCGGAAGGCTTCCCGCGGCGGCACGCGGGGGCCCCGGCGGGCCCACCCGGGCGGCGCACGGGCAGTGCCCCGCCCGGCCGCCCCGGCTCCCGGCTGCAACTGCCCACAAAAGGGGCGTGACCCCGGCCGCGGCTCCCCCGTTGAGCCCCGCAGAGCCGGGAACGGCCCGGCCCACGCACGCCTAGTCCGAGGAGTCACCCCGTGTCGCGCATGCTCGACGTCAGCCCTGACGTACGCGCCGAGATCGGCGACGAAGAAGCCGAGCTGCTGCTCTCCGGCGAGACCGCGCCGGGCAGCTACGACTGCACCTCCTGCCGCACCCCGGGCGACTCCGAACGGGAACCGACCAGCACCGTGCTGTTCGTCGGCGACGAGACCGCCGTCCTGGCCTTCGCCCACGCCAAGTGCATCCCCTCCCAGGTGGTGGCGGTCTCCGAGGACCAGCTGCAGGGGGCCGTGGCCAGCATCACCGGCGAGGCCGCCCCGGCGGCGGCCGCACCGGCGGGGGCCCCGCAGCCGGCCCGCGGCCAGGCCGTGCTGGGCATCACCAGCGGCCTGATGCTCATCGACGGGGAACTGCACCCGGCGCTGGTCGTCGAGCCGACCACGGCCATCTCGCGGCCGGACAGCGACGGCCCCGGCGACGACTTCCTGCCGCTGCTGATCGAGCAGGGATTCATCCCGGTCTCGGACATGGCGAACCTGCCCACCCTCCTGCCCGGCTGGTCCGTCCTGCTGGCGGCGGGCCAGCTGCACGCCGTGCTGCAGCCGGGCCCGAACGGCGGCAGCCCGGTGGCCTGGTGGCAGGCGCACCAGGCCCTCGCGGTCACCGACGGCTGGCGTGCGGCCGTCAACCGCACCCAGAAGGTCCTGGTGTACGCGGCCCCGGCCGGCTCCATCGGCCAGCAGCCGCGCGAGGACCTGCTGCGGGACGCGCTGGACAAGGCGGCACTCAACGGGCTCCTGGTGGCCGCGGTGATGCCGCTCGCAGGGACCTGACCGGCCCGGGCGGCTGCCGCCCGGCCGCGATCGGCGCACGCCGGGGGTACACCGGGAAGGACCGGAGACCCCCGGCGATCTGCGTTTTCGCCCCGCCCGCCCGCATCCGTCGGGCGGGCGTTTCGTTGCAGGTACGTGCACGCATACGACGCTCCGCGCCCGCAGCCGTTCCCGAGCCCGTTCCCGGGCCAGATCCCGCCGATGCGCCCGCCGCACGACCGGGAGCCGCACGCCGCCGCCTCGCAGACGCCGATCTTCGACGCGCTGTACTCGGAGTACATGCGGGCGTTCCGGGCCCTGCCGGGCGACCGGACGGGCGAGGAGGACCTCGGGTTCACCGCCTTCGGCCCGGCGTACGGGAGCACGTACGGCAGCTCGTACGGCGGCTCCTACGGCGGCTCCTACGGCGGCTCCTACGGCCACGGCTCCGCGTCCTGGAGCTCCGGCGGCGCGGACACCGGGACGTACGGGGGCACCGGCACCTGGCCGACGGGCTCGTGGCAGCCGACGGGCACCTGGAGCACCGCCTCCGACCCCTGGCAGCCCGTCCCGGACAGCGGGGGCCCCTCGTACGCGGGCCTGCCGGGCCGGCCGGCGCCGGTCCCGCCGGGCGGCTACCCGGCCGCCGTGGGCACACACGGCAGCGGGCGGCCGCACCACACCGGGACGCACGTCCCGGCGGCGCTGCCGCCCGCTCCCCGGCGGGGGTTCTGACCCGCCGGGCCGCCGCTGCCGCCGCTACTTCTTCTTGCTGCGCTTCTCGCGCACCCGCACCGAGATGTGGATCGGGGTGCCCTCGAAGCCGAACTCCTCGCGCAGCCGGCGCTCGACGAAGCGGCGGTAGCCGTGCTCCAGGAAGCCGGAGGAGAAGAGCACGAAGCGCGGGGGCTTGGTGCCGGCCTGGGTGCCGAACAGGATGCGCGGCTGCTTGCCGCCCCGGATCGGGTGCGGGTGGGCGGCGACGATCTCGCCGAGGAAGGCGTTGAGGCGGCCGGTCGGGACGCGCGTCTCCCAGCCCGCGAGGGCGGTCTCGATCGCCGGCACCAGCTTCTCCATGTGGCGGCCGGTCAGCGCGGAGACGTTCACCCGCGGGGCCCAGGAGACCTGCTGCATCTCGGTCTCGATCTCGCGCTCGAGGTAGTAGCGGCGCTCCTCGTCGAGCTGGTCCCACTTGTTGTAGGCGATGACCACGGCGCGGCCGGCCTCGACGGCCATGGTGATGATGCGCTGGTCCTGGACGCTGATGCTCTCGGTGGAGTCGATCAGGATGACCGCGACCTCGGCCTTCTCCACGGCCGCGGCCGTGCGGAGGGAGGCGTAGTAGTCGGCGCCCTGCTGGAGGTGGACGCGCTTGCGGATGCCCGCCGTGTCCACGAACTTCCAGGTGACCCCGCCGAGCTCGATCAGCTCGTCGACCGGGTCGCGGGTGGTGCCGGCCAGCTCGTTGACGACGACCCGCTCCTCCTTCGCGACCTTGTTGAGCAGGGAGGACTTGCCGACGTTCGGGCGGCCGATGAGGGCGATCCGGCGCGGGCCGCCGACGGTGTTCCCGCCGAAGCTCTGCGCGGGGGCCTCGGGCAGCGCCTCCAGGACGGCGTCGAGCAGGTCGCCGGTGCCGCGGCCGTGCAGCGAGGAGACCGGGTAGGGCATGCCGAGGCCGAGGGACCACAGGGCGGTGGCGTCGGCCTCGCCGCTCTGGCCGTCCACCTTGTTGGCGCACAGCACGACGGGCTTGCCGGCCCGGCGCAGCAGCTTGACGACGGCCTCGTCGGTGTCCGTCGCGCCCACCTTGGAGTCGACGACGAACACGCAGGCGTCGGCGGCCTCGATGGCGTACTCGGCCTGGGCGGCCACGGACGCGTCGATGCCGAGGACGTCCTGCTCCCAGCCGCCGGTGTCGACGACCTTGAAGCGGCGGCCGGCCCATTCGGCCTCGTAGGTGACGCGGTCGCGGGTGACGCCCGGCTTGTCCTCGACGACGGCCTCGCGGCGGCCGATGATGCGGTTCACCAGGGTCGACTTGCCGACGTTCGGGCGTCCGACGACGGCGAGGACGGGCAGCGGGCCGTGTCCGGCCTCACCGATCGCGTCCTCGACGTCTTCGAGGTCGAAACCCTCTTCCGCCGCGAGCTCCATGAACTCCGCGTACTCGGCGTCGCCAAGCGCTCCGTGGTCGTGCTGGTCGTTCATGAAGTCCGTTCCTCGTCGTTCGTGGTGATCGGTGGGCCCCGGCGCCGTCTCCGTCCCGGAGGGGGAGTCGGGTCCACTACTCGTTCAGTCTCGCCTAGCGCCCGGTGAGGCGCTTGGCGTGGTCCAGGTGGGCGGTCAGCCGCTGCTGGATGCGTACGGTGGCCTCGTCGAGGGCCGTACGGGTGCGCCGGCCGCTCCCGCTCGCCCGCCACCCGCCGCCACCCTCATTCGAGCTGCGCACGCCTTCCTGAGCCGCGAAGGCGTCGCCGAAGACGACGTCCACGCGGCCCTGGAAGGGCGGCAGGGCCTTGACCAGGCGGCCGCGCCGCTCGGCGCTGCCCAGCACCGCGACCGGCACGATCGGAGCGCCGGAGCGTACGGCGAAGTACGCCAGCCCGCCGCGCAGTGCGGCGAAGTCGCCCTCGCCGCGGGTGCCCTCCGGGAAGATCCCCAGCACCCCGCCGCCCTCCAGGACGGCCAGGGCCCGGGTGACCGCGGCGCGGTCGGTGCCCGAGCGGTCCACCGGGACCTGCCCGATGCCCCGCAGGAAGGGGTCGAGCGGGCCGGTGAACGCTTCCTGCTTGATCAGGAAGTGCACGGGGCGCGGTGCGGTGCCCATCAGCATCGGGCCGTCGATGTTGTGGGAGTGGTTCACGGCGAGGATGACCGGGCCGGAGGCCGGTACCTTCCAGGCTCCGAGCACCCGGGGGCGCCAGAGGCCGTACATCAGGCCGATGCCGATGCGCCGTCCGACCGCCGCCCCCTTCGGGGAGGGCGTCTCACTCACTTCGCGGCCCGCTTCTCCACGTCTTCGGTCGCGCTCTGCCTCTCCTCGACGAGGGTGACCACGCACTCGATGACCTGGTCGAGGGTCAGCTCGGTGGTGTCCACCTCGACGGCGTCGTCGGCCTTGGCCAGCGGGGAGGTCTTGCGGCCGGAGTCGGCCGCGTCCCGCTTGATCAGGGCCTCCTTGGTGGCGGCGAGGTCCGTCGCCTCCTTGCCCTTCAGCTCCCCGCTGCGGCGGGCCGCACGGGCCTCCGCGGAGGCGGTGAGGAAGATCTTCAGGTCGGCGTCGGGCAGCACGGTCGTGCCGATGTCCCGGCCCTCGACCACGATGCCGCCCTCGGCCTCGGCCGCGATGGAGCGCTGGAGGTCGGTGATCAGGGCGCGCACCTCCGGCACGGCGCTCACGGCGCTGACGCGGGAGGTGACCTCCTGGGTGCGGATCGGGCCGGAGGCGTCCAGTCCGTCCACGGTGATCGTGGGCGCGTTCGGGTCGGTGCCCGAGACGATGACCGGCTTGCCGGCCGCCGTGGCCACGGCCTGCGGGTCCTCGACGTCCACCCCGTTGGTGAGCATCCACCAGGTGATCGCCCGGTACTGGGCACCGGTGTCCAGGTAGCGCAGGCCCAGCTTGGCCGCGACGGCCTTGGAGGTGCTGGACTTGCCCGTGCCGGAGGGGCCGTCGATGGCGACGATCACGGCGGTTTCCACGGTGGTGGGCCCTTCTGGTTGCGCGACGTTTGCGGGCGCGCGAAAAAACGCCCCTCTTCTAGGTTACCGGGCCTACTGCGGGCGCAGCGCCCAGCCGCGGTCCCGCAGCTCGGCGGTCAGGACCGGCACGGCCTTCGGCTCGACCATGAGCTGGACCAGGCCCGCCTGCTGCCCGGTGGCGTGCTCGATGCGGACGTCCTCGATGTTCACCCCGGCCTGGCCGGCGTCGGCGAAGATCCGGGCGAGCTCACCCGGCCGGTCGCTGATGAGCACGGCCACGGTCTCGTACACGGCGGGGGCGGCGCCGTGCTTGCCGGGCACGCGGACCCGGCCGGCGTTGCCGCGCCGCAGGACGTCCTCGATGCCGTCGGCCCCGCCCTTGCGCCGGACCTCGTCGCCGGACTGGAGGGCCCGCAGGGCCTGCACCGTCTCGTCGAGGTCGGCGGCGATGCCGGAGAGCACGTCGGCGACGGGGCCGGGGTTGGCGGACAGGATGTCCAGCCACATCCGCGGGTCCGAGGCGGCGATCCGGGTGACGTCCCGGATGCCCTGGCCGCACAGCCGTACGGCGCTCTCGTCGGCGTCGCCGAGGCGGGCCGCGACCATCGAGGAGACCAGCTGCGGGGTGTGGGAGACCAGGGCCACGGCGCGGTCGTGGGCGTCCGCGTCCATGACCACGGGCACCGCGCGGCAGTACGCGATCAGTTCGAGGGCGAGGTTGAGGACCTCGGTGTCGGTGTCCTTGGTCGGGGTGAGGACCCAGGGGCGGCCTTCGAACAGGTCGGCGCTGGCGGCCAGCGGGCCCGAGCGCTCCTTGCCGGCCATGGGGTGAGTGCCGATGTAGCCGGAGAGGTCCACGCCGAGGGATTCCAGCTCGCGCATCGGGCCGCCCTTGACGCTGGCCACGTCGATGTACGCGCGGGCGGTGCCGCGGCCGATGGCGTCGGCCAGGGTGGCGGCGACGTGCGCCGGGGGCACGGCGACGATGGCGAGGTCCACGGTGCCCTCGGGGGCCTCGTCGGTGCCGGCGCCCAGTGCGGACGCCGTGTGGGCCTGTACGGGGTCCCGGTCGACGAGGTGGACGGTGATGCCCCGTCCTGCGAGGGCGAGCGCCGCGGAGGTGCCGATCAGTCCGGTTCCGATGACGACGGCGGTTCTCACGGGCACTCCTTGGTCGGCGGCGTCCTCCGCCGGTACCGCGGAGGGGTGCCTGATCAGATTAGCCAGCCGCGTGCGGCGCGCGGTCGGCGGGAGCGGGGACCCGGCGCGCGCGGGCGCGCCGGCGCCGGGTCCCCGTCCGGCACGCCGGCGTACGGACGTCGGGTCGGCGGCCGGGACAGCGGCCGGACCGGGTCGGCCGGCGGGCCGGGTCAGAGGGACTGCTGCCGGATGATGTCCTCCAGCGAGCCGCTCGGGATCTGTCCGGCGGGGCTGAGCCTGTCGACGGCGGCGGGCAGGGACTGCGCGATCCGGTCGGCGGCGTCCTCGGGGCTGACGCCCGCATCGCGGGCGACCTGCTGGAGGGCGTCCGCGGGCAGGGCCTCCTTGATCTGCGCCCCGGTGACCGGCTGGTTCTCGCCCGTGCCCAGCCAGGACTGCGCCTGGTCGGCCAGTCCGGACCTGGTCAGCATGTCGAGCAGCCCGCCGAGCGGGTTGTTCCCGGACGCGGCCCCGGCGCCGCCCGCCGGTCCGCCGCCTGCGCCCCCGCCGCCGTTCATGAGGTGGGAGAGCAGGGCGCCGAGGATGTTCCCGCCGCCGCCCGGGGAGCCGCTCTGCCCGCCGCCGAGGAGGCCGCCGAGCAGGGAGCCGAGGTCGTTTCCGGCCATGGTGGTGCCTTTCGCAAGGGAGGGCCGGGCACCGGCGCCGGGCACTGGGCCGGCCGTGCCCGGCTGCACGACACGGCCAATCTCCCCCGGTCCGCCGCGGGCCGCCACCGGCCGGGGCCGATCGGGGCACCCTGCGGCGGGCCGGGCCGGGCCGGTGTAGAACCGAGCGCATGATCTTCCATCTCGTCTCCCTGGCCGACTGGTCCGCCGCGCCGGACCTCCCGTACGCCCCGCCCTCTCTGGAATCCGAAGGGTTCGTGCACTGCTCGGCGGACCGGCCGACCGTGCTGGAGATCGCGGACCTGCACTACCGGGCGGTGCCCGGCCCGCTGCTCGCGGTGGAGATCGACGAGCGCGCCCTGACCTCGGAGGTCCGCCGGGAGGGCCCGCACGGGGCCCGATATCCGCACGTGCACGGTCCGCTGGACCGGGCGGCCGTGGTCCGCGTCTGGGAGGTCGTACGCGGGGCCAGCGGGGCCGCCGAGGGGCTCGTCCCGTGGACGGCCTCGTGAGCCACGCCGGTCCCGTGCTTCTCAAGCGGCCCGCGAGGCGCCAGGATGCTGCCGCTACGCACGTCTGAAGTTCCGTCCGGTTCCGGCGAGTTCCGTCGGGTTCCGTCGGGTTCACCGAGTACGACCGAGGAGAACACCATGGCAGACAACCTTCCGCTGCGGCGCACGGTCCTGGCGGCCGGTGCGGCCGGCCTCGCGGGTGCCGCGCTCACGGGCTGCGGCGAGGAGAAGACCACCGGCGGGGGCGAGGACACCACCGCCGGCTCGGGCAAGGTCACCGAGAGCGCGCCGCCCGCGGCCGGGGGTTCCGAGCCGCTGGTGAAGGCGGCCGACGTGCCGGTGGGCGGCGGCACCGTGATCACGGCGAAGAAGGTGGTCGTCACCCAGCCCGCCGCGGGCGAGTTCAAGGCCTTCTCGGCGGTGTGCACCCACCAGGGCTGCCTCGTGAACAAGGTGGCGGACGGCACCATCGACTGCCCCTGCCACGGCAGCAAGTACGCGATCGCGGACGCCAAGGTGGTCGCGGGGCCCGCACCGCGCCCGCTGCCCGAGAAGAAGATCACCGTGACCGACGGGGAGATCCGCCTGGCGTAGCCTTCGGCCCATGCAGCCGACATCCGGACCCGGTACCGCCTCCGACTCCGCCGACGCGCCCGGAGCCGACGCGTCCGGAGCCGACCCGTCCGGAGCCGACCCGTCCGGCGTGGCCCTCGTACGCGACCACACGGTCTACGCGTGCGTGATGGGTTCGCGCGCCTTCGGCCTGGCGACGGAGGACAGCGACACCGACCGGCGCGGTGTCTATCTGGCGCCCACCCCGCTGTACTGGCGGTTCGAGAAGCCGCCGGCGCACGTGGAGGGGCCGCTCGACGAGCAGTTCTCCTGGGAGCTGGAGCGCTTCTGCGAACTGGCGCTGCGGGCCAACCCGAACATCCTGGAGTGCCTGCACTCCCCGCTGGTGACCCGGCTGACCCCGGTGGGCGAGGAACTCCTCGCCCACCGGGGCGCGTTCCTCTCCCGTCGGGCCCACGCCACCTTCACCGGCTACGCGGACGGCCAGCGCCGCAAGCTGGCCGGGGACGTCCGCAACCACGGCGCGCCCCGCTGGAAGCACGCCATGCACCTGCTCCGCCTCCTGACCAGCTGCCGGGACCTGCTGCGCACCGGGGAGCTGACGGTCGACGTCGGTCCGGAGCGCGACCGCCTGCTGGCCGTGAAGCGCGGCGAGACCGGCTGGGACGAGGTCGAGGCGTGGATGAACCGGCTGGCCGAGGAGGCCGCGGCCGCCCTCCCCCGCAGCCCCCTGCCCGCCGAGCCGGACCGGGCACGGGTGGAGGACTTCCTGATCCGTACCCGCCGCGCCTCGGCCGGGTGACCGGGGCCCCTGACCGCAGGCCGCGGCCTGCAGGCCGCGGACCCCGTCCGGCCACCCGTCAGGCGGCGTCCCAGAGCGCCCCGAAGGCGATGAGCTCGGTGCGGTACTCGATGCGCTGCGCCCACTCCTCCGGCCAGGCCGCCGCCCCGAGGTGGGCGCCCGCGAAGGCCCCCGCCAGGCAGGCGATGGAGTCGGAGTCGCCCGCGGTGCAGGCGGCCCGCCGGAGGGCGAGGAGCGGCTCCTCCGGGAAGAGGAGGAAGCAGTGCAGGGCGGTGGCCAGGGCCTCTTCCGCGATCCAGCCCTCCCCGGTGGCCAGGCACGGGTCCAGTTCCGGGGCGGGCGTGCGCAGGGCCTTGGCGAGCCGGTCCAGGGCGTCCAGGCAGTCGTCCCAGCCGCGGGCGGCGAAGGACTGCGGCGAGGGGTCGTGGGCGTGCCGCCACAGGTCGCCGAGCCAGTGCTCGTGGTACGTGGTGCGCTGCCGGAGGGCGTACGAGCGGAGCCGGCCGACGAGTCCGGTGGGTTCGGTGCCCGAGGCCAGCAGGTGCACGCCGTGCGCGGTCAGGTCGGAGGCCGCCAGGGCGGTGGGGTGGCCGTGGGTCAGTGCCGACTGGAGCTGGGCCGCCCCGGCCCGCTCCTGTTCCGTCAGCCCGGGCACGAGCCCCAGCGGGGCCACGCGCATGTTGGCCCCGCAGCCCTTGGAGCCGGTCTGGCTGGCCTCCTGCCAGGGGCGGGCGGAGTCGAGGAGCCCGCAGGCCGTCAGGCAGGTCCGCCCGGGGGCCCGGTTGTTCTCCGGGGAGTGGTACCAGTCGACGAACTCCTCCCGGACCGGGCGGGCCAGCCGCAGCGGGCCGAGCGGGCCCCGTTCCATGGCGGTGCGCAGTCCCCGGGCCAGGGCCAGGGTCATCTGCGTGTCGTCGGTGACGATCGCGGGGCGGGGCAGGTCCATCTCCCGCCACGGGCCGCACTTGGCGAGGATGGACGGTACGTCGTTGAACTCGGTGGGGAAGCCGAGGGCGTCCCCGAGGGCCAGCCCGATGAGCGAGCCGGTCGCGGCGCGCTTGGGTCGAGGGGTCATCACGCGGTTCCTTCCGGGCGGGGGCGGAGCAGGGGCGGGTGCAGGGCGCGGGCCGGACCGGGCCGGTAGAGGGCGGCGGGTTTGCCCCGGCCGCCGGTGAGCCTGGCGCCGCCGGGGACCGGCTCGACGAACCCGGGGGTGGCGAGCACCTTGCGGCGGAAGTTGGGCGGGTCGAGCGCGGTGCCCCAGACCGTCTCGTAGACCTGCCGGAGCTCACCGAGGGTGAACTCGGGCGGGCAGAAGGCGGTGGCGAGGCAGGTGTACTCGAGCTTGGCCCCGACCCGGTCGCGGGCGTCCGCCAGGATCCGTTCGTGGTCGAAGGCGAGCGGGACGGGCGGGCCGGAGCCCCCCGCGGGCAGCCACCGGGCGTCCGCCGCGTCCCCGCCGCCGCGGGGTTCCGGCAGGCCGGGCACGAGGGCGGTGAAGGCCACCGACACCACCCGCATCCGCGGGTCCCGGTCCGGCTCGCTGTAGGTGCGCAGCTGCTCCAGGTGCAGGTCCGCGACCACCGCGGGCGGCAGCCCGGTCTCCTCGGCCAGCTCCCGCCGCGCCGCGGCCTCGGCGGATTCCCGCGGCAGGAGGAACCCGCCGGGCAGCGCCCAGTCCCCGGCGTACGGCTCCTGGCCGCGCCGGATCAGGAGGGCGTGCAGCGCACCGGCCCGGACGGTGAAGACGGCCAGGTCGACGGTGACGGCGAACGGCTCGAAGGCGTGCGGGTCGTACTCGGGCCCGGTCACCGGACCACCCCCTCCCTTTTAATGGTCAGTCCGACCATAAACCCGGGAGGCGGGCGCCCACAAGGGAGGAACCGCCCGGAAACGCGAGATGCCCGCGGCGCCGGGGCGCTGCAGGCATCTCGGGGTGCCGTACGGGCGTACGGCCGGGCAGGGGGCCGACTACAGGCCGACCTGCTTCATCAGCATGCCGACCTCGGTGTTGGTCAGGCGGCGCAGCCAGCCGGACTTCTGGTCGCCGAGCTCGATGGGGCCGAAGGCGGTCCGCACCAGCTTCTCGACGGGGAAGCCGGCCTCGGCCAGCATCCGGCGCACGATGTGCTTGCGGCCCTCGTGCAGGGTCACCTCGACCAGGTAGTTCTTGCCGACCTGGTCGACGACCCGGAAGTGGTCGGCCTTGGCGTAGCCGTCCTCCAGCTGGATGCCGGACTGCAGGCGCTTGCCCACCTCGCGCGGCAGCGGGCCGGTGATGGCGGCCAGGTAGGTCTTGGTGACGCCGTACTTCGGGTGGGTGAGGCGGTGGGCCAGCTCGCCGTGGTTGGTGAGCAGGATGATGCCCTCGGTCTCCGTGTCGAGCCGGCCGACGTGGAACAGGCGGGTCTCGCGGTTGGTCACGTAGTCGCCGAGGCACTGGCGGCCGTCCGGGTCCTCCATGGTGGAGACCACGCCGGCGGGCTTGTTCAGCGCGAAGAACAGGTACGACTGGGTGGCGACGGTCAGGCCGTCCACCTTGATCTCGTCCTTCTCGGGGTCCACGCGCATGCCCTGCTCGACCACGATCTTGCCGTTGACCTCGACCCGGGCCTGCTCGATGAGCTCCTCGCAGGCGCGGCGCGAGCCCATGCCGGCGCGGGCGAGCACCTTCTGCAGGCGCTCGCCCTCCTGCTCGGCGCCGGGGAAGGTCTTCGGGGTCTTGATCTGCGGCTTGTTCGCGTACCGCTCGCGGTTGCGCTCCTCGATCCGCGCGTCGTACTCGCGCGGGCGGGCCTGCCCGGCGCGTCCGCCGCCCTGGCCGCCACGGCCGCCCTGCGCGCCCCCACGGCCGCCCTGGGGGGCCTTGGGGCCGCCCTTGGCGCCACCGCGGGCCGCGGCGCCGCGGGCGCCGCCGCTGCGCTCGCCCTCGGGGCCGACGTCGTAGCGGCGCTCCTCGGGGCGGGGACGGCGCGGGCGGGCCTGGCCCTGGCCCTGCCGGTCGTCGCGCGAGTTCCCGGCGCCGCGGAAGTTACCGCGCCCGCCGCTCTTGCCGCTGTTCCTGTTGCCGCCGCTGCTTCGCATCAAATGTCCGTCGTCTTGTCGTCTACGTCAGTGTCCGGTGCGTCCGGGTCGAACGACGGGACACCTTCCTGCGTCTCGGCTTCGATCGCGTCCGCCTCCGGGAGGAAGGGCGCGAGCTCCGGGAGCTCGTCCAGGCCGCGCAGGCCCATCCGCTCCAGAAAGTAGTTCGTCGTCCTGTACAGGATCGCACCTGTTTCGGGTTCCGTCCCCGCCTCCTCCACCAGACCGCGCTGGAGGAGGGTCCGCATGACCCCGTCGCAGTTGACCCCGCGGACCGCGGAGACCCGGGAACGGCTCACCGGCTGGCGGTAGGCGACCACCGCCAGGGTCTCCAGCGCCGCCTGGGTCAGGCGGGCCTGCTGCCCGTCGAGCACGAAGGCCTCCACGGCCGCCGCGTACGCGGGGCGGGTGTAGAACCGCCAGCCGCCGGCCACCGGCCGCAGCTCGAAGCCGCGTCCCTGTACGGCGTACTCGTCGGCCAGCTCGCGCAGGGCGTCCGCGATCTCGCGCCGGCTCCGCTCCAGCACCTTGGCGAGGTGCTCCTCGGTCGCCGGCTCGTCCACGACCATGAGGACGGCCTCCAGCGCGGGCTTCAGCTCCAGCTCCGCGACCTCGCTCACGGTACGTCCCCTTCCGCTGCTTCCTCTGTTTCCCCGGCTTCTTCCGGACCGGCTTCCGCGGCCCGGTCGAACTCGTCCGTCACGAGCGGCTCGCCCTCGTCCCCGCCGGTCCAGAGGACCGTGAGCTCCCCGAGGGCCTGCTCCTGGTCCAGCCGGACCGCCCGCTCCCGGTACAGCTCCAGCAGGGCCAGGAAGCGGGCCACCACGGTCAGGGTGTCGGGCGCGTCGGCGGCCAGCTCCCGGAAGGCCACCCCGGCCCCGCCGGCGGCCGCGGCCGCGCGCAGCATCCGTACGACGATCCGGGCCTGCTCCTGGACGCTGACCAGCGGGGCGTGGATGTGGTCCACGTACACCTGCGGCTTGGCCTTGGGCTGCATGGCCTTGACCGCCAGCCGTGCGAACCCCTCGGCGCCGATGCTGATGATCACCTCGGGGAGCAGCTCGGCGTGGTGGGCCTCCAGGCCGACGGTACGGGGGTACCGGCGGCCCTCGGCCGCCATGCGGTCCTGGATGATGTCGGCGATCTGCTTGTAGGCGCGGTACTGCAGGAGCCGCGCGAACAGCAGGTCCCGGGCCTCCAGCAGGGCGAGGTCGGCCTCGTCCTCCACCTCGGCGGTGGGCAGCAGCCGGGCGGCCTTGAGGTCGAGGAGGGTGGCGGCGACCACCAGGAACTCGGTGGTCTGGTCGAGGTCCCAGTCGGCGCCCATGGCGCGGATGTGCGCCATGAACTCGTCGGTGACCTGGTGCAGGGCCACCTCGGTCACGTCGAGCTTGTGCCGCGCGATGAGCTGCAACAGCAGGTCGAACGGCCCCTCGAAGTTCGCCAGCCGCACGGTGAACCCCCCGCCGGCCTCGCCCTCCACACCGCCCGAAACATCGGCGCCGTCCGGATCCGCCGGGGGCGAATTCAAGCCTCGCCGGCGGAGGCGCGGGGGTGCGGGGGCGGAGCCCCCGGAGCCGTTCGGCTCGGGCACGGGGCCCGCATCGGCCTCGGGCTCGGGTACGGCCGGGACGGCCTCCGGGACCGGCTCGGCGGGCAGGGTCCCGTGATCCTCCACCGGGTCCGGGTCCGGGGCAGCCGGAGACGCACCCGGTCCACGGCCGAGCGCCCGGCGCAGGGCACGGACGGGCCGGGCAGGCTCATCGGTCGGGGGCATCGCGGTCCAAGGTACGGCGTGCAAGGGGCGCGGGGCGCCGAGCACCCCGGTCAGTCGGGCAGGCTACCGGCCGCGCAGACGGCGGACCAGGATGCTCGCCTCGCCGCGCGACTCCAGGTCGGCCAGGACCACGGCCACGGCCTCGCGGACGATCCGCCCGCGGTCGACGGCGAGCCCGTGCTCCCCGCGCAGGACCAGGCGCGCGTGCTCCAGGTCCATCAGCTCCTCGGCGGACACGTACACGGTGATCTTCTCGTCGTGCCGCTCACGCCCGCTGGGGCGGCGGTTGGCGCCCCGCCCCTTGCCGCGGCGCGAGCCGGCGGCCGGCGCCGGGGAGGCCGCCGCAGCCGCCGCCCCGCCGCTGCCAGAACCTTCCTGCGGCCGCCTCGGCCCGCCCACCAGGGGGACCGCCGCCGCCACGGAGGCCGCCGCAGCGCCCCCGTCCGGCTCCTCGGGGCCCCGTACGCGCCCTGCGGCGGCCGGGCCGCCCTCCGGCACCGCCACCGCGTGCTCGGCCGCGCCGGGGTCCTCGGGACCGGACCGCCGCGGGGTGGAGGACTGGAGTGCCATTCCTCCGGTGGTGCGGAACAGTTCGTCGGCTCCGGGCAGACTCACTCGGCGTGACACCGGGCGAGCACCTCCCTGGCGAGCTGGCGATACGCGGCGGCGCCGACGGAGTTGGAGGCGTACGTCGTGATCGGCTCGCCGGCGACCGTGGTCTCCGGGAAGCGGACCGTCCGGCCGATGACCGTGTGGTAGACGTGGTCGTCGAAGGCCTCGACGACGCGCGCCAGCACCTCGCGGCTGTGCACGGTACGGGAGTCGTACATCGTGGCGAGGATGCCGTCGAGCTCCAGCTCCGGGTTCAGCCGCTCCTGGACCTTCTCGATGGTCTCGGTCAGCAGGGCCACTCCGCGGAGCGCGAAGAACTCGCATTCCAGCGGCACGATGACCTTGTGAGCGGCCGTCAGGGCGTTCACGGTCAGCAGGCCGAGCGAGGGCTGACAGTCGATCACGATGTAGTCGTAGTCGGACATCAGCGGCTTGAGGGCCCGCTGGAGCGTCGACTCGCGCGCGACCTCGCTCACCAACTGCACTTCGGCAGCGGAGAGGTCGATGTTGCTCGGCAGCAGGTCCATGTTGGGGACCGCCGTCTTGAGCAGCACCTCGTCGGCCGACATGCCCCGCTCCATGAGCAGGTTGTAGACCGTCAGGTCGAGTTCCATCGGGTTCACGCCGAGGCCGACCGACAGGGCGCCCTGCGGGTCGAAGTCGACGAGCAGCACCCGCCGTCCGTACTCGGCGAGCGCCGCGCCCAGGTTGATGGTCGACGTGGTCTTGCCCACGCCGCCCTTCTGGTTGCACATCGCGATGATCTTCGCCGGACCGTGGTCGGTCAGCGGACCCGGGATCGGGAAGTACGGCAGCGGCCGTCCGGTCGGGCCGATCCGCTCGCGGCGCTGGCGGGCAGCGTCGGGGGCGAGGGTGGCCGCGTACTCGGGGTCGGGCTCGTACTCGGCGTCGGGGTCGTAGAAGTGCCCCTCGGGCACCTCGTTGTAGTCGGCGAAACCGGTGGGCTCTCGGCCGCTCAGGTCGCCGGCCATGGAGTTCACGTCTAGGCCGTCCATGCTCTTTTGGGGCGTCGTCATGTGCTGGTGGTTTGCGAAGGTGCGGACCGCGACGGAGCCGACAGCTTCGAGCCCGGCAGGGCCCTGGCCCCGCGCAGGCATTGCTGCTTGACCACCCCCAGGAGCAAATGTCGACTCATTCACAAGTCGTCTTACCTCCTCGGACGTGACCAGGACACTTATCGATAGGTCAGCGTGGCACCATGCCGACGGTTGGCGACTCTATGGCGTGTCACCGGTCCGCAGCAACACAATCGGCCGGACGCGGCGCGATGTGTCGGCAACCGAACACCACTCTGTCAAGGGCGTGCGGGCTGCCGCTGCGAAGTTTCACGGGTGTGCGAAACGGTTAAAGGGTTACGTTCGAGGCGAGTTGGAGCCCGGTCCGGACACGCCCGCAAACGCGTCCGGCCGGACCTTGCGGGCAAGGTCCGGCCGGATGCGTGAGATTGACGTCAATCGTTGACGTACCGCGGCTGGCTCAGCCGAGCAGGGTGCTCAGCTCGACGCTCTCGAGGCCGTGGGCCTCGGCCACCGGACCGTAAACGACCTTGCCGTCATGGACGTTGAGGCCCAGGGCCAGCGCCGGGTCGCGGCGCAGGGCCTCGACCCAGCCGTTGTTCGCGAGCGACACGATGTAGGGCAGCGTGGCGTTCGTGAGGGCGTAGGTGGAGGTGTTCGGAACCGCGCCCGGCATGTTGGCGACGCAGTAGAAGACCGAGTTGTGCACCTGGAAGGTCGGCTCGGCGTGGGTGGTCGGACGGGAGTCCTCGAAGCAGCCGCCCTGGTCGATCGCAATGTCGACAAGGACACTTCCGGGCTTCATCCGGGAGACGAGCTCGTTGGTGACCAGCTTCGGGGCCTTCGCACCCGGGATCAGCACGGCGCCGATGACGAGGTCGGCCTCGAGGACCGCCTTCTCCAGCTCGAAGGCGTTGGAGACGATCGTCTGGATCTTCGTGCCGAAGATCTTGTCGGCCTCGCGGAGCTTGTTGATGTCGCGGTCCAGCAGGGTCACGTGGAAGCCCATGCCGATGGCGATCTGCGCGGCGTTCCAGCCGGAGACACCGCCGCCGATGACGACGGCCTTCGCGGCCTGGGTGCCCGGGACGCCGCCGGGGAGGATGCCGCGGCCGCCGGCCGAGCGCATCAGGTGGTAGGCGCCGACCTGCGGGGCGAGGCGGCCCGCGACCTCGGACATCGGGGCGAGCAGCGGCAGCGCGCGGTTGGCGAGCTCGACCGTCTCGTACGCGATGGCGGTGGTGCCGGACTCCAGGAGGGCCTCCGTGCCCGCCTTGTCGGCCGCCAGGTGCAGGTAGGTGAAGAGGGTCTGGTCCTTGCGGAGGCGGTGGTACTCCTCCGCGATGGGCTCCTTGACCTTCAGCAGCAGGTCGGCGGTGGCCCAGACCTCGTCGGCGGTGCCGAGGATCTCCGCACCGGCGGCGACGTACTCGGCGTCCGTGATCGAAGAGCCGACGCCGGCGTTCTGCTCGACGAAGACCTGGTGGCCGTTGCGGACGAGCTCGTGCACGCCGGCGGGGGTGATGGCCACCCGGAACTCGTTGTTCTTGACCTCGCGGGGGATACCGACCTTCACGTCGATCACGGTCCTTGGCTCAGGGGATTAAACGGGGCAATGCCATGCATACCCATTGCAGCAGGGCGCAGCGGGATGCACCACGGGATGACGTGGTGGAGCCAGTCTAATGAAGGATTTCTAGCTGTCTAGCCTTACAAACCAAATATCTCAGTGCGAACCACTGCGGATTTCGCAGGCCACAGGCTCCTCGCTGCCGTCGTGCAGCAGGCGGTCGGCGGTGCTGCGGTGCAGCCGCGCTGCCGCCGGGTCGCCGAGCCGGTCGAGGGTGTCGGCCAGCCGCAGCTGGAGCGCGGCCTGCAGCCGCAGGTCGCCCGCCGCGCGTGCCAGCTCGACGGCGGCCCGGCAGGTGTGGAGGGATTCCTCGGGCCGGCCGGCGTACTCCTGCACGCGGGCCATCTCACTCAACGCCCTTGCATGGGAGGGGACATCGGCGAGCTTCCGATAGCCTGCCGCGGCGGCCCGCCAGCTGCGCAGCGCCTCGCCGTAGCGTCCCGCGTACGTGTGTACCGAGCCGAGCCGTCCGTACAGGCGGGCCTCGTCCGCGCGCTCCCCGCGGGTCAGGCACTGGGACAGGGCGCGCCCGTACCAGTCGGCGGCCCGGTGCCAGTCCCCCAGCACCTGGTGCACCCCTCCTACGGATTCCATCGCGCGGCCGGTCGCGTAGTGGTCGCCGGCGGCCCGGCCGGCGTCCAGCGCGGCCCGGTAGCGCTCCAGGGCCTCGGCGGTCCGGCCGGTCTCCGCGTCGAGGTCGCCGAGGTTCAGGAGGGCGGCGGCCCGCTCCCGGTGCAGCCCGTGCCGCTCGGCCACGTCCAGGACCAGCCCGTGCAGCCCGTACAGCTCGGGGGCGGCCGCCTCGGTCCCCCGGTGCGCCGCCAGTGCCCGCACCAGGGCCGCGACCAGCCGGCGGGCCAGGGTGTCCAGCCCCCCGTCGGCCACGGCGAGGGAGGCGGCGGCGGTGAGGGCGGGCAGCCGGGTGTCCAGCCAGGCCGCGGCGGCGGCCCGGTCGGGGAAGCGCAGGGCGCGCGGCAGGGCGGCGGCGGGCTCCGGGGCCAGGCCGAGGGCGTCCCGCTCGGCGGCCCCTTCCTCCGCGGTCATCCGGCAGGACTTCAGCAGCCGCACGGTCCGCTCCAGCATCCGGGCCCGGGCCAGCTGCACCTCGGCCGGGCGCTCCTTGGCCTCCAGCTGCTCCCGGAGGAGGGGGACGAGGCAGCCGGGCAGCAGGTACCGGCCGTCGGAGGCGGGGCGCAGGAGGCCGAGGCCCGCGAAGTCCTCCAGCGTGGCGCGGGCTGCGGAGACGGAGCAGCCGGCCAGGGCGGAGGCGGTGTGGGCGTCCACCTCCCCGGCGGGGGCCAGGAGGAGCAGGCGCAGGGTGCGCTGCGCGGCGGGCGGCAGGGACTCGCAGACGAACCGGAAGGATCGGTTCACCGGGCCGCCGTCGGCGCTGCCCTCGTTGAGGCCGTAGAGCTGCTTGACCACGTCCGCGAGGGCGGCCTCGGGGTGGGCGGCCAGCCAGCCGCCGATGAGGGCGAGGGCCGCGGGCAGGCCGCCGCACTCCTCGGCGAGGGCCTCGGCGGCCCGGGGGTCGACGGTGACGCGGACGGCGCCGACCCGCTGGACGAGCATTTCGAGCGCGGCCTGCTTGTCCAGGCCGCCGAGGGTGCACGGGCGTACGTCGGGGATGCCGGTGAGCGGGCCCGCGCCGGTGACCACGGCCAGGCAGCCGGGGTCGTCGGCGAGCAGCGGGTCCACCTGCTGGGCGTCGGCGGCGGCGTCGAGGAGCATCAGCACCCGGCGGCCGGCGAGGGCCGTGCGCAGGGCGGAGGTCAGCTCGTCCTCGCCCGCGCCCGGCGGGGTGGGCCGGCCGAGGGCCTCCAGCAGGCTGCGGGCGGTGGTGGCGGTGGGGATGCGCTCGCCGGCGGGATCGGTGAGGCGGGCCCTGAGCACCCCGTCCGGGTACTCGTCCGCGATCCGGCGGACGAACTCCTCGGCCAGGGCGGTGCGGCCGGAGCCGGGGCGGCCGGCTACGAGCAGGACGCGGGCCCGGGGGGCCTTGCGGCCGGTGAGCGTGTCGAGTCCGGTGCGTGCGATGTCCTCGCGGAGCTCCTTGAGCTCCTTGCGGCGGCCGAAGAAGGCTGCCGGGCCGTTGGCGTCGTCCGTCACGGACCGCTCCTCTCCCTGCCCGGAGGCACTGGCGACTGCTTCCGGGAGCCTTGAGCGTAGTTCACGCAGAGCGACGGCCGGTGGGGAGCGCGGCGGACAAATCGCCCGATCGGATCACCAGATCGTCACAGCATTCCCCCACGGGCGCCTCAAACGCCGGCGAGGCTGGACTGCGCCCCGGGCAACCGGACACCGCGAGGCGAAAACCAGCCCCTCCGGCGCTTGAGGAGCGGGCCCGGGCAGAGCCCGGTACCCGGCGCCGGCCGGGATGCGCGGGGGGGGAACCCGCAGGAGAGGGGGTCAGGGGGTGTACGGCCGGGCGGGCCAAGGGGCGTCGGCGGGGCGGAGGGTGGAGAGGGCATCGGCGGAGAGGACCGCCGAGAGGGCCAGGACCCCCGCCACCAGCCCCACGTTGTGGAGGTCCCCGGCCAGCACCCCCCGCACCAGCTCCCCCAGCGGCACCCGCGCCGCCACCATGTCCGCCTCCTCCTCGGAGACCTCGAACCGCTCCCCCTCCGCCTCCGCCAGATCCCGCGCGAGGAAGATCCGGATGGCCTCGTCCGAGCCCCCGGGGGTGGCGTACAGGTCGGTGAGGACCCGCCAGTCGCCCGCCTTGACGTGCGCCTCCTCGTACAGCTCCCGCTGGGCCGCGTGCAGCGGGTTCTCGCCGGGGACGTCGAGGAGCCCGGCGGGGAGCTCCCAGAGCTTGTGACGGACGGGGTGGCGGTACTGGCGCAGCACCAGGACCCGGCCCTCCTCGTCCAGGGCGAGCACGCACACCGAGCCGGGGTGGACCTGGTAGTCGCGGCGGGCCACCGAGCCGTCCGGCATGACCACGTCGTCCGAGCTCACCGCGGTCTTCCGGCCCCGGAAGGGGGTTTCGCTCGCGACGACCCGCCAGGACTCCGGTACGTCCCTGATTTCCACTGAACCGACCCTTCCACAACGCAGCAGCCGGGGTACGGATCCGTACCCCGGCTGCCTACGTTATCGAGCGGCGTCCGCTCACTTGCCCTGCTGGCGCTCCACGGCGGCCTTCACCAGACCCGCGAAGAGCGGGTGCGGCCTGGTCGGGCGGGAGCGGAGCTCCGGGTGGGCCTGGGTGGCCACCAGGTACGGGTGCACCTCGCGCGGGTACTCCACGTACTCGACCAGCTTGTTGTCCGGGGAGGTGCCGGAGAACAGCAGGCCGGCCTTCTTCTCCAGCTCGCCGCGGTACGCGTTGTTCACCTCGTAGCGGTGGCGGTGGCGCTCCTCGACGTACTCCTTGCCGTCGTACACCTCGCGCACGATGGAACCCTCGGCCAGCTTGGCGGGGTACATGCCCAGGCGCATCGTTCCGCCCAGGTCGCCGGCGCCCTCGACGAAGGCCAGCTGCTCCTCCATCGTGGAGATGACCGGGTGCGCGGTGGAGGCGTCGAACTCGGTGGAGTTGGCGTCCTCGATGCCGGCCAGGTTGCGCGCGGCCTCGATGACCACGCACTGGAGGCCGAGGCACAGGCCCAGCAGCGGGATCTTGTTCTCGCGGGCGTAGGTGATCGCGCCGACCTTGCCGTTCACGCCGCGGTCGCCGAAGCCGCCGGGCACGCAGATCGCGTCCACGTCGCCGAGCTGCTTGGCGGCGCCCGCGGGCGTCTTGCAGTCGTCGGAGGTGACCCACTTGATCTTCACGCGGGCCTTGTTGGCGAAGCCGCCGGCGCGCAGCGCCTCGGTGACCGACAGGTACGCGTCGGGCAGGTCGATGTACTTGCCGACGAGGGCGACGGTGACCTCGTGGTCGGGGTTGTGGACCCGGTCGAGCAGGTCCTCCCAGACGGTCCAGTCCACGTCGCGGAACGGCAGGTCGAGCTTGCGCACGACGTACGCGTCCAGGCCCTCGGTGTGCAGCACCTTCGGGATGTCGTAGATGGACTTGGCGTCGATGGCGGCGACCACCGCGGCCTCGTCCACGTCGCACATCAGCGAGATCTTGCGCTTGATGGAGGTGGGGACGTCGCGGTCGGCGCGCAGCACGATGGCGTCGGGCTGGATGCCGATGTTGCGCAGGGCGGCGACGGAGTGCTGGGTGGGCTTGGTCTTCAGCTCGCCGGAGGGGCCGATGTAGGGCAGCAGCGAGATGTGCACGACGAAGACGTTGTCGCGGCCGACCTCGTGGCGGACCTGGCGGACGGTCTCCAGGAACGGCAGGGACTCGATGTCGCCGACCGTGCCGCCGACCTCGGTGATGACGACGTCGACGTCGTCGGTCGCCATGCGGCGGATGCGGTGCTTGATCTCGTTGGTGATGTGCGGGATGACCTGCACGGTGTCGCCGAGGTACTCGCCGCGCCGCTCCTTGGCGATGACCTGCGAGTAGACCTGGCCGGTGGTGACGTTGGCCGAGCCGTCGAGGTCCACGTCGAGGAAGCGCTCGTAGTGGCCGATGTCCAGGTCGGTCTCGGCGCCGTCGTTGGTGACGAACACCTCGCCGTGCTGGAACGGGTTCATGGTGCCCGGGTCGACGTTGAGGTACGGGTCGAGCTTCTGCATCGTGACCCGAAGACCCCGCGCCTTCAGCAGCGCACCCAGGCTGGAGGCCGTCAGGCCCTTGCCGAGGGAGGAAGCGACACCTCCGGTGACGAAGATGTGCTTGGTCGTCATGGATTTGGGCGGCATCGCCAAGAGGGGGCTCCCGTGGTCGCGAGGTGAGGTGCGTCCGGCCTCCGCCCGGGCCCGGCTGATCGTTCAGCGAGGGTTTTCGGGGGCGCCGAAGCTGCGGTTTCGGGGCCCCTGATTCGCACAGGCAGACCACCGGTCCACGGGGTACCAGCCTATCAGCGACCGGCGCGGTCCGCTTCCGGCCACGCGGCGCAATCCCCTCACCCGGGCCCTCACCCGTTCGGAGTAGCCGTATTCACCGCGGGCTCCGGGAGATCACTAGGGTGCCGTCGTATCCTGCTCGGATACCCGTGCCGAGCAGGCCGGCAACGGCACCACCCCGGCCCGCTCCGGCAAGCTTGAACTCGTCAACGACCCCTGACCGCGAAGAGACCGCCCGGCGTTCGGTACCGGGCGGACGTGGCCGTTCGACTGGAGATATGCACGTGTCCGGGCGCATCGAGGATTACGCACTCATCGGCGACATGCAGACCGCAGCACTGGTCTGCCGGGACGGATCGGCGGACTGGCTCTGTCTGCCGCGCTTCGATTCGCCGGCCGTCTTCGCGGGCCTGCTCGGCACGGAGGAGCACGGGTTCTGGCGGATCGGCCCGGCCCATCCGGCCGGGAGCGAGCCGCCGCGGGCCGACCGCCGCCGCTACCGCGGGGACTCGCTCATCCTGGAGTCCGAGTGGGACACCCCGCGGGGCACGGTCCGGGTGACCGACTTCATGCCGCCGCGCGAGCAGCACGCCCCGCAGCTGATGCGGATCGTCGAGGGGGTCAGCGGCCGGGTGCCGGTGCGCTCGGCCCTGCGGATGCGGTTCAGCTACGGGCGGGTCGTGCCCTGGGTGCACCGCGTGGACGGCCGTACGGTGGCGGTGGCCGGGCCGGACTCGATCTGGCTGGACACGGACGCCCAGACGTACGGCAAGGACCTCACCACGTACGCCGACTTCACGGTGGCGCCGGGCGACCGGATCGCGTTCACGATCAGCTGGCAGCCCTCGCACAAGGAGCCGCCGGCCCTGCCCGACGCGGAGGGGGCCCTGGAGGCCACCGCCGAGTTCTGGCAGGACTGGATCGAGCACTGCACGTACCACGGGCCGTACCGGGAGGCCGTGGTCCGCTCCCTGATCACGCTGAAGGCCCTGACGTACGCCCCCACCGGCGGCATCGTCGCCGCCCCCACCACCTCCCTGCCCGAGGAGATCGGCGGGGTCCGCAACTGGGACTACCGCTACACCTGGCTGCGCGACGCGGCGATCACCCTCTCCTCGCTGCTGCGCACGGGCTACCGGGAGGAGGCCCGCGCCTGGCGGGAGTGGCTGCTGCGGGCGGTGGCCGGGGACCCGGAGAACCTCCAGATCATGTACGGGATCGCCGGCGAGCGCGAGCTCGGCGAGACCGAGCTCGACTGGCTGCCCGGCTACGAGAACTCCCAGCCCGTCCGGGTCGGCAACGGGGCCGCCCACCAGCTCCAGCTGGACGTGTACGGCGAGGTCACCGAGGCCCTGCACCTGGCCCACATGACCGGCCTGGCCCGCAACGACTACGCCTCGCTGCTCCAGCTCAAGCTGATCCGCTACCTGGAGACCCACTGGAACCAGCCCGACGAGGGCATCTGGGAGGTCCGCGGCCCGCGCCGGCACTTCGTGCACTCGAAGGTGATGGCCTGGGTGGCGGTGGACCGGACGATCAAGCTGATCGAGTCCGGGGACGCGGACGGTCCGCTGGAGGAGTGGCGCGAGCTGCGCGACGAGATCCACCGGGACGTCTGCGACAAGGGCTACGACAAGGAGCGCAACACCTTCACCCAGTCCTACGGCTCGAAGGAGCTGGACGCCTCCCTGCTGCTGATCCCGCAGATGGGCTTCCTGCCGCCCGACGACAAGCGGGTCATCGGCACGATCGAGGCGATCCAGCGCGAGCTGTCCACCCCGGACGGGTTCATCCTGCGCTATCCGACGGCCGGCGAGGAGGCCGGTGTGGACGGGCTGGAGGGCGACGAGGGCGCGTTCCTGGCGTGTTCGTTCTGGATGGCCGACGACCTGGCGATGATCGGCCGGGTGGACGAGGCCCGCCGGCTGTTCGAACGGCTGCTGTCGCTGCGCAACGACCTCGGGCTGCTGGCCGAGGAGTGGGACCCGCGGCTCCAGCGCCAGGTGGGCAACTTCCCCCAGGCGTTCAGCCACGTCCCCCTGATCGACACCGCGCTGCGGCTCACGGCGAGCGGGGCGTACGGGGGCTGACTAGCCTGGAGGGGACCTGTGCCCCTCCAGGAAGGGGGCTGCCATGGCGCCCCTGTCGAAGGCGGGCGCGGCGCTGGCCGCGCTCCGCGAGGACCTGGCCGGTGACGTCTTCGCCCCGGGCGACCCGGGCTACGACGAGGCCCGCACCGTCTTCAACGCCATGATCGACCGGCGGCCGGCCGTGATCGCGCAGTGCGAGAGCACCGAGGACGTGGTGACGGCGGTCCGCTTCGCCCGCGAGCTGGACCTCAAGGTCGCGGTGCGCGGCGGGGGCCACAGCGTGGCGGGGATGTCGCTCAACGACGGCGGGCTGGTCGTGGACCTGCGCCGGATGCACGAGGTGACGGTGCATCCGGCGGCGAAGGCGGTCCGGGTCGCCGGCGGGGCCACCATGAGCCACCTGGACCGGGCCTGCGAGCCGTACGCGCTGGCCACGACCGGGGGCCGGGCCTCGACCACCGGGGTGGGCGGCTACGTGCTGGGCGGGGGCACGGGCTGGCTGGACCGGGTCTTCGGGCTCGCGGTGGACAACCTGCTGGGCGCGGAGCTGGTGACGGCCGACGGGCGGGTGGTCGAGGCCACCGCGGAGGAGAACCCGGAGCTGTTCTGGGCGCTGCACGGCGGGGGCGGGAACTTCGGCATCGCCACCTCCCTCACCCTGCGGCTGCACGACCTGCCGGCGATGTCGATCGCGCTTCTGCTGTACCGGCCCGAGCAGGGCCCCGAGGTGGTGCGCACCTTCCGGGACCTCATCGAGGCGGGTCCCCGGGAGGCTTCGGGCGGGGTCATCTACCTGACCGCCCCGCCGGAGGAGTTCGTTCCGCCGGCGCTGGTCGGGCAGCGGCTGGCCGGCGCGCTGCTGACGTACGCCGGGCCGGAGGAGGAGATGCGCAAGCTGGCCGAGCCGCTGCTGGGGCTTCCGCACGAGGCGGAGGTGGTGACGGCGGTCCCGTACGCGGAGCTCCAGTGCATGCTGGACGACCCGCCGGGCCTGCGGAACTACTGGTCGGCCGAGTACCTGACCGGGGTGCCGGACGCGTTCGCGGACGTCTTCGCGGCGCTGGGCGACGACATGCCGGTGCCCACCGGCACCCAGCACGTGGTGTGGCCGCAGGGCGGGGCGATCGCGGAGGGCCCGGCCGACTGGCCGGTGGCCTTCCGCGACGCGCCCTGGGCGGTGCACCCGTTCGGGATCTGGGAGGACCCGGCGGACGACGAGCGGGTGGTCCGGTGGGTCCGGGACGTCCGCGCCGCGGTCCAGCCGTGGAGCACCGGCGCGGTCTACCTCAACTTCACGGGCGACGAGGGTTCCGACCGGGTGGTCGCGGGGCTGGGCGCGGAGAACATGCGCCGGCTGGGTGCGGTGAAGCGGGAGTGGGACCCGGACAACGTCTTCCGCTTCAACCACAACATCAGGCCCGTCTGACCCCGGCCGGCGCGGCCCGCCCCGCCCCGCTCACACGAGGGCGGCGATCACCTCCTTCGCGGCCCGCTCGCCCTCGGTGGCGCCGCCTTCCATGAACCCCTGGAAGTCGTAGGAGCAGTGCTCCCCGCCGATGTGGATGCGGCCCTGCGCCTGCGCGGTGCCCTCGTACTTGGCGTACCGGTGGAGGTAGCCGGTGGGCCAGTACGAGTAGGCGCCCAGGGAGTACGGGTTGCGGTGCCAGGCGGAGAGCTGGGCGCGGCCGTTCCATGCGGCCTTGGTGCCGGGGAAGAAGGCGTCGATGCCGGTGAGCATCCGGCCGGCGAGGCTGCGCACGTACGGGTCGGACTCGGTGGCGAAGGGGCTGCCGGGGGTGAGGGAGCCGGCCAGGCTGCCGCCGCCGTACTGGAGCAGGATGCCGCCGGTGCCGGGCTGGATCTTGGTGGTGTCCCAGGTCTGCTGCACGTCGGTGTCGGTGAAGCAGTCGCCCGCCGAGACCCCGGGCCAGGGGCCGGTGCCGCGCCAGGGGCGGGCGGTGAACTGCATGTTGAGCTTGGTGCAGTAGCCCATCCGGGCGTCGCGCAGGAGGTTCTTCATCAGGGGGTCGAAGCCGGCCTGCGAGGTGTCGATGCGCTGGAGGACGGGCAGGGGCAGGCACAGGACGGTGTGGTCGGCGACCGCGGTGCGGGTGGCTCCCGAGTCGCTGAAGGTGAGGGTCTGGGTGCCGTCCGCGTTGGCGCGTACGGCGAGCAGTTCGCGGCCCATGACGAGGGTGCCGGGGGTCAGGGCCTGGGCGATGGCGTTCGGGAGCCGGTCGTTGCCGCCGGTGATGTGGTAGCGCTCGTTGGACAGGCCCCAGACGTTGAAGTTGCCGGGGTTGGGCTGGTAGCCCATCAGGAGGACCAGGGCCAGGGCGGACTGGGCGGTGGTGTCGGCCCCGTACTCGACGTTGTAGGCCACGTCGATGAACTGCCCGAGGCGGGAGCCGTGGCCGCCGGGGACGCGCGTCTCGATCCACTCGTGGAGCGTCATGTTGTCGAGGGCGGTGCCGGCGGGGGTGGTGGAGTTCCAGGAGACCTCGCCGGAGTCCTGGAGGTCCCGGTGCAGCTGCTGGTAGACGGCGTTGAAGTCCTCGTCGGCCTGCTCGCGCGGGTAGTAGCCGCCGTCGAACCAGAGGACTTCCTCGGCCCCGTTGGGCCCGCCGCCGAGGAAGTCCTCGGTGGGCAGGTTGAAGCGGCGGCAGAGTTCGAGGATCTTCTTGTGGCTGGTGTCGATGAGCTCGCCGCCGATCTCGGAGGTCTGCCCGTTGGCCCAGTGGTCGCGCTGGGTCCACATCCGGCCGCCCACGCGCGCGGGGTTGGCCTCGTACAGGGTGCAGGCCAGGCCCGCGTCCTGGAGGGTGAGGGCGGCGGTGAGGCCGGAGATCCCGGCGCCGACGACGGCGATCCGGGGGTTGCCGACGGGCTTCTTCCCGTCGGTGCCGGGGAGGGGGGCCGGGGCGGTGAGGGCGGCGGCCGGGGCGGCCGCGGCGACCGCGGTGCCCAGGCCGAGGGCGGCGGCGCGGGCGAGCAGCTCGCGGCGGCCGAGGCCGCGGACTTCGGCCGGGGGCAGGCCGAGGCGGCGGGCGGCGGCGTGTTCGGCGGCCAGCTGCCGGAGCCGGTGCATGAGGGGGGTACGGGCCATGGCGGTGGACTCCTCGGAGGTCAGGCGTTCGCGGGTGACGCGGACAGGTCCGTGGTGCCTTCGTCGGTGCCGTTCGGGCCGGGAGCGTCGGTGCGCTCGGCGGCGTCCTCCAGGACGATCCGGCCGATGATCTCGTAGCGCTCGGGGGCCTTGTGCTTCAGGTACAGGCCGAGGCCGAGGCCGCCGGCGAAGACGGTGCCGACGATCCAGGGGATGAGCTTGAAGAAGAGGGAGCCGGCGGCGAGTCCGGCGGCGGTCTCCATGTTGAGGACGAGGAGCACGACGACGGCGGTCATCCCGATGCCGCCGAGCAGCGGGGCGGTCAGGGTCCGGAACCAGTGCCGGTCCTCGGGGTGGTTCTTGCGGAAGTAGCCGATCACGGCGAAGGAGCAGAGGGTCTGCACGATGAGGATGGCCATCGTGCCGAGGATGGCGAGCAGGGTGTAGAGGTGGATGTACGGGTCCTGCCCGGTGAGCCAGAAGCCGGCGACGAGGGCGACGGCGATGGCGGTCTGCACGACGGAGGCCACGTACGGGGAGCCGTGCCGGGCGTGGGTGCGGCCGAGCGCGGGGTGCAGGAAGCCCTCGCGGCCGATGGCGTAGAGGTAGCGGGCGGCGCACTGGTGGAAGGCCATGCCGCAGGCGAAGGAGCCGGTGAGCAGCAGCCACTGGAAGGCGTCCACGGCCCACGCGCCGATGAAGGCGTGGGTGGGGGCGAAGAAGAGGTCGAGGGGGCTGGTGGAGGCGGAGAGCTCGACCGACTTGCCGAGTCCGTTGCCGGAGATGGTCATCCAGGAGACGTAGATGTAGAAGAGGCCCACGCCGACGACGGAGATGAGCGTGGCCTTGGGGATGACCCGCTTGGGGTCGCGGGACTCCTCCCCGTACATGGCGGTGGACTCGAAGCCGACCCAGGACCAGAAGGCGAAGAAGAGGCCGAGTCCGGCGGAGGCGCCGGTGAAGGCGTTCTTGGGGTTGACGGGCTCCAGGGGGATGCCGTCGGGGCCGCCGCCGGCGACGAGGACCGCGGTGGCGACGGCGAAGAGGACGGCGATCTCGGCGACGAGCATCACGCCGAGGGCCTTGGCGGTGAGGTTGATGTCGAAGTGCGCGAGGACGGCGGTGACGGCGAGCATGGCGGCCGCGTAGACGACCCAGTGCACGTCCACGCCGAGCTGGTCGTGCACGGTGGTCTTGGCGAAGTAGGCGAACACGCCGACGATCGAGGCCTCGAAGACGATGTACGCGAGGACGGCGAGCATGCCGGAGGCCATCCCGGCGATCCGGCCGAGGCCGTGCGAGATGTATCCGTAGAAGGCGCCGGCCGCGGTGATCCGCTTGGCCATGGCCACGTAGCCGACCGCGAAGACGGTGAGGACGAGGGTGGCGAAGAGGTATCCGGCGGGGGCTCCGGTGCCGTTGCCGAAGCCGACGGCGATGGGGAGGTTGCCGGTCATGGCGGTGATCGGGGCGGCGGTGGCGACCGCCATGAAGACGACCCCGGTCAGGCCGACCGAATTCGCCTTGAGACGCTGGACCTGACCGGTGGAACTCTGGGACATGGACGTCCTCTTCCTTGGTGTTCCGATCGTGCTGCGCGTGGATGGGAAGGCGGCCACTCTCCGCCTGAGTGACGCACGCCACAATCGGCACGGAGTCTGATAATCGCCTTTTCAAGCCGACGAGTTGTCGGGCGAACAGGCGGCGTGACGCCGTCCGTAACCCCCGGGTGATGTTCTTGGAACCGGGCTGCCGGTACCGTCCCGCGATATGGACAATCAGGGCGGCGGCATCACCGTTCAGCGGGCACTGGAGCTGCCGGGGCTGCGCAGCGGGCTTCCGGAGGTGGTGGCGGGGGCGGACCGCCTGGGGCGGACCGTGCGCTGGGTGCACGCGGGCGAGGTGCCCAACATCGCCTCCCTGCTCAAGGGCGGGGAACTGCTGCTGACCACCGGCCTGGGGCTGGGCACCCGGCCGGCCGAACAGCGTGCCTTCGTACGGCGGCTGGCCGACCGGGGCATCGCGGCCCTCGTGGTCGAGCTGGGCCCGCGGTTCAGCCGGCTGCCGGCGACCCTCGTGGAGACCGCCCGGGCCGCCGGGCTGCCGCTGGTGCAGCTGCACCGCGAAGTCCCCTTCGTCACCGTGACGGAGGAGGTCCACACCGAGATCGTGAACGGCCACTACGCGCTGCTCCAGCGGGCCGAGGAGGTGCACCGGCGCTGCACGGAGGCCCTGCTCGGCGGCGGGGGCATCCCCCAAGTCCTACGGATCCTGGCCGACTTCACCGCCAACCCGGTGTTCCTGGAGACCCCCGACGGACAGCTCCTGTACGCGGCGGCCGGCGGCTCGGGCGAGGTGGGCGCCGATCCGCTCCAGATCTGGGAGGGGCTGCGCGGGCAGCGCGAGGCCCGCGCGGAGGGGCCGCCGGCCAACGCGGTGCTGGTGGACGTGCCGGGCGGGGGCCACGGCACCGGTTCGGTCCGGGCCCGCCTGGTCCTGCTGGGGGTGGCCGCGCCGCTGCTGCCGGTGCACCGGATCGCGGCCGAGCGGACCGCGAGCGTGCTGGCGGTGGTCCTGATGCAGGCGCGGCAGGAGGAGGAGCTGGCGGCACGCGGCCGCGGGGACTTCCTGACCGACCTGGCGGAGGGGCGGATCGCGGCGGAGGACGCCCCGGCGCAGGCCCGGGTGCTGGGCTTCCGCCCGGGTGACGGGCCGCTGCTGCCGGTGGTGATGCGGCTGGCCTCGGACCTCGGCCCTTCGGGCAACTGGGCGGTGCTGGCCCGGGCGGTGCTGGAGGAGCTGGGCGCGGTGGGCGTGCCGGTGCTGCTCGGTGTGCGGCCGGTCGAGGGGCGGGTGCCGCTGCTGCTGGCGCTGCGCTCGGAGTCGGAGCGCACGGCGGTCGCGGACCGGGTCTCGGCCGCGCTGCGGGCCGGGGTGGAGCGGGCGGGGCTGGACCGGGCGGGGAGCGGGCAGCCGGTGGTGGTCGTCGGGGTCTCCGGCGGCTGGGCGGCGGCCTCCGCGGGGCTGCGGCACGCGGCGGAGACCGCGACCGCGGCGCACGGCCTGCCGGCGCGCCCCTGGTACGACGCGCGCCGGCTGGACATCGACCTGCTGCTGTGGCGGCTGCGGGAGCATCCGGACCTGGCGGCGTTCGTGGAGCGGGCCATCGGCCCGCTGCGCACCCACGACGCCACCTCCAAGCCGGCCCTGCTGCCCACGCTGGAGACCTACCTGGCCCACGCGGGCCGCAAGGCCGAAACGGCCCGGGAGCTCCACCTGAACCGGCAGACCCTCTACAACCGGCTGGCCCGCATCGCCGAACTGCTGGGCACCGATCTGGACGACCCGGAAACGGTCCTCTCCCTGAGCCTGGCCCTCCGCGCCCGCCGCCACGCCCCCTGACCGCCGTCGCACTCCCCGACCCGCCGTCACCAGGCCGCGCCGCCGGGCCGGTCGGGGTCGGACGTCAGGCCCCGTAGCCGCCGTCGATGTCCAGGACCGCCCCGGTGACGAACGAGGCGCCCGGCCCGGCCAGGAACACGATGCCGGCCGCGATCTCCTCGGGGCGCCCGTAGCGCCCCATGGCGTTGGCGGCCCGCTGGTGGTCGGAGTGCGGGCCGTCCTCCGGGTTCATCTCCGTGGCGACGGACCCGGACTGCACCACGTTGACGGTGATCCCACGAGGTGCCAGGTCCCGGGCCGCGCCCTTGCTGTAGCCGATGAGCGCCGCCTTGGTGGCCGCGTAGTCGGCGACTCCGGGTTGTCCCGGCCGGGCGGCCAGGTTGGAGCCGACCGTGATGATCCGGCCGCCCTCCCCGATCACCTCGGCCGCGGCCCGGATCCCGGCGGCGACCCCGCCGACGTTGACGGCGAACTGGCGCTCCAGCGCCTTGCGGTCGGCCGCCGGGTCGTCGGTCGCCCCGGCGACGAACACGCCCGCGTTGTTCACCAGGATGTCCAGCCGCCCGAAGTCCGCGGCCACGGCCTCCACCAGCCCGGCCACCTCCTCCGGCTCCGCCTGGTCGGCGCGGTAGACCGCCGCCCGCACCCCGGTGGCCCGCAGTTCGGCCGCCACCGCCTCCGCCCGGTCCGCGGAGGCGGAGTGGCTGATGGCCACGGCCGCCCCCTCGGCCGCGAGGGCCCGGGCGGTGGCCGCGCCGATCCCCCGGGATCCCCCGGTCACCAGGGCGACCTTCCCCGCCAGACTGCCGAGCCGCTCGTCGTGTGCGCGCACCAGAACTCCCCATTTCTGTACCGATCGGTATTGAACTGCGGCCACGGTACTATATCGATCGGTACACAAGTCAACGCGGGCCGGAAGAACGGCCGAG
Organism: Streptomyces sp. NPDC030809; assembly: GCF_055572195.1. Lineage (NCBI taxonomy): Bacteria > Bacillati > Actinomycetota > Actinomycetes > Kitasatosporales > Streptomycetaceae > Streptomyces > Streptomyces sp. NPDC030809. The sequence goes on from NZ_JBVIDV010000006.1 coordinate 317,013, forward strand.
GACCACGGAGGCGGACTGCGATGGCCATGGGACGACCCCGCGCGTTCGACCTCGACGAACGCCTCGACCGCGCCATGCGCGTCTTCTGGAGCCAGGGGTACGAGGGCGCAGGCCTCGCCGACCTCACCGCGGCCATGGGCATCAGCCGCCCGAGCCTCTACGCCGCCTACGGCAACAAGGAGGCCCTGTTCCGCAAGGCCGTCGCGCACTACACCGCCGGACCGGCCCGGCACGCCGACGCGGCGCTCGCCGAGCCCACCGCCTACGCCGTCACCGAGCACCTGCTGCGCGGGACCGTCCGGGTCTGCACCTCGGAGGAGAACCCGTCGGCGGGCTGCCTGGTCGTCCAGGGCGCCTTGGCCACCGGGCCGCAGGGGGAGGCCCTGCGCGAGGAGCTCGCCCGGCTGCGGGCGGAGGGCGAGCGGCAGCTGTGCGCGCGCTACCGGCGGGCGCAGGAAGAGGGCGACCTGCCCGCGGACCGCGACCCCGCCGACCTGGCCCGCCACGTCAAGACCGTCTCGTACGGCATCGCCGTCCAGGCCGCGAGCGGCGCCTCCGCCGCGGAACTCCACCGCCTGGTCGACATGACCCTGGCCACCTGGCCCCCACCAGCCTGACCCCACCCCGCACCCGCCCGAGGGGGTGCCCGCACCCGCCCGAGGGCGCCCCTCCACAGCCCCGCACCCGCCGGAGGGGGTGCCCCTCCCCAGCCCCACACCCGCCGGAGGGCACCCCTCCCAGCCCAGGCCCGCCCGAGGGGGTGGCCCTCCCCAGCCCCACACCCGCCGGAGGGCGCCCCTCCCAGCCCAGGCCCGCCCGAGGGGGTGGCCCTCCCCAGCCCCACACCCGCCGGAGGGCGCCCCTCCCAGCCCCGCCCCGCCCGAGGGGGTGGCCCTCCCCAGCCCCACACCCGCCGGAGGGCGCCCCTCCCAGCCCCGCCCCGCCCGAGGGGGTGGCCCTCCCCAGCCCCACACCCGCCGGAGGGCGCCCCTCCCAGCCCAGGCCCGCCCGAGGGGGCGCCACTCCCAGCCCCGCCCCGCCCGAGGGTGCCCCTCCCAGCCCCGCCGGCGTTTGAGGCGCGGGGGTGTGGGGGCGGAGCCCCCGCTTCGGGAAGGGGCGGGGTGGGGAAGACGCACCGCGCAGCGGCCGGCGGGCCCGGACCACGGCAGGCAGCCGTCGGCGGCCCCCGGCCGGCGCCCCGCCGCCCCGCCCCGCCTACCGCACCCGCTCGGCCAACTCGTCGTACACGGACAGCACCTGCGCCACCGTCTCGTCCTCCGTCGGCCAGGTCCCCGCCTGCTCCGGCCCCGCCGCCGCCAGCGCCGCCCGCCGCCCGGGGTCGGCCAGCAGCCCCGCCACCGCCCCGCTCAGCGCCGCCGCATCCCCGTACGGCACCAGCACCGCCGCGTCCCCCACGAGTTCCGGCACCCCGCCGACGGCCGTGGCCACCAGCGGCACGCCCAGCCGCAGCGCCTCCTGCGCCAGCAGCGAGCGGGCCTCCCAGCGGCTGGGCAGCACCGCGACGTCCGCCGCGGCCAGCAGCTCCGTCACGTCGTCCCGCCGCCCCAGCAGCCGCACCGGCAGCCCCTCGGCCTCGATCCGCCGCGCCAGCCCGGCCCGCTGCGGCCCCTCCCCCGCGATCACGAGCAGCGGTACGGGATCCAGCCGCCGCCAGGCCCGGGCCGCATCCAGCAGCACCGGATAGCCGCGGCGCGGCACCAGGCTGCCCACGGCGATGACGAGCGGCCGCTCCACCGCGCCCAGATCGGCCCGCGCCTTGGCCTCCTGCCCGCGGGCGACCGGCCACCGCGCCCCCGGCACCGTCACGGGGGCCAGCCGGGCGTCGCGCGCCCCGCGCAGCCGGGCCCGGTCCACCTGGTCGGAGGAGGTCCCGAGCACCACCGCGGCCGCCCGCGCCACCCGCCGCTCCAGCATCCGCGTGAGCTGCCCCAGCGGGCCTTCGGCGGCGGGTCCCGCGTGCCAGGTCACCACCAGCGGGGCCGGGCGGCCGCGCAGGGCCAGCGCAGCCCGCATGCCGGCGTGCAGCCCGTGCGCGTGGACGATGTCCGCCCCGGCGCACGCGGCGCGCAGGGCGCTCACGGCGGCCGGGGTGAACTGCGCGCCCGCGCCGGTGAAGTCGTACTCCCCCTCGGTCTCGACGGGCGCGCAGACGGTGACCCGTACGCCTCGCGCGGCCAGGCCGGTGGCCAGCGACCGGACGTGCGCGCTGCTGCCCGCGCTGCCGCCGCCGAGCACCTGGACGGTGCGCAACGGCGGGCGCCCGTACGGCGGAACCGGTGTGCTGCTCACGTGCCGGAGCTCCTGGGTGAGGGAGAAGAGACGCGCCCAGGATGCCAGTCCGCACGCGCGTTCCGCGGCCGTCCGGGTGCGGATCCCGTACGGGATCCCGTCACACCCCTCCAGCTATCACCCACATGGGTGATACGCGGCCCCGGTGCACCGTGTCACGCGTCCGCGCGTGCCGCCGCGAGGAGTTCCTCGGCGTGCGCGCGGGCGGTCTGCGAGTCCTCCTGGCCCGCGAGCATCCGCGACAGCTCCCGCACCCGGTCCTCGCCCTCCAGGACGGTGACCCCGCTGCGGGTCACGGACCCGTCGTTGGTCTTCTCGACGAGCAGCTGCCGGTCGGCGAAGGCGGCCACCTGCGGCAGGTGCGTGACGACCACCACCTGCGCGGACTTGGCGAGCTTGGCGAGCCGGCGGCCCACCTCGACGGCCGCCTTGCCGCCGACGCCCGCGTCCACCTCGTCGAAGAGGTACGTGGGCACCGGGTCGGAGCCGGCGAACACCACCTCCACGGCCAGCATCACCCGGGAGAGCTCACCGCCGGAGGCCCCCTTGGCGATGGGCCGCGGCTGGGCGCCGGGGTGCGGGGCGAGCAGCAGTTCCACCTCGTCCGCGCCGGTGGGCCCGAAGGCGACGGCCCGGCCGCCGACCTCCACCCCGTCGGCGGCTTCCGGGACCTCGGTCTGGCGGATGTCGATGGTGACCCGGGCGTGCGGCATCGCGAGGGAGGCCAGCTCGGCGGTGACGGCGGCGGCGAACTGCTCGGCGGCCGCGGCCCGCGCGTCCGTCAGCGCCTGGGCGAGCCCGGACAGTTCGGCCCGCAGCCCGTCGCGCTCGGCGGTCAGCTCCGCGATCCGGTCGTCGTCCCCGTCGAGCTCCGTCAGCCGGGCGGCGCCCCGCTCGGCCCACTCCAGCACCCCGGCGACGCCCTCGCCGTCGGCGCCGTACTTGCGGGTCAGCTGGGTGAGCGCGGCCCGCCGCTCCTCGACGGCGGCCAGCCGGAGCGGGTCCGCGTCCAGGTCGTCGGCGTACCCGGCGAGTTCCCCGGAGACGTCCGCGAGCAGGATGCCCAGCTCGCCGATCCGCTCGGCCAGCGCGCCGAGGGCGGGGTCATGGGACCGTACGGTCTCCAGCGCGCGGTGCGCACCGGCCACGAGCGTGTTGGCGTCCACCCCCTCGGGGTCCTCCGGGTTGCCCGCGAGCGCGGCGTGCGCGACGGCGGCGGCCGAGGCCAGGGACTCGGCGTGGCCGAGGCGCTCCGCCTCCGCCGCGAGTTCGGCGTCCTCGCCGGCGCGCGGCTCGACCGCGGCGATCTCGTCGAGCCCGAAGCGCAGCAGGTCGGCCTCCTGGGCCCGCTCCCGGGCCCGGGTGGTCAGGGTGTCCAGTTCGGTGGCCACGGCCTTCAGCCGGCGGTAGGCGCCCGCGTACTTCTCCAGCGGGACGGCCACCGCGTCGCCGGCGTAGCGGTCCAGGGCCTGGCGCTGCCGGGCGGGCCGCAGCAGGCCCTGCTGGTCGGTCTGGCCGTGGACGGCCACCAGCTCGTCCGCGAGCTCGCCGAGCACGCCGACGGGCACCGATCGGCCGCCCAGGTAGGCCCGCGAGCGGCCCTCGGCGGAGACGGTGCGGCTGATCAGCAGCGCGCCCTCGTCCAGCTCGGCGCCGGCCTCCTCGGCCCGCACCGCGGCGGGGGCGTCCGGGCGCATGACGATCCGGCCCTCGACCACGGCGGCCTTCGCGCCGATCCGGACCAGGGCCGGGTCCGCCCGGCCGCCGAGCAGCAGTCCGAGGCTGGTGACGACCATGGTCTTGCCCGCGCCGGTCTCACCGGTCACCGCGGTGAAACCGGGTGACAGCTCGACCACTGCGTCGTCGATGACCCCGAGCGACCGTATCCGCATCTCCTCAAGCACGTCCCAGACCTTACCGAGATTTGCCCGGCGGCATGCGACCGCGCCGCGTGACCCGTCACCGTTCGGGCGGAACCTTCCGCCCGGTGTGACGCGGCTCGCCCCGGAGTCGTTGGAATGGTCCGCCGCGCCCCGGCCCTCCCGCGCCGAGCCGCTAGTGCGGCGCCCCGCGCCAGCCCGAGACCGGCAGGGCGAACTTCGCGACCAGGCGGTCCGTGAACGAGGCGTGGTGCAGCCGGGCCAGCCGGACCGGGACGGCGCCCCGGCGGACTTCCACCCGGGCCCCGGCGGGCAGCTCCAGGGTCCGCCGCCCGTCGCACCACAGCACCCCGTGCGGGGTCCCGGTCTGCACCTCGACGGCGAGCACCGAGTCCGGGGAGGTCACCAGCGGCTTCGCGAACAGCGCGTGGGCGCTGATCGGGACCATGAGCAGGGCCTCGACCTCCGGCCAGACCACGGGCCCGCCCGCGGAGAAGGCGTACGCGGTGGAACCGGTGGGGGTGGCGCAGACGATCCCGTCGCAGCCGAAGCCGGTCACGGGCCGCCCGTCGATCTCCAGGACCACTTCGAGCATCCGCTCGGGGGACACCTTCTGGACGGCGGCCTCGTTGAGCGCCCAGTCGGTGTGGACCACGTCCCCGTTGGTGCGCACGACCACGTCGAGGGTCATCCGCTCCTCGACCTCGTACGACTTGGCGACCACCCGGTCGACCACCTTGTCGAGGTCGTCCCGCTCGGCCTCGGCGAGGAAGCCGACCCGGCCGAGGTTGACCCCGAGCATGGGCACGCCGGAGGCGCGGGCGAACTCGGCGCCGCGCAGCAGCGTGCCGTCCCCGCCGAGGACGATCAGCAGCTCACAGCCGTCGAGCACCCCCGGGGTGGTCTCGGAGACCAGCTCGACGGAGTCGGGCAGCGGCAGGTCCGCGGCCTCGTAGTCCAGTACCCGGACCCCCAGGCCGCAGCGCAGCAGTCCCTTGACGACCAGCTCGGCGCTGCGGATCGCGGCCGGCCGGCCGGTGTGCGCCAGCAGGAAGACGGTGCGCGGAGCCCCGGCCCCCTCCTGCTGGTCCCCCGCGGCCTCGGGCGCCTCCGGCACCCCGGTCCCCGACACCCCGGTCCCTGACGACACTGCCCCTGAACTCGTCAACGCGGCCCCTCCGCCACAGCACGGTCAACATCCGCCGGGTCGAGTGCCGGTGCCCCCGCCCGCAGCCACAGAAAGTATTCGACATTCCCCGAAGGTCCGGGGAGGGGGCTCGCAGTCACTCCGAGCACCCCCAGGCCCAGCTCCCCCGCCTGCCGGGCCACCTCGCGCACGGCCTCGGCCCGCAGCTCGGGGCTGCGGACCACCCCGCCGCTGCCCAGCCGCTCCTTGCCCACCTCGAACTGCGGCTTCACCATCAGGACCAGGTCGGCGCCGGGGGCCGTGCAGCGCACCAGGGCGGGCAGCACCAGGCCGATCGAGATGAAGGACAGGTCGCCGACGACCAGGTCCACCGGGATCCCGTCGATCTGCTCCAGGGTCAGCTCGCGCACGTTGGTGCGGTCCTTCACGGTGACCCGCTCGTCGCTCTGCAGCGACCAGGCCAGCTGCCCGTAGCCCACGTCCACGGCGACCACGTGCGCCACGCCGGCGCGCAGCAGCACGTCGGTGAAGCCGCCCGTCGAGGCGCCCGCGTCGAGCGCCCGCCGGCCCGCCACCTCGAGCCCCTGCGGGACGAAGGCCGCCAGGGCCCCGGCCAGCTTGTGGCCGCCGCGGGAGACGTAGTCCGGGTCGCTGTCGTCGGCGAGGACGACGAGGGCGGCGCTGGTCTCGACCTGGGTGGCGGCCTTCGTCGCGGTGGTGCCGCCGACGGTGACCCGCCGCGCGGCGATCAGCTGCGCCGCGTGCTCCCGCGAGCGGGCCATCTTGCGGCGCACCAGTTCGGCGTCCAGGCGGCGGCGTGCCACTCCTGCCACGTTCGGTTCAGCTCCTGTTTTCGTACGGACATCAGACGGGGTCGGCGTCGAGCGCGGTCAGCGCGTCACGCAGTCCCCTGTGCACATCCTCGTACACCTCGACGTGTCCGTCCGCCGGGAGGTGGTCGGCGTCGGCCAGCCGCGCCAGCAGGGCGTCGGTCTCGGGCCGCCCGGTGGGGGTGCGCGGCACCCCGAGGGGCAGGGGCGCGGCAGGCCCGGAGCCGGAGCCCTCCACCGGCTCTCCGTCCGGCCCGTACGCGTCCTCCGGCAGGGGTACGCCCTCCGGAGCGGGTACGCCCTCCGGAGCGGGTACGCCTTCCGACGCGGGCGTGCCGGGCGCGGCGGGGCCGGGTCCCGGCCCGGGCTGCGAGTCGTTCATGCCCCGACGCTACCCCGAAGCGCCCCGGCCCGGTGGTACTCCGCCGGGTCGTGCGCCCCCGCCCTGGGGTACGGTCGGGATCACGATGGCAACGATCGAAGAGTGCCGGGACGCCCTCGACAGGCTGGCCGGCAGCATGGCGCGCGCCGAGGGCGAGGTGCGCAGCGCGGCCGCGCTGAACCGCTCGCTGAGCTGCCACGTCACCGACCTGGACACGACCTTCCGGGGGCGGCTGGCCGACGGCCGGATCCACGTGGACGCCACCGAGCCCGGACCGCCCCGCGAGAAGGCGGCGATCCGCCTCGCGATGACCGGGGACGACCTGGTGGCGGTGGTCGGCGGGGAGCTGAACTTCGCGAAGGCCTGGGCGTCGGGCCGGATCCGGCTGGAGGCCGGCTTCCGCGATCTGCTGCGCCTCAGGGCCCTGCTGTAGCGGCCGGCTCCCGGTCCGGGGCCGCGGGCGCCCTCAGGAGGCCGTGGCAGCCGCCGGCGCCTTCCCGCGGGCCTGCCGGGCCGCCGGGACCACGAGCGGGGTACCGGTCTCCGGGTCGTCGATGATCTGGCAGCGCAGCCCGAAGACCTCCTCGACGAGTGCGGCGGTGACGATCTCCGAGGGCGGGCCCTCGGCCACGACCCGGCCGCCGCGCATGGCGATCAGGTGGGTGGCGTAGCGGGCGGCGTGGTTGAGGTCGTGGAGGACGGCCACCAGGGTCCGGCCCTGCTCCTCGTGGAGCTCCGCGCACAGGTCGAGCACGTCGATCTGGTGCTGGATGTCGAGGTACGTGGTCGGCTCGTCGAGCAGCAGCAGCGGGGTCTGCTGGGCGAGGGCCATCGCGATCCACACCCGCTGACGCTGCCCGCCGGAGAGTTCGTCCACGGAGCGGCCGGCGAGTTCGGCGACCCCGGTCGAGGCCATGGACTCCTGCACGATCCGCTCGTCCTCCGGGGACCACTGGCGCAGCAGGCCCTGGTGCGGGTAGCGGCCGCGGGCGACGAGGTCGGCCACCGTGATGCCGTCGGGTGCGATGGAGGACTGCGGGAGCAGGCCGAGGGTCCGGGCCACCTTCTTGGCGGGCAGGGAGCCGATGGCCTGGCCGTCGAGGAGCACCCGCCCGGCGGACGGCTTCAGCATCCGGGAGAGGGCCCGCAGCAGCGTGGACTTCCCGCAGGCGTTGGGCCCCACGATCACCGTGAAGGAGTGGTCGGGGATCTCCACCGACAGGTTCTCGGCGATGACCCGCTGGTCGTAGCCGAGCGTGACGTTCTCCGCGCTGAGCCGCTGCACTTCCGTACTCCTTGAATCGCTTGAACCCTGCGCCTGCCCGGCGGGCATGTGCCGTGCCATCAGATGCGCCCCGCCTTGCGCTCGGTGACCAGCAGCCAGAGCAGGTAGAGGCCGCCGACGAGGCCGGTGACCACGCCCACGGGCAGCTGGTCGGCGCCGAAGGCCCGCTGGGCGGCCCAGTCCGAGGCCAGGAGCAGGACGGCGCCCATGACGGCCGAGGACAGCAGGTTGGGGCCTGCCGAGCGGGTGAGCCGGCGGGCGAGCTGGGGTGCGGCCAGCGCCACGAAGGAGATGGGGCCGGCAGCGGCGCCCGCGGCGGTGGTCAGCAGGACGGCGGCGAGCATGAGCAGCATCCGGGTCCGCTCGACGCGGATGCCGAGGGCGGCGGCCGCGTCGTCGCCCATCTCCATCATCCGCAGCGCCCGGCTCCGGCCGAGGACCAGCGGGAAGAGCACGGCGCAGGTGGCCAGCAGCGGCCAGACCTGGGCCCAGTCCCGGCCGGCGAGGGAGCCGGTGAGCCAGACCGTGGCCCGGGCGGCGTCCACGTACTGGGCCTTGGTCAGCAGGTACTGGATGACGGAGAGCAGCATGGCCGAGCAGCCGATGCCGACGAGCACCATCCGGTAGCCGTGCACCCCCTGCTTCCACGACAGCAGGTAGACGGCGATGCCGGCGAGCACGCCGCCGACGAGCGCGCCGCCGGCCACGGCGAGGGCCCCGGCGTGGAAGAGCACGATGGCGGTGAGCGCGCCGACGGCCGAGCCGTAGCTGAAGCCGAGGATGTCGGGCGAGGCGAGCGGGTTGCGGGTGACGGACTGGAAGACCGCTCCGGCCATGCCGAGGGCGGCGCCGACCAGCAGCCCGACCAGCGCGCGCGGCAGCCGCAGGTCGTTGACGATGAACTCGTCGGCGGGGTTGCCGTTGCCCATAAGGGTCTTGACGACGTCCGCGGGTGCGATGTCGAAGTCCCCGGTGCCGATGAGCACGACGGCGGCGAGCAGCGCGGCCGCCGTCAGCAGGACGCCCGCGGCCACGGCCCGGGGCTCGATGCGCAGCGAGATCCCGCCGGGGGCGCGCAGGGTCCGCGGCCGGGGGGTGCCGGCCCGCAGTTTCACGGTCACAGCTGGGCCATCCTCTTGCGCCGTACCAGGTGGATGAAGACGGGGCCGCCGATGAGCGCGGTGACGATGCCGACCTGGAGCTCCGAGGGCCGGGCCACGACCCGCCCCAGCACGTCGGCGCCGAGCAGCAGCACGGGTGAGAGCACCGCCGAGTAGGCGAGCAGCCAGCGCATGTCGGGGCCGGTGAGCAGCCGGGCGAAGTGCGGGATCATCAGCCCGATGAAGACGATCGGGCCGCAGGCGGCGGTGGCCGCCCCGCAGAGCAGGGTGATGGCCGCCATGGCGCCGATGCGGGTGCGGGTCAGGTGGGCGCCGAGGGCGCGGGCCGTGTCGTCGCCCATGGCCATGGCGTTGAGAGGCCGTCCCAGGCTCAGGGCGAGCAGGGCGCCGACCGCGATGAAGGGGGCGACCTGCCGGATGGTCTCGCCGTTCGCGGAGGCCAGCGAGCCGACGGTCCAGAAGCGCAGCTTGTCCAGCGCTTCGCTGTCCATGAGCTGTACGGCGTTGATGTAGCCGACGAGTGCCGCGCTGGCGGCCGTGCCGGCGAGGGCCAGCCGTACCGGGGTGGCGCTGCGGCTGCCGCCGAGCACGTAGACGAGGACCGAGACGAGTGCCGCGCCGGCGAAGGAGTACCAGACGAACTCGCTCAGGGTGGAGGCCCCGAGGAAGCTGATCGCGGAGACGACGGCGGCCGCGGCCCCGGCGTTCACCCCGAGGATGCCGGGCTCGGCCAGCGGGTTGCGGGTCAGCGCCTGCATGACCGCGCCGGACAGGCCGAGCGCGGTGCCGACCAGCAGGCCGAGCACCGTGCGGGGGACGCGTACGTCGCGCACGACCACGTCGTCCGCGGTGCCGGAGTAGTGGAAGAGGCCGTGCCAGACCTGGTCCAGTGGCATCTGCCGGGCTCCGACGGCCACGCTCGCCACGGCGATCAGGGCGAGCACGCCCACGGCTGCCAGCAGGCCCGCGGCGCGGACCGCGTGACGGGAGCGGGGCACGGCGGCGGGCGCGGCGCTCGGTTCGGGGGGACTCTCGACCAACACGCAGGTTAGGTTAGCCTACCCTGCAATAATTCTTCCTCCTGCATGATCATCGGATCGGGATCCCGGCGGGCGGGACCTCCGGGGACACCCCGTCAGAACCCCAGCCCCGACAGCGCCTTGCCCGCGTCCAGCGTGCAGGAGCCCTCCCCCGCGTACGTCCACGCAGCCGCGCACAGCGCCCGCAGCCCGTCCATCGGCGCCCCGCCCCCGCCGGTCAGCTCCAGCCGGTCCCCGTTCTGCTGCGCCGTCCACGCCCCGCAGCGGAACCCGGCGCCCGCGGCGACCACCTCCGGCTGCCCGGTGAGCAGTCCCCGCAGGTCCGCGTCCACGTACGTCGGCCGGTACTTCGGCTCCGCGCGCAGCAGCAGCGCCGCGTCCGTCACCCCGGTCAGCACCAGCAGGGAGTCCACGTCCCCGTTGAACGCCCCCTCGATGTCCGTGTCCAGCCGGTCCCCGACCACCAGCGGCCGCTGCGCTCCGGTCCGCAGAATCGTCTCGCGGTGCATCGGCGGCAGCGGCTTGCCCGCCACCTGCGGCTCGGCGCCCGTCGCGATCCGCACCACTTCCACCGCGGCCCCGTTTCCGGGGGCGATGCCCCGCGCGCTCGGGATCGTCAGGTCCGTGTTGGACGCGAACCACGGCACCCCGCGCGCGATCGCGTACGAGGCCTCCGCGAACCGGCCCCAGGGCAGCTCGGGACCGCCGTAGCCCTGCACCACCGCCACCGGGCCGTCGTCGGCGGAGTCCACCGGCACCAGACCCCGCTCGCGCAGCGCGACCCGCAGCCCCTCCCCGCCGATCACGAGCACCTTCGAGCCCGCCGGCACCTGCTCGGAGATCAGCCGGGCCACCGCCTGCGCGGAGGTGATGACGTCCCCGGCGACGGCCGGGACGCCGAGTTCGGTGAGGTGCTCGGCCACCGCGTCCGGGGTGCGCAGCGCGTTGTTCGTGACGTACGCGAGGTGCATGCCCGCGGCCCGGGCCGCACCCAGGGAGGGCACGGCGTGCGCGATCGCCTGCCCGCCCGCGTAGACCACCCCGTCGAGATCCAGCAGGGCCGTGTCGTACGCCCGGTGGAGGCTGCGCTCGCTGCCCGCGGGCCGGGTCCTGTTCCGGCGGCTCATCCTGTGCACTCCTCTGCGACGACGCACGGCTCCCGGCACCCCGGCGGCTGCGTACGTTCCCCTACTTCTCCCCCGATCATCCCGCATCCCGAGACGCGACTTACCATGCATCAATGACCACACCTCGGCCTGCTGAGCAGGGACTGCGCCTGATCCCCTTCCCCGGACTGCGCTACGTCCCCGAGCGGGTCGGCAGCCTCGCCGCCGTCACCTCGCCGCCGTACGACGTCGTGGTGCGGCCGGACGGCCTCAACCACCTCGAATCGGCGGACCCGCACAACATCGTCCGACTGATCCTCCCGCAGGCGGCCACCCCCGAGGCCCGCAACGAGCAGGCCGCGCAGACCCTCCGCGACTGGCTGGCCGAGGGGGTCCTCAGCGCCGACCCCGAGCCCGCCCTCTACGTATACGAGCAGCGCAAGGGCGATCTGCTCCAGCGCGGGGTCATCGGCGCCCTGGAGCTCTCCCCCGCCGAGGCCGGCATCGTGCTCCCGCACGAGGACGTGATGCCGCACGTGGTCGCGGACCGCGCGGGCCTGATGCGCGCGACCTCCGCCAACCTCGAACCGCTGCTCCTGACCTACCGGGGCGAGGACGCGGAGGCGGGCGCGGGCGGGGTGGTCGAGCGGACGGCGCGGCAGGAGCCCCTGCTGTCCACGACCACCGAGGACGGGGTCGGCCACCGGCTGTGGGCGGTCACCGATCCGGCGGACCTGGCGCAGGTCACCGCCGATCTGGCCCGCCGCCAGGCCCTCATCGCCGACGGCCACCACCGCTGGGCCACCTACCTGCGCCTGCAGTCGGAGCAGGAGGGTTCCGGCGCCTGGGACTTCGGCCTGGTGCTGCTCGTGGACACGGTCCGCTACCCGCTCCAGGTCCGCGCCATCCACCGGCTGCTGCGGCAGCTGCCGGTGGCGGACGCGGTGGCCGCCCTCGCGGGCTCCTTCCGCGTCCGCACCGTCGAGGGGCCCCTGCCGCACGCGATGGAGGAGCTGGCGAGGGCGGCCGCGGCGGGCAACGCCTTCCTGCTCGCCGGGGACGGTGCCTTCCACCTGGTGACCGACCCGGATCCGGAGCTGATCGAGCGCACGGTGCGCCGGGACCGCCCGGAGGCCTGGCGCCGCCTGGACGCCACCGTCCTCCACGCCACCCTCCTCGACCACGTGTGGCACGTCCCGGACTCCCCGGAGCAGATCACGTACATCCACGACACCGAGGCCACCGTGGAGATGGCGGAGCGGGTCGGCGGCACGGCGGTGCTGATGCACCCGGTCCGCGAGGAGGTCGTACGGGAACTCGCCCGGCAGGGCGTCACGATGCCCCGCAAGTCCACCTCGTTCGGCCCGAAGCCGGCCACCGGCCTGGTGCTGCGCAGCCTGGACTGAGCGCCCGGCCCGGAAATCGGCGAAGGGCGGCCCCCCGTTCCCGGGGTGCCGCCCTTCTTCATGCCGTCTTCACGGTGCCGTCCTCAGGACCGGCACGCGCGGACCGTCAGGCCTTGTCGGCGTCCTGCCGGCCGGCCTCGTCGGCGTCGGCGTCGGCCGCGGAGGACTCCGCCGGCTCGTACTCCTCGTCGTCCTCGTCGTAGTACTCCGTCACGTCGGAGGCGGCCTCGGCGGCCGCCACCTCCGCGGCGTCGGACTCGTAGTCCGCGTCGTCCTCGTCCTCGTCCTCGTCCATGGCGTCGACGAACTCGACCCCGTCGAGGGCCGCGAGGCGGTCGGAGGCGTCGGTGGCCCCGTCCTTGTCGGACTCGACGGTCTTCGCGAACCAGTCGCGCGCCTCGTCCTCGCGGCCGGCGGCGAGCAGGGCGTCGGCGTACGCGTACCGCAGGCGCGCGGTCCACGGCTGGACGGCGCTGGAGGCCAGCTCCGGGCTCTGGAGGGTCACGATGGCCGCGTCCAGCTGCCCCATGTCCCGCCGGGCCCCGGCGGCGACGAGGCGCATCTCGACCTGGCCGGCCTTGTCCAGCTTCTGCACCTCGGGCTCTCCGGCCATGGCCAGGGCGCGCTCCGGGCGGCCGAGGCCGCGCTCGCAGTCGGCCATGACGGGCCACAGCTCGACCGAGCCGGTCATGCGCTTGGCGGCGCGGAACTCGGCAAGCGCCTCGCTGTACTTCTGCGTGGCGTACGCGGCGAAGCCGGCGGCCTCGCGGACGGCGGCGACGCGGGAGGCCAGCCGCAGGGCGATGCGCGAGTACGCGTACGCCTGCTCGGGGTCCTCGTCGATGAGGCGCGCGACCATGACCAGGTTGCGGGAGACCTCCTCGGCCAGGCCCTTGGGCAGGCTCAGGAGCTCCTGACGCACGTCGGCGTCGATCTCGTCACCGGTGACGTCCTCGTCGATCGGAAGCCGCTTGACGGGCTCGCGGTCGCTGCGGTCGCGGTAGTCGCGGTCCCGCTCGTCACGGCCGCGGTAGCCACCGCGATCGCCACCGCGGTCATCGCGGCCGCGGTAGCCGCCACGGTCACCGCCCCGGTCGTCACGGCCCCGGAACCCGCCACGGTCGCCACCGCGGTCATCGCGGCCGCGGAAACCACCGCGGTCGCCGCCCCGGTCACCGCGGTCGTCGCGGCGGAAGCCACCGCGGTCGTCATCGCGGCGCGGGTAGCTGGGACGGTCGCCGCGGTCGTCGCGACGGAAGGAGGGGCGGTCGCCGCCGCGGTCGTCACGGCCGCGGAAACCACCGCGCTCGTCGTCACGGCGGGGGAAGCTGGGACGGTCGCCCCGGTCGTCACGACGGAAGGACGGACGGTCGCCGCCACGGTCGTCACGGCCGCGGAAACCACCGCGGTCGCCGCCCCGGTCACCGCGGTCGTCGCGGCGGAAGCCGCCACGGTCGTCATCGCGGCGCGGGTAGCTGGGACGGTCACCCCGGTCGTCACGACGGAACGACGGACGGTCGCCCCGGTCACCGCGGTCGTCACGGCGGAAGGACGGACGGTCGCCACCACGGTCGTCACGGCCGCGGAAACCACCGCGCTCGTCGTCACGGCGCGGGTAGCTGGGACGGTCGCCGCGGTCGTCGCGACGGAAGGAGGGGCGGTCGCCGCCGCGGTCGTCACGGCCGCGGAAACCACCGCGCTCGTCGTCACGGCGGGGGAAGCTGGGACGGTCGCCCCGGTCGTCACGACGGAAGGGCGGACGGTCGCCGCCGCGGTCGTCGCGGCCGCGGAAGCCACCGCGGTCGCCGCCCCGGTCACCGCGGTCGTCGCGGCGGAAGCCGCCACGGTCGTCATCGCGGCGCGGGTAGCTGGGACGGTCACCCCGGTCGTCACGACGGAACGACGGACGGTCGCCCCGGTCACCGCGGTCGTCACGGCGGAAGGACGGACGGTCGCCACCACGGTCGTCACGGCCGCGGAAACCACCGCGCTCGTCATCGCGGCGGGGGAAGCTGGGACGGTCGCCCCGGTCGTCACGACGGAAGCCGCCACGGTCGTCGTCACGGCGGGGGTAGCTGGGACGGTCACCCCGGTCGTCACGGCGGAAGGACGGACGGTCGCCACCACGGTCGTCACGGCCGCGGAAACCACCGCCGGCCGGACGGCCACCACGGTCATCACGGCGGAAACCACCGCCGGAGGGGCGTCCGCCCCGGTCGTCACGACGGAAGCCGCCGCGGTCGCCACCGCGGTCGTCGCGGCCCCCGCGGTAGCCGCCCCTGTCACCACCGTCGTAGCGACGGGGCTCGCGCTCCGGACGATCGTCGGGAGAGTTGGACATGGGTGTGACTCCTGTCTTCGGGGTACCGCTAGTCATTCTCGCGCAACCCGCCCAGGGCCGCGCTTCGACGTAATCAAGTGCAAAAACGAAAAGGACCCTTGGTCCTCAGCGTGAACGCTGAGGACCAAGGGTCCTTTGAAAGATTGTTCGGCGGCGTCCTACTCTCCCACAGGGTCCCCCCTGCAGTACCATCGGCGCTGAAAGGCTTAGCTTCCGGGTTCGGAATGTAACCGGGC
>NZ_JBVIDV010000007.1:0-53405 GCF_055572195.1 Streptomyces sp. NPDC030809
CCCCCCCCCCCCCCCCCGGCAACCCGGCTGGCGCCGGGCACCGGGCTCCGCCCGGACCCGCTCCTCAATCGCCGGAGGGGCTGGACTTTGCCGGGCCGCATCCAGCCGCCCAGGCAGCCCAGCGGGGCGAACCCAGCCTCGCCGGCGTTTGAGGCGCCCCCGCCCCGGGGGGCGGAGGGGTTGTCTGGTGGGGAGTCAGGTTCGAGGATGGGGGTCCGGACATGACTGGTCGTCAGATTACGGTGGTGGGTGGTATGCGCACGTTCCCCGAGGGGCACCTCGTCTACGGGATGCAACTCCCGGTCCAATCGCAGAGTTCGATCTACGCCGAGCCGTGGGAGGCCACCGCCACCCCCGCCGACCTCGTCGAGATAGCCAAGGCCGCCGACGAGGCCCGCTTCGCCTACCTCGCCTCCTGCGACCACGTCGCCATCCCCCGCCGCCTCGCGGCAGCGATGAGCACGACCTGGTACGACCCCGTCGCCACCCTCGCCTACCTCGCCGCCGCAACCACCCGCATCCGCCTCCTCAGCCACGTCGCCATCGTCGCGCTCCGCCACCCCCTCGTCAGCGCCAAGCAGTACGCCACCCTCGACCACCTCAGCGGCGGCCGCCTGATCCTCGGCGTGGGCGCCGGGCACGTACAGGAGGAGTTCGAGGTGCTCGGCGTGGACTTCGAGCGCCGCGGGGCGCTCCTCGACGAGTGCCTCGACGCCCTCCGCGCGGCCCTCGGCCCGGAGGAGTTCCCGGAGTTCGACGGCCCCCGGTTCCCCTTCCGGGACCTCGGCCAGCTGCCCCGCCCCGCCCAGCGCCGGGTCCCCGTGTGGGTGGGCGGGTCCTCGCCCGCCGCCGTGCGCCGGGCGGCCGTGCGCGGGGACGGCTGGCTCCCGCAGGGGGACCCGCGGGACAAGCTGCCCGCGCAGATCGACCGGATCCGCCGGCTGCGCGCCGAGGCGGGCATCGAGGAGCCGTTCGAGGTCGGGGCCATCACGGAGGCCCTGTACGTCGGGGAGCCCGGCTGGGACACCGGCCGCCGCACCCTCACCGGCAAGCCGGAACGCCTCGCGGACTCCCTGCGCGGCTACGCCGCCCTCGGCGTGGACCAGGTCCAGGTCCGCTTCCGCAGCCGCGACCGGGCCGAACTGGTCGACCAGATCACCGCGTTCGGGGCCGAGGTGGCCCCTCTCCTCAACGACTGAGAAGGACGACGACCGAGAAGGAGGCGACATGGGCAAGCTGGACGGCCGTGTCTTCGTGATCACCGGTGCCGCCCGCGGCCAGGGCGAGCAGGAGGCCCGGCTCTTCGCCGCCGAGGGCGCACAGGTGCTGCTCGGGGACGTGCTCGACGAACAGGGCGCGCAGGTGGCCGAGGCCATCGCCAAGGACCACGGCGCCGACCGGGCCCGGTACGTGCACCTCGACGTGGGCAGCGAGGCGGACTGGGCGGCCGCCGTGGCCGCCGCGAAGGAGTCCTTCGGCCGGATCGACGGCCTGGTCAACAACGCCGGCATCCTCCGCTTCAACGAGCTGGTGTCCACCCCGCTCGCCGAGTTCGAGCAGGTCGTCCGGGTCAACCAGGTCGGCGCCTTCCTCGGCATCAAGACGGTGGCCCCGGAGATCGAGGCGGCGGGCGGCGGCACCATCGTCAACACCTCCTCCTACACCGGCCTGACCGGCATGGCCTTCGTGGGCGCGTACGCGGCGACCAAGGCGGCCGTCGTCGGCCTGACCCGGGTGGCCGCGCTGGAGCTCGCCGCGAAGGGGATCCGGGTGAACGCCATGTGCCCGGGCGCGGTGGACACCCCGATGGCGAACCCGGCGCTGCTCGACCCCGACGGCCCCTCCCCGGAGGCCGCCGAGGCGATGGCGGAGCTGTACCGGCGGGTGGTGCCGCTGGGGCGGGCCGGGGAGCCGGCCGAGGTGGCCCGCCTGGCGCTGTTCCTGAGCAGCGCGGACTCCTCGTACATCACGGGGCAGCCGTTCGTCATCGACGGCGGCTGGATGGCGGGCGTCAGCGTCCTCTGAGCCCCGACCGGCCCCGCGCCCCGCGCCCCGCCCCGCCCCGCCCGAGCATTTCTGATGGAGCGTCAGCTATTGACGACTTCCGCGCCCGGTGGAACAGTCGGGCACATCGATCTGACGAACAGTCAGAAACTTAAGGACGGTGAACCCCTTGGAATTCGGGCTCTTCGTGCAGGGATACGTGCCTGAGGCGCGGTCCAAGGTCGACCCCCAGGCGGAGCACAAGGCGCTGGTCGAGGAGACCGAGTACGTCATCCAGGCCGACAAGTCCGGCTTCAAGTACGCCTGGGCCTCCGAGCACCACTTCCTGGAGGAGTACTCGCACCTGTCGGCGAACGAGGTCTTCCTCGCCTACCTCGCCCACGCCACGGAGCGCATCCACCTCGGCTCGGGCATCTTCAACCCGCTCGCCCCGGTCAACCACCCCGTCAAGGTGGCCGAGAAGGTCACCATGCTCGACCACCTCTCCAAGGGCCGCTTCGAGTTCGGCACCGGCCGCGGCGCGGGCAGCCACGAGATCCTCGGCTTCCTCCCCGGCATCACCGACATGAACCACACCAAGGAGATCTGGGAGGAGACCATCGCGGAGTTCCCCAAGATGTTCCTCCAGGAGGAGTACGAGGGGTTCCAGGGCAAGCACTGGTCGCTGCCGCCGCGGAAGGTCTTCCCCAAGCCGTACGGGAAGGCCCACCCGGCCATGTGGTACGCGGCCGGGTCCCCGTCCTCGTACGCCATGGCGGCCCGGAAGGGGCTCGGGGTGCTGGGCTTCAGCGTCCAGAAGGTCTCCGACATGGAGTGGGTGCTGGAGCAGTACAAGACGGCCATCCAGGAGGCGAAGGCCATCGGGGCCTTCGTGAACGACAACGTCATGGTCACCTCGACCGCGATCTGCGCCGAGACCCACGACAAGGCGGTCGAGATCGCGGTCAACGCGAACATGAACCGCTTCCAGTCGCTGGTGTTCCGCTACCACGACACGTTCCCGCGGCCCGAGGCGATTCCGCAGTGGCCGGAGATCCTGCCGGAGTACAACGCGGAGATCATCGAACTGCTGATCGCGGAGGAGCTGCTGATCTGCGGGGACCCGTCGGAGGTCCTGGCGCAGTGCAGGCGGTGGGAGCGGGCGGGGGCGGACCAGCTGTCCTTCGGCCTGCCGACCGGGGTGTCGTACGAGGACACGATGACGACGATCAAGCTGATCGGGGAGCACGTGATTCCGGAGATCGACACGGATCCGGTACACCGCACGACCCGCTTCCGCGAAGCCGCAGGCGCGTAGCGCCACTTCCGCACCGGGGCGGCGCCCCACCTGGGCCGACTGCCCACCGGGCGGGGCGAAATCCAGCCCCTCCGGCGATTGAGGAGCGGGGTTCGGGGCGGAGCCCCGAGGCATCCCGGCCGGCGCCGGGCACCGGGCTCCGCCCGGACCCGCGCTCCCAGCCCCCTGGGGCTGGGGAGTTCGAGAGCGGGGTTCGGGGCGGAGCCCCGAGAGCGTCCCGGGGTGGAGCCCCGGCTTCGAGGAGGAAGGGAAGCGATGCTTGACCATGTGATCCGGGGGGCCACGCTCGTGGACGGCACCGGCACCCCCGCCCGCGTCGCAGACATCGGCCTGCGCGCCGGCCGCATAGCCGTGATCGCCGATCCGGGAGGGATCACGGAGGACGCCCGGTCCTCCGAGGACGCCACCGGCCTGGTCCTCTGCCCCGGCTTCGTGGACCCCCACACCCACTACGACGCCCAGCTCTTCTGGGACCCGTACGCCACCCCGTCCATGAACCACGGCGTCACCACCGTCGCCGGCGGCAACTGCGGCTTCACCCTGGCCCCCCTCAACCCCGCCCGCCCCGAGGACGCCGACTACACCCGCCGCATGATGAGCAAGGTCGAGGGCATGTCCCTCAAGGCGCTGGAAGAAGGCGTCGACTGGAGCTGGCACACCTTCGGCGAGTACCTGGACGCCCTGGAAGGGCGGATCGCCGTCAACGCCGGGTTCATGGTCGGCCACTGCGCCCTGCGCCGGCACGTCATGGGCGAGGACGCGATCGGCGGCCGCCCCACCCCCGAGCAGCTCCGGCAGATGCTCGACCTGCTCCACGAGGCCATGGACGCCGGCGCCTGGGGCCTGTCCACCACCCAGTCCGCCACCCACACCGACGGCGACGGGCAGCCGGTCGCCTCCCGGCACGCCGCCCCGGACGAGCTCCTCGCCCTCTCCCGCGCGGTCGGCGAGCACGAGGGAACCCAGCTGGAGGCGATCGTGGCGGGCTGCCTCGACCGGTTCTCGGACGAGGAGATCGACCTCTTCGTCGAGATGTCCGCGGTCGCCGGCCGCCCGCTCAACTGGAACGTGCTCACCATCGACTCCGCCGTCCCCGAGCGCGTGCCCCGCCAGCTCGTCCCCAGCGAGCGCGCCCGCAAGGCCGGCGGCCGGATCGTCGCGCTCACCATGCCGATCCTCACCCCCATGAACATGTCCCTCGGCACCTTCTGCGCCCTGAACCTCATCCCCGGCTGGGGCGAGGTCCTCGGCCTGCCCGTGCCCGAGCGCATCGACCGGCTGCGCGACCCCGCCGTACGGCAGGAGCTGCTGCGCCGCGCCGACAGCAAGGAGGCCGGGGTCTTCCGGCGCCTCGCGCACTTCGGCCGGTACGTCATCGGCGACACGTACAGCAAGGAGAACGAGGGCCTCACCGGACGCGTGGTCGAGGAGATCGCGGCCGAGCGCGGCCAGGACCCGTTCCAGTGCCTCGTCGAGATCTGCGCCAACGACGAGCTGCGCACCGTGCTCTGGCCCATGCCCACCGACAACGACCCCGGCAGCTGGGCCCTGCGCGCGCAGACCTGGCAGCACGAGGACGTGCTCCTCGGCGGCTCCGACGCGGGCGCCCATCTGGACCGCATGTGCGGGGCCCCGTACACGACCCGCTTCCTCGGGGACTGCCTGCGCGGCCGCCGGCTGGTCCCGCTGGAGCGGGCCGTGCAGATGCTGACCGACGACCCGGCCCGGCTGTTCGGGCTGCGCGAGCGCGGCCGGATCGCCGAGGGCTGGCACGCGGACCTGGTGCTCTTCGACCCCGAGCGGATCGAGGCGGGCCCGGCCACCCTCGTCCACGACCTGCCCGGGGACAGCCCCCGGCTGGACGCCCGGGCCATCGGCATCGTGTCCGTACGCGTCAACGGGGTCGAGACCATCCGCAACGACGAGACGACCGGCGCCGTGCCCGGACGGGTGCTGCGCTCGGGACGGGACACCAGGACGGTGAGCACCCGATGAGCCGTGGGCAGCAGGAACCGCAGGACCTGTACATCGGCGGGGCCTGGACGGCCCCGGCGCACGGCCACTACGAGGTGGTGGACCCGGCCGACGAGTCCGTGGTCGGGCTGGCCCCCGAGGCCTCCCGGGAGCAGGTGCACGCGGCGGCCGCGGCGGCCCGCGAGGCCTTCGAGGCCTGGTCGCGGACCCGCCCCGAGGAGCGGGCGGAGATCCTGGACCGGGCCGCCGACCTCATCCAGCGCTCGTACGAGCCGTGGGCGGAGCTGGCCCGCGCGGAGACCGGCGCCCCCACCGGCATCGCGCGCGGCATGCAGGTCGGGGTGGGCGTGAGCCGCTTCCGGCGGTACGCGAAGGGGGCCCTGGAGCCGGTCGAGCGGGGGCTGCCCCCGCAGGTGACCGAGGCCGGCCCGATGGGGAGGGCGAGCGTGCTGGGCGCGCTGGAGGTGCGCCAGCCGGTGGGCGTGGTCACCTGCATCACCTCGTACAACAACCCGTGGGCGAACCCGGCGGGCAAGGTGGCCCCGGCCCTGGCCATGGGGAACACGGTGGTGGTCAAGCCGGCCCCGCAGGACCCGCTGTCGGTGTTCAGGATGGCGCAGGCGCTGCACGAGGCCGGGGCCCCGCCCGGGGTGGTCAACGTGGTCTCCGGCCGGGACGTGGCGGTCGGCGAGGCCGCGGTGGACTCCCCGGACGTGGACATGGTCAGCTTCACCGGCTCCACTGCCGTCGGGCAGGCGATCGCGGAGGTCTGCGGCCGCTCGATGAAGCGGCAGCTGATGGAGCTCGGCGGCAAGGGGGCGGCGGTGGTCTTCGAGGACGCCGACCTCGACGCCGCGACGGCGGGCATCGGCACCACGTTCTCCTTCTACAGCGGCCAGATCTGCACGGCCCCCACCCGCGTGCTCGCCCAGCGCGGGATCTACGAGCAGCTGCTCGCCAAGCTGACCGGCTACCTCGGCTTCATGAAGGTGGGGGACCCGCGGGAGCAGGGCACGGTGGTCGGCCCGGTGATCTCGGCCGCCCACCGGGACCGCGTCGAGTCGTACGTGGAACTGGGCCGGAAGGAGGGCGCCCGGGTGGTCGCGGGCGGGGAGCGCCCGGTGGTGGGCGGCGGCCGCGGGTTCTACGTGGCCCCGACCCTGCTCGCGGACTGCACCAACGACATGCGGGTGGTCCGGGAGGAGATCTTCGGCCCGGTGGTGGCGGTGGTCCCCTTCGACGACGAGGAGGAGGCGGTCCGGCTCGCGAACGACAGCGACTACGGGCTGATCAGCTACGTCTGGTCCGGGGACGTGGCCCGCGCCTTCCGGGTCGCGCGGCGGCTGCGCTCGGGCGGGGTGGGCGTGAACACGATCGGGCGGAACATGGAGGCCCCGTTCGGCGGCTTCAAGCGGAGCGGGGTGGGCCGGGACGTGGGCTCGTACGCCCTGCACGCGTACAGCGAGATGCAGTCGATCGTCTGGCCCGGCTGAACCTTCGAAAACTCGCCCGGGAAAGTTTTGAAACGGGCAAAACGGGCACGCGTACGGTTTCCGCAATCCGGAAGCCGGGCTCCGGGCTCGCCGAAACGATGATCGGCGAGCCCGTGCGCCTTTCATTACGAGTTCGTGAACGCTGGATGCCTCTTCAATCGAAGGGGTTTCGGCTGTCCGTTATCCGGACTTCGGTCCTCCGGATGCTGATTGCGCAGCATTTAGCGTCCTGTCCCATGACTCAGCTGGACGTTCGGCCCCGGGCCGGAGACACGGTAAGCGGCGTCGCCGAGGGCGGCGACCTCCGCGGCAAGGGCCTCGGCAAGGGCTCCGTAGGCCTCCTCGGCAGTGCCGTCATCGGCATCTCCACCGTCGCCCCCGTGTACTGCCTGACCTCCACCCTCGGCTCCACCGCCGGCGAGGTCGGCCTCCAGATGCCCGCCGTCTTCCTGGCCGGCTTCCTCCCGATGCTCCTGGTGGCCTTCGCCTACCGCGAGCTCAACAAGGCCGTGCCGGACTGCGGCACCGCCTTCACCTGGACGGTCAAGGCCTTCGGCCCCCGCGTCGGCTGGATGTGCGGCTGGGGCCTGGTGATCGCGACGATCATCGTGCTGTCGAACCTGGCGGGAGTCGCCACCTCGTACTTCTGGCTCTTCCTCGGGCGGATCACGAGGGACCCGTCGATCGCCGCCCTGGACGGCAACAAGGCCGTCCACATCCTCACCTGCCTGACGCTGATCGCCCTCGCGACCTTCGTCAGCTACCGCGGCATGACCGCCACCAAGGGCCTCCAGTACGCCCTGGTCGCACTCCAGCTCCTCGTCCTGGCCGCGTTCGTGGCCATGGCCCTCCAGGGGGGCGACTCCGGCGCCCTCGACTCCGGCGCCGACTTCTCCTGGTCCTGGCTGAACCCCTTCGAGGTCGACTCCTTCGCGGGCTTCACCGCCGGCCTCTCGCTCTCGATCTTCATGTACTGGGGCTGGGACGCCTGCCTCGCCACCAACGAGGAGACCACCGGCTCCACCAAGACCCCCGGCCGCGCCTCGCTCATCGCGATGGTCGTCCTCGTCGGCTCGTACCTGGCCACGGGCATCGCCGCCCAGATGGCCGTCGGCTCCGGAGACAAGGGCCTCGGTCTCGCGAACCCGGAGAACTCCGACAACGTCTTCCGCGTGCTGGCCGGACCGGTCATGGGCCCGGTCCTCGACGTCCTGCTCTTCGTCGCCGTCCTGGCCTCCGCCGCCGCCTCGCTCCAGACCACCTTCATCCCGGTCGCCCGCACGGTGCTCGCCATGTCCACGTACGAGGCGCTGCCGCCCTCGTACGCCAAGGTGCACCCGCGGTTCAAGACCCCCGGCCGGGCCACCGTCACGGCGGGCGTGGCCACCGGCGCGTTCTACACGGTCATGACCCTGGTCAGCGAGAACGTCCTCACGGACACGATCTTCGCCCTCGGCCTGATGATCTGCTTCTACTACTCGCTGACGGCCTTCGCCTGCGCCTGGTACTTCCGCAGGGAGCTCGCCCGCTCGGGCCGCGACCTGCTGTTCAAGGGGGTCTTCCCGGTGCTCGGCGGCCTGCTCCTCACCGCCGTCTTCGGCAAGACCCTCTACGACGCCTGGGACCCGGCCTACGGCTCCGGCTCGGACGTCTTCGGGATCGGCAGCGTCTTCGTCATCGGGGTCGGCCTGCTGCTCCTCGGCCTGGTGATCATGGTCGTCACCGAGCGCCGCAGCCCGGCGTTCTTCCGCGGCGAGGTGCTGACCAAGGAGACCCCCGCCCTGGTGGTGGAGGACTGACCCGAGCCGCCTGAGCCCCCTTCCCGCTGAGCTGCACGATGCCCGGTGCCGTCCGTTCCTCCGGACGGCACCGGGCATCCGTGCGTGTGGGGCTCGTCCTGTCCCGGTTGACCGGGGGTGACCTGCGCGGATCCGGGTCGTTGAGTCCGGCATGAAGTCGATGAACCCCATGAAGCGCACCCTTGCCGCCCTCGGCCTCGCCGGGGCCGCCCTGGCCCTCGCCCCCGCCGCCCACGCCACCGGCCCCGCTGAGGAATCGATTCCCGGCGCCGACGCCGTCAGCCAGATCATGGAGCTGACCGAGAACCCGGGGGAGACCCTGGAGCAGGCCCAGGTGGCCACCGAGGCCGCCGACGAGAGCCTCGGCACCGCCGCCGAGGCCGCCTCCCCCGCCCTCCAGGGCCCGCTGGAGGCCGTCGCCGACTCGCTGAACCTGGCCTGACCGGCCTGCGGACGGAAGGGGCACAGGGGGACGCGGGTGTCGCTCTGGCTGCTGAACCACCTCGGCACGTTCGCGCTGTCCGTGCTGCTCGTCGGCGCGATCGTGGTGACGGCGGTGGCGGGCAGCCTCGCGGCGCGCAAGGCGCACCCGCGGCTGGCCGAGGGCGAGCACAACGAGATGGTCGGGGTCGTGCTCGGCATGTTCGGCGCGATCTACGGCATCATCCTCGCCTTCGTGGTCGTCACCCTGTGGACCCAGCTGGACCACACCCAGGCGGTGGTCTCCAAGGAGGCCACCGACCTGGCCCTCGTCGTCCGCAGCTCCGAGGTCTTCCCGCCCGCCGACCGGGACCGGGTGCAGAAGGCGGTCGGCGACTACGTCCACGCCGTGGTCGAGGTCCAGTGGCCCAGGATGCGCGAGGGCGCTCCCAGCCACGAGGCCACGGCCCGGCAGACCGCGGACATGTACCGGGCCCTCCAGGCGTACGAGCCCACCGGCGCGCGCAGCCGGACCTTCTACGAGGAAGCGGTCGCCAGCCTCAACGACGCGGCGGGTCAGCGCCGCGAGCGGATCGACCTGGCGACCACCGAACTGCCCACCCTGCTCCAGGTGCTGGTCTTCGGCGGGGCGCTGGTGATCATCCCGCTCACCTTCCTCTACGGGCTGCGGAGCCTGCGGATGCAGTTGCTGTTCACCGCCTCGGTGGCCGCGCTGATCGGCTTCAGCCTGCTCCTGGTCCTGGTCCTGGACCGGCCCTTCGCGGGGGAGCTGAGCGTGGACCCGTCCCCCTACCGGCAGGGGGCCCTGGTGAAGTTCTGGATCCCGGGCGCGGTGGGCTAGCCGCGCCCGGCGGAGCACGCGTGCACAGGGCCCCCGCGGGGCTGTCGCACCCCTGTGCGAGGATTCCGGCACGTATCGGTGCGGTCGGACCAACCGCACCTTTTCATGTGCAACAGGGGGATTTTCCATGACCTTCACCATGCGCGGCCGCGCCGCGAAGCGGGCGCTCGCCGCCACCGCCCTCGCCGTCACCATGGCCGCCACCGCCGGTACGGCCGTCGCGGCCGGGAACCCGGCGGGCGCCGCCGGTTCCGCCGCCGGGGCCGCGGACCGCGCCTCCGCCCCGCGGACCTCCTTCGCCGCCCCGCAGCCGGGCGAGGTGGCCACGCCGCTGTTCCCGATGTGGACCACCGACGCCCTCGGGTACCTGTCCTTCTACGACCCGAACGGCACCGGCGGCTTCCGTCCCCGCCGGGACTCCTGGATCGACTACGGCTGGGCCGTCTCCGTGGCCCAGGCCGACCACGACAAGGACGGCGTGCGGGACGGCACCTGGAACCTGGCCAAGGACGGCCGGATGATCTACGCGGGCGCCGGTTCCGACGCCAAGGACATCGGCAAGGGCTGGCAGATCTACCGCAAGGTGATCTCGCCCGGCGACCTGGGCGGCGGCAAGGCCGCGGACCTGATCGCGCTCGACAAGGCGGGCGTGCTGTGGATCTACACCGCGTACGCCGACGGCAAGGTCACCTCGCGCGTCAAGGTCGGCGCCGGCTGGGGCGGCTACACCGAGCTCGCGGGCCAGGGCGACCTGACCGGCGACGGCCGCGCGGACATCGTGGCCCGCGACAAGGCCGGCGCCCTGTGGCTCTACCCGGGCACCGGCAACTACAAGGCCCCGTTCGGCGCCCGCAAGAAGGTCGGCGCGGGCTGGAACACGTACAACCGGATCCTGAGCGTCGGCGACCTCGACGGCGACGGCGTCTCGGACCTGCTGGCCCGCACCAAGGGCGGGGACCTGTACCGCTACTCGGGCACCGGCAGCGCCGCGGCCCCCTTCAAGAAGCCCGCCAAGATCGGCTTCGGCTTCGGCGGCCTGAACCTGCTCTGAGCCTTGCGGCAGCAGGGGTGGGCAGGCGCGCGCCGGGCGGTTCGGGGGTCCGCCCGGCGGCGTGTGCCGTCCACGCACCGGCCGGCGCGCCCTGCCACCCCGGGCCCCGAGGTGGGGTTCCCGGGGCTGGGTCGGCAGTGCCTGAAGCGCGCCCGGCCGGGCGTGGTTCCGCGGCCCCGTCCCCCGCGGTCCGGGGCCGTGCACCCATCCTGGGCGGCCCCGCTGCCGTCCGGCTGACGTTTCGCTCACGCGGGCGGGCGCGCGGGCGCCTCTAGTAGTAGGCGCTCAGGACCCAGGTGGGGATCATCAGCGGGTAGCCGAAGAAGGTGCAGCTGTACTTCTCGGCCCCCGAGGCCTTTCCGGCGGCATCGCACTCCGCGGCGGTCGCGTGCCAGCTGGTGTGCCAGGACGGGGTCGTGGCCGCGGCCGAGGTCCTGGCCGAGTCGGCCGGTCCGGCCGCGTGGGCCGCTGCGGTGGTGCCTCCCAGGACGAGCGCGCTTCCCAGGGCCAGGGCCGTCACTGCACGGCGCATGCGCATGGTGTTCCCCTCTCGGTCGTGGTGCTCCTGCTTGCTTCAGGTCGTGCCCAGAGCCTGTCGGGGAGCGCTTGAGGATCGACGGGGAACGGGTGGAGTTCTGGTGGAGTGCCCGGGCTTGATCCTTTTGCTCCCGCGCGGGTCCATGGGGTACGTATGGGGAGTTCTTTACGTTCTCTTTAGCGGTGGGTGTGGCGTCGTGCGTGCGGTTTCTTTCGGTCGCGGAGTGGCCGGTCTGATGGGTGCGGGGCTGCTCCTCGCCTCGGTGACGGCCTGCGGCACGCAGGAGGACGTCAAGGCCATGAAGGAGGAGACGAAGCAGCTGGAGGAGCAGACCCAGAAGCTGGAGAAGGAGACGGACCGCATGGTCAACGGCACCTTCGAGGTGGTCTACAAGGTCACCGGCTCCGGCAGGGTCTCCGAGATCGGCTGGTTCGAGGGCGCGAGCGGCCAGACCTCGTCCAAGACCCTCAAGGACCAGACGGTCCCGTGGGAGAAGAAGGTCACGATGAAGGGCGTCACGTCGATCCCGTCCCTCACCGTGATCCTCGGCGAGAAGGGCGGCACGGCCGACTGCGTCATCCTCGTCAACGGCAAGGAGGCCAAGCGGGCCACCGCCAAGGGCGAGTTCGGCATGGCCAGCTGCATCGCCGACCCGGGCGCGGGCCCGGAAGCGGGCTGACGCCCGGGCCGGCGGGCGCGTTCGTCGGCTACGCGACCGCGTAGCCGACGAAGGCGGTCCAGGCGGTGGGGGTGAGGGCGAGCTGTGGGCCGTCCTTGACCTTCGAGTCCCGGACGTGAACGGTGTCGCAGGCGCAGGTGGCAACCTCGACGCAGGAGTCGCCTTGGCTGCCGCTGTGGGTGGACTTGTGCCAGGGGAGGGCGACCTCTACGCAATCGTCACCCTGGCTGCCGCTGTACGTGGACTTGTGCCAGGAGAGCGCTACCTCGACGCAATCATCCCCGTCGCCGCTGCTGTAGCTGCTCTTGAACCAGTGCAACTCGGAGCTGCTCATAGGTTTCCTCGCATTCGCTTCAACAGGCCCACGGATGCCGCGGAATTGAGAGCCTGTGAGCGCAGTTTGGCATACCGCTGCTGCAGGACGCTGATGACTTTGGCGTCCGAGATCAGCTGCCCAGTTTTCTGGCCTTCGCTGTACGCCAGCCACTTGTGGTCCTCGGTTTCGAGGAGCCGGATGGGGCCTGCGGTGCCTGCATGTTCCGGCTGGACCAAGGGCATGATCTGCACCTCGATGTTGGTCCGCGTCAAGATCTCCAGCAGGTGGTCGACCAGTTCACGGGTGACTTCCGCGCCGCCAGTCTGCCGCTCGATCACCGACTGCTCGATGATGAAGCTGAAGTCGATGAGGGGCGTGCGGGTCAGCAGCTTCTGGCGTTCCAGGCGTGCCGTCACGCGAGCCTTTACCTCGTCGGGAGTCGGGGGCGGCAGGACGTTGCGAACCAGGGCGCGAGCGTAGGCCTCCGTTTGTAGCAGCCCCGGGACGAGTCGGCATTCGTACGTGTTCAGGGTGACAGCGGTCTCCTCCAGGGCGGCCCAGGGGCGGAACCAAGACGCTATGCCCCGCTGCCGGGTCAGCTGTCGCGCGGCCATGTGCAGGATCCCGAATGCATCGAATACCTCCTCGGCCCGGTCCACGAAGCGGTCCGACGGGTACCGCCGCCCCTGCTCGATCGAGCCGATGTACTGCACGGAGTAGCGCAGCCGGTGAGCCGCCTGCTCCTGCGTCATGCCCGCGCGCTTGCGAAAGGCCTTGGCCATCTCGCCGAAGTTCAGCAGGCTGCTGTTGGGCTGGACTTCGGATTCACCGTCACCGTCGACGTTGGTCATGCCCGTCACCTCCCCGAGCGGAATCATCACGGGGTGTAACCACGCCTGTCCAGAGCGGGAACTCGTACAACTCCAGTTGTACGAGTTCCGTTGCTGCCCAAACCCATGCCACCTGCGGGAACTTGGGGCCATGAACGCACTCGCCCCCGCCCTCGCCGCGCCCGTACGCATGTTCACACAGCGTTTCAGTCCGACCCGGCGCGGGGCCCGGCTGGCCCGGCATCTCGCCGTGCTCCAGTTGCACGACTGGGGGGTTCCGCTCGACGGGCAGGACTCGTACGCGGCCTCCGTCGTCATCGCCGAGCTGGCCGCGAACGCCGTCACGCACGGGCGGGTCCCCGGGCGGGACTTCGAGCTGCGGATGCAGCTGCGGCCCGCCGCCCGCACGCTCCGCGTCGAGGTGTCCGACGCGCGCGGGGAGCGCATGCCGCAGTCCCGCGGGTACGGCCTGACGCTGGTTCAGGCGTACGCGCGGTACTGGGGCGTTGCGGACCGCCGGGTCGGGAAGACCGTGTGGGCCGAGCTGGGCGTGCCGCCCGGCGCCGGCGCCGTTACTCCAGCGTGCCGCTGAACAGCGCGGCCGTGGCGCACTTGGTCGGGGCCGGGCCCGACGGCGGGCGGCCGACCGTGCGGCAGGTGACCGTCACCGTGATCTCCTGCTTGGAGCCGACCAGGATGGCCGAGGCCCAGTGGAAGTCCTGCTCGCGGAAGTTCTCCAGCGCGGGGGCGAGCAGCGGCTTCCCGGCCACGGACAGGACCACCGTGCCGGTGTCCCCCTGGGGGTTCTCCAGCACCAGGTCCGTCAGGCGCAGCACCTTGTCCTCGGGCACCTTGTACGTCGTCGCCTCGGTGCCCCCGGCCGGGGCGCTCGCGGTCAGGCGGTACGAGAACAGGGCCGCCTGCGGCTGCGGCTGCGGGCCCTCGCCCGGCTTGCCGGAGGTGCTGGGGGACGGGCTCGGGCCCGGCTTGTCGCCGTTCTTGCCGTCGGAGCCGCCCGAAGCGGCCTTCTTCGCCTCCTCGGCGGCCTTCTTCGCCTCGTCCGCCTTCTGCTGCGCCGCCTGCACGGGCTCCTTGACCGCCTCCTTGGCGGCGCTGCGCACCACCGGGCGCAGGATCCCGAACCACAGGCCCGCCAGCAGGGCGAGCAGGACCAGCAGCCAGACCAGGGCCTTGACCAGGCCCGGGGTGATCAGCGGGCGCTGGAGCAGCGAGCCGTCGAGGGGGGCCGGGGGCACCTCGGGGGCGCCGTCGGGGCCGGGGGCGGGGGCGGCTGTGACCTGGAAGACGTGCGGGACCGGCACCCCGCGCCAGAGCAGCCGCTTCGGCTTGACGGGCAGCTTCACGAAGGCGGCCCGGCCCGGTTCGACCACGGTGGCGGCGGCGGGCAGCTTGAAGGTGAGGAGCTCGCCCGCGTCCTTGCCCGAA
The DNA here is from genome assembly GCF_055572195.1 of Streptomyces sp. NPDC030809. Lineage (NCBI taxonomy): Bacteria > Bacillati > Actinomycetota > Actinomycetes > Kitasatosporales > Streptomycetaceae > Streptomyces > Streptomyces sp. NPDC030809. Next base: position 14,710 of record NZ_JBVIDV010000007.1, read on the forward strand.
AGGGCAACCGTGAGGGGGTAATTGCCGCGGTTGTCGAGCGCGACCTGATAGGTGGCGCCGGTGCGGCCCTGGCCCATGCGCGGGGTCAGCTCGGCGCTGAAGTCGGCGTACGGGCGGATGTGGATGCTGCCCTCGGGCACGGTCGCGTGCTGCGGCTCCTCCTGCGGGAGCACGCGTACCCCGTACGTCAGTTCACCAGGCGGGACGGTCGTGTCGCGCGGGGGTGTGACCACCAGCTCGACCTGCCCCGAGGTGTCGGGATAGAGGGAGATCGTGGCGGGTTCGACCACCGTCCAGCGCGCGGCCGGGCCCAGCACCTCGAAGGTGTAGTGCTCGACGACGTTCCCGCTGTTGCGCAGGTCGAGCGGGATCCGGGCCTCTTCGCCGGGAAGCACCGACGCGGGCGAGGCGTCCAGATGAGCGGAAGTGGTCATGGAGCGAAGGTAGGGAGACCGGCCGAAGGCCCGCCGCTCCCGTAGGGACACACCCGGGGGCATGCCGTGTTGCCCGTTGAGTCCGCGTGGAGTGCCTGCTGACTGCCCGGGTGTTCACTGTCCGCCGTACGAGCGGAGAGGTGGGGATTCTCCGGAGAGCAGGGGGTGTCGCGATGCGTTACCACGGTGAAAGCGGAGCGGAACGGATCCCGGTGCGGCTGACCGCCCAGGACCCGATTTCCCAGGCCGGACTGGCCGGGCAGCTGAGGAACTGCCCCGAGGTGCAGCTCCTGGGGGACGAGGAGGACTACGAGGGCAAGGGGCGGCCGCTGGTCGCGGTGGTGTCGGCGGACCGGGTGGGGGAGGCGGAGCTCCAGACACTGCGCCGCTTCCAGCGGACCGGGGAGAGCCGGATCGTGCTGGTGGCCACGGAGCTCGACGACGCGGGGCTGGTGGCGGCGGTCGAATGCGGGGTGGTGGGGGTCGTACGGCGGGCCGAGGCCTCCGCGCAGCGGCTGGTGCAGGTGATCTCGGCGGCGGCGCGGGGGGAGGGGAGCGTGCCGGCGGACCTGCTGGGGCGGCTGCTGGACCAGGTGGGGCGGTTGCAGCGGCAGGTGCTGGATCCGCGGGGGCTGGCCTTCACGGGGCTGGCGCCGCGGGAGGTCGATGTGCTGCGGCTCGTCGCGGAGGGGAGCGACACGGCGGAGATCGCGCGGACGCTGGCCTTTTCGGAGCGGACGGTGAAGAACATCCTGCACGACGTGACGACGCGGCTGCAGTTGCGGAACCGGTCGCACGCGGTGGCGTACGCGATGCGCCAGGGCTTCATCTAGCCGGGCACCGGAGGCTCCGCCCCGGGCCCCCGCGCCTCGATCTCCCCCGACCCCAGGGGGCTGGGGGTACCTCCTGGCGGGGCTGGAGTTCGGCCCGTCCGCGGTTCGCATCCGGGCGGGGAAATTGCAGCCCGTCCGGCGTTTGAGGACCGGGGTCCGGGGCGGAGCCCCGATGCCCGTTCGGGCAGTGGGGGTACCCGAAGCGTTGCCCCTCGCCCGGGTGCCACCGCGGGTGCAGACCCGCAAGGGTTTGCGTGAGGAGGGCTGTCCGGATGCCGTCGGCGCCACCGGGACGCGCCCCGGGCGCCCGGGAGCACGTCCGGCGGGGGCGCGTGCGAGATGTGCTTCGGGTGCGGTGGGCCGAACGGGTGCGCGGGGCCGCGCGTCGGACCCGAGGGGTGCGGCGCACCCCCGGGGCAACGACCGGGATCCGGGCCCGGACCGGCCCGGATCCCGCCGTCCGGCGGGGGCTCGGCCTGGTGCTGGCGCTCGGCCTCGTGGCCGCCGTCCCGGCCGTCGCCCCCGGCCGCGGCGCGCAGACCGCGGTGGCCGCGGCCGCCGCGCCCGGGGATCCCGCCCCGCCCGACCCGGGCCGGATCGCGTACATCGGGGACGGCGAGCACCGCAGTCTCGTGACCGTCGGCGACGGCGGGGCGGTGAGCCCCCTGCTGCCCGTCGGGACGGCCGGGAACGACTGCCAGGCCCGCGCCCGCGGGGACGAACTGGTCTGGGTCAGCGACCGGGACGGGACCGGGGACGGGCTGTACCGGCGCACCGGCGACGGCCCCGCCGTGAAGGTGTACGCGCAGGAGGGCCGCCGGATCGTCAACCCCGTGCTGTCGCCCGACCGCCGGTGGATCGCGTTCGTGGGCTGGGACGGGGACGGCAAGGACCTGGATCCGAGGTCCGGCAACCGCTGCGACGACGAGGGGATCGGTTCGGGTACGGACGCCAAGCCGGGCGTGTTCGTGATCCGCCCGGACGGCAGCGGACTCCACGAGGCCGTCGCGGACGCCGACTGGGTGGACTGGTCCCCGGACGGCCGGGAGTTCGTGTTCACGCGCGGGGGGCGGGCCTTCCGCCGGACCGTCGCCGACGGCGGCGCGGAGCGGCCCGTCACCCCGGCCGGCTCCCCGGCGGAGAAGCCCGTGTGGGAGCCCGCGGTCCCCGGTTCCAAGGACCGCATCGCGTACGTGACCGAGGTCGGCCGCGACACCGGCGACGGCACCGTCACCGCGCAGGTGCTGGCGACCGTGCCCGCCGGCGGCGGCGGGACCGCCACCCCCGTGCAGCTGGCCACCGGCACCGACTACTCCTGGGCCCGGAGCGGGGTGGCCTGGTCCCCCGACGGCACGCAGCTGCTGTTCCTCTCGTACGAGCCGTACCTCGTGCCCCCCGAGCCGCGGCCCTGCGGGGTGTGCCGGGGCGAGCCGGTCTTCGACGACGAGGACGACCTGCCGGTCTACCCCGAGCAGGTCGGCTGGTACACCCGCGCGGGCGCCGGAACGGCACAGGTCCTGCTCTCCGCGCAGGACCCGGAGCCCGTCGACATCGAGCGGTCCCGCCCGTCCGTGCCCCTCGACCGGCTCCGGCTGCGCGCCGCCCAGGGACAGGAGAGCGACCTCTCCAACCCCGCGTACGCGCCGGACGGCCGCCGGATGGCCTTCGTCGCCACCACCGGGCCCAACGACCGGCCCACCACCGAGCGGATCCTCGTCGGCGACCAGGACCGGCTCGCCGAGGCCGTCCCGCTCGGCTACACGGGCATGGACCCCAACGAGCACCACGGCCGGCCCGCCTGGTCCCCCGACGGCACCAAACTCGCCTTCTCCCGCTGGGCGGCCCCCACCCCCGGCACCCCGCAGCCGTACGCGCAGATCGCGGTGGTGGACATCGGTGCCGGGCCCGACCGGGGGACCCTGCTGTACACCCTGCCCGGGGTGCCCCCGCGCGGGTCCCAGGTCTGCCACACCGACGACCGCGACCCGGCCTGGTCCCCGGACGGCGGTCAACTGGCCTTCTCCCGCTGGTTCACGTGTGACCTCGGGCCGATCGACCCGGGCTCGCTGGATGCGGCTCCGCGCGGCTCCGCGCCGCGTGACTCCGGGGGCGCGACCGCATCAGGCTCCCGCGCGGCCGACGCTGCCGCCCGCGCGGCCGATCCCGCCCCCCACCCCGCGGTCACGCCCGCCGCCGCGGACCTCGCACCCGTGTCCGCGGCGGCGGCCCCCGCCCGGGCGGCGGCCCCCGCGGCCCCCGCGGCCGTCCCCGCTCCCGCCGCCACCCCCGCCCCCGACCCCGAGGACGAGCGGGACCGGCACATCTGGACCGCGCCGGCCGCTCCCACCGGGACGCAGACCGACCTCACGCAGAAGCAGTGCGCCCCCAACGACCCCTGCCGGGTCCTGGACCTGCGGCCCGCGTACCGGCCCGGCGACACCCCGGAGATCGCCTTCGTCCGGCAGACCACCACCTACGAACCGCCCCGGATCCGCCTCGCCCGGCTCTCCTCCGGCTACGACGGCGACCGCATGGTGCTCGCCATGGCCCCCGACGGCAGCAACTGCCGCACCGTGCTCCCCGCGGGCACCGCGGGCTGCCCGATGCGGGTGGGCACCTGGCCCGGCGACCTCGACTACGAGCGGCCCGACAACCCCGCCTGGTCGCCCACCGGCGGCCGACTCGCCGTGAACGTACGGCAGTACTACGGGGAAGGCGGGCGCGCCACCCGGCTGATGACCGTGGACGCCGCCGGGGTGAACCGCACCGTCCTGGTCGGCCGCACCGGCGTGCACCAGTCGCAGCCCACCTGGGAGCCCAGCGCCGACCTCCGGCTGACCGTGTCCACCGGGGACTCCCCGCTCCTCCTCGGCGCCACCGCCACGGTGGTGCTGGACCTGTGGAACCAGGGCATCGCCGACTCCCCGGGCACGAGCATCCGCGTACAGCTGCCGCCCGGGCTCACCCCGGCGGGCCCGCTGCCCGCCGGCTGCGCCCCCGATCCCGCGCCCGGGGCCGGCGGGGTGCTCGTCTGCGCCGTGGGCACGGTGAAGACCGGGACCAAGGCGACCGTGGAACTGCCGCTGAAGGGGACGGCGCTGGGCGAGCAGCCCGTGAGCGCCACCGCGACCAGCGGGCTGCCCGACCACGCGCCCGCCGACAACGAGGGCCGGACGGTCGTGATCGTCGTCGCCGCCGACCTGGTGGTCACGGCCACCGCGACCCCGCCCGTCGTGCACATCAACCGGCCCTCGCAGGTGGTCTTCACCATCCGCAACGCCGGGACCGCGGAGGCCGCCGCAGCCGTGCTCAAGACGACCGTGCCGCCCGGTCTCACCGTGGTCGGCGGTACGCCCTGCCCGCCCGCCGGCTGCCCCCTCGGCAGCCTGGAACCGGGCGGGTCCGCCACCGTGACCCTCGGGCTGACCTCGGCGAACGCCTTCACCGGAAGCATCCGGGGCACAGCGTCCACCACCACCGTGGACCCCGACTCGGAGAACGACACGGCCGAGGTGGACCTGACCGTGGTCGACCCGCGGATGCCCGACCCGGCGGTCACCGTGACCGCCACCCCCGACCACATCCGCACGGGGGAGCGGTCCACCCTCGTGTGGACGGTCCGCAACCTCGGTGACGCCCCCGCCAGGAACGTGGTCCTCACCCCGCTCCTGCCCGACCGGGTGACCGTGGTCTCCGCCGATCCGGCCTGCCCGCCGGGGCCCGACGCCGGCTGCCCCCTCGGCGATCTCGCCCCCGGCGCCTCCGCCAAGGTCACCCGGGTGGTCACGGCGGCCGCCCCGCTGAGCGGCGCGGTGGTCGGCACGGTCACCGCGGCCGCCGACTCCAACCCGCGCAACAACGTCGCGGCCGCGGTGCTCACCGTGGACCGGCAGCCGCCGCCGCCCGCCGCCCGGGTGGCCGACCCCGCCGTGGCGGTGACCGCAGGTCCCCGTACCGCGTACACCGGCGGCCGGGTGACGGCCGAGGTGGCCGTGCGCAACGGCGGTCCGGCCAAGGCCACCGGCATGCGGCTCAAGGTGTCCGCCCCGGCCGGGATGCGGGTGCTGTCCTCGACCCGGCCGGACTGCCTGACGGCCGCCGGCTGCCCGGTGGCCGACCTGGGTCCGGGCGCCCGGCGGACGGCCGTACGGCTGGTCCTCGCGGCGGACGCGGCCCTGACGGGGGTGGTCGCCGGGACCGTCGCCACCACCGGCTCGGACGCCAACCCGCGGAACAACACGGCGAGCGCGGCCGTGACCGTACGGGCCCCGAAGCTCGTGCTCAACCCCGAGCTGGGGCCGCCCGGTTCGGTGACCCAGGCGCTGGGCAGCTCCTTCCCGCCGGGCGCGACCGTACGGCTGAAGTGGAGCAAGGGGGTCACCGTGGCCTCCGCCCCCGTGGTGGTCCGGGCCGACGGGACCTTCTCGGCCCCGGTGCTCGTGCTCGTCCAGGACGCCCTGGGAGAACGGGAGCTGGCCGCCTCGCACGGCGGGGGCCGGGTCCCGTACTTCCGGCCGGTCCGGGCGCCGTACCTGGTGGTGCCCGGGGTGCTCCAGCCGTCCGACTTCCAGTGGCGCCACTGAGAGGGTTGCCGTGATTCACGAGGTGGACGAGGCGCTGCGGGAGCTCGTACGGGCCGAGGCGGTGGGGGAGGGCGCGGAGATCGAGGTGGTCTTCGACGCGCCGACCCGGGAGTGGGCGGCCCGCCGCAACACGCCGACGGTCAACCTGTACCTGTACGACATCCGGGAGGACATGCGGCGCCGCTCGCGCGGGCGGCAGAACATCTACGACGAGGCCGGGCGGGTCACCCACCGGACCCTGCCGCCGCGCTACTTCAAACTGTCGTACCTGATCAGCGCGTGGACCCAGCGGCCGGAGGACGAACACCGGCTGCTGTCGGCGCTGTTGGCCTGCTTCCTGCGGCACGACGCGCTGCCGAAGGACCGGCTCGGGCCCGAACTCCGGTCCGTGGGGCTGCCGGTGCCGGTGTCGATCGCGCTGCCGCCGCCGGAGGACCGGGCGTTCGCGGACGTGTGGTCGGCGCTGGGCGGGGAGCTGAAGCCCTCGCTGGACGTGGTCGTGAGCGCGCCGGTGGCCACGGCCCCGGTGTGGAAGGCGGGCAAGCCGGTGGAGGACGGGCTGCTGGCCAAGGTGTCGGACATCGCCGCTCCGCGGCCGGAACGGGGCGGGGAGGGCGGCGCTGCCGGGGCCGGGGCCGCGGCGGAGCCGGATTCCGCGGCGGACGAGGGGGCGGGCGCGGACGGGGGCGCCGGGGGCGGGGAAGGGGCCCGCGGGCCCGGCGGTCCGGTGCCGCGCCCGCGGCGGGCACGGGGGCGGCGGAGGACGGACGGCTGATGGAGTACCTGCTGGGGCGGCTGGCGCGGGTCGAGGCCCGGGTGCGGCGGGCGGTGGCGGAGCGGCGGGCGGTGGACCCGGACGCGGACGACCCGTTCCGGGGGCTGTACCTGTCGGACGAGGCGGTGCAGCGGATCCTGGACGAGCCGGGCGGGGACCGGGTGCCGTGGCCGGATGCGGTGGGGGCCGCGGAACCGGCGGACCTGGGGGACCCGGCGGACCCGGGGGGTGCGGGGGGCTCGGCGGGGGCGGACCTCGGCGCGGCCGGGCCGGACTTCGTGGAGCCGGGCGGCCCGGGCGGGGCCGGCGCGGCGGCCGGGGGTCCGCGGCCGTACGGCGGCCCGCGGCCGTACGGGGGCTCGCGGCTGTACGGGGTGCAGGAGCGCTTCGGGCTGCTGGAGCTGGACACCGAGCTGCTGCTGATCGCCCTCGCGCCCGACCTGGACCGGCGGTTCGAGCAGCTCTACGGCTACCTGAACGACGACGTGACCCGGCGCCGGCCGACCATCGGGCTGGCCCTCGGCCTGTGCGGGGTGCCGGCCGTCTCGGCGGCCGCCCGGGCCCGGCTCGCCCCCGAGGGACCGCTCGTACGGCGCGGACTGCTCCTCGTGGAGGAAACCGAACGGCCCTTCCTGGGCCGGTCCCTGCGGGTGCCGGACCGGGTGGCCGGGCACCTGCTCGGCGACGACGCCATGGACCCCGCCCTGTGCGACGTACTGCGCCCGGCCCCGGACGGGCCGCTGCCCGCGGAGGTCGCCGGGGACCTGCCCGGGCGGCTCGGCCACGCCCTCACCCGGTCCGCCTCCCCCGTCTACCTGCGCGAGCCCGCCGGGGGCACCGCCCGGGAGGTGGCGGCCGACGCCCTCGCCGCGGCCGGGCTCGGGGCCCTGGTGCTGGACCTGGGCCGGGTGGCCGGGCGTACGGACGCGGCGGAGCTCGTCGCGGCGGCCGGGCGGGAGGCGGCGCTCGGCCGGGCCGGGCTGGTCGCGGGCCCGGTGGAGGCGCTGCGCGAACACGTCGGGGTGCTGCGCGGGCTGGCCGGGCTGCCGGTGCCGGTGCTGCTCACCGGGCAGGCCGGCTGGGACCCGCAGTGGTCGGACCGCACCCCGCTGCTAGTGGAGACCGGGCGGATCGGGGCGGCGGGGCGGGCCGCGCTGTGGCGGGCGGTGCTCGGGGGCGGGGCCGGGAGCCGGGTCGCCGCGTTCGTGCTCACCCCCGAGCAGATGCGGCGGGCCGCCGAGGCCGCCGGGCAGCAGGCGCTGCTGGCCGGCGGGCCGGTGGGGGACCGGGAACTGCTGCGCGGGGCGCGGGCCCAGAACACGTCCGGGCTGGAACGCCTCGCCCGGCGGATCCGTCCCGCGGTCGGCTGGGAGGACCTGGTGCTGCCGCCCGCGGTGCTCGGACAGCTGCGGGAACTGGCGGCCCGGGCCCGGCACCGGGACACCGTGCTCGGCGACTGGGGCATGCGGCCGGGCGGCGGGCGCGGGCGCGGGGTGATGGCCCTGTTCGCGGGGGACTCGGGCACCGGCAAGACCATGTCGGCCGAGGTCATCGCGGGGGCCCTCGGCCTGGACCTGTACACGGTGGACCTGGCGACGGTCGTGGACAAGTACGTGGGCGAGACCGAGAAGAACCTCGAACGGATCTTCACGGAGGCGGCCGGGGTCAACGGGGTGCTGCTCTTCGACGAGGCGGACGCGGTGTTCGGGAAGCGGTCCGAGGTGAAGGACGCGCACGACCGGTACGCGAACGTGGAGAGCGCGTACCTGCTCCAGCGGATGGAGACCTTCGACGGGCTGGCGGTCCTCGCCACCAACCTGCGGGCCAACCTGGACGAGGCCTTCACCCGGCGGCTCGACCTGGTGGTGGACTTCCCGCTGCCGGACGCGGACCAGCGGCTCGCCCTGTGGGACCGCTGCCTGGGCCCCGCCCTGCCCCGCGGGGACGACCTCGACCTCGGCTTCTGCGCCCGGTCCTTCGAGCTGGCGGGCGGGGACATCCGCTCGGCGGCGGTGACGGCCGCGTACCTGGCGGCGGAGGCGGAGCGGGCGGTGTCGATGACGGACCTGGTGGTGGCGGTGGCCCGGGAGTACCGGAAGCTGGGGCGGCTGTGCCTGGAGAGCGAGTTCGGGGCGTGGGTGGGGGTGGTGCGGTAGCGCTGCGCTGTGCCGGGCGGTCGTGCGCGGTTTGCCCGGGGCGGGGCGGGGCGGGGCGGGGCGGTCGGTGCGCGGCTGCGGGCCGTGCGTGGCTGGTCGCGCAGTTCCCCGCGCCCCTGGGGGTGCGCCCCTGGTGGGGCTTGCCTGATGGGGCAGGGAGGGGTGCCCCTGAGGGGCACTCGGAGGGGCTGCGCTGCGGGGGTGGGGGCGGGATCGTGGTGGGGAGGGCTACCCGCTGGGCTCACAGGGGGACACGGACATGCACGGACACGGACACGAGCACGAGCACGGCCTGGAGACGGAGTCCGGGACCGGACCCCGGGCCAAGGCCGGGCCGGAGGGTGCCCCCGACGCGCTGCTGATGCGGGCCGCGGCGGACGGGCGGGCGGACGTGCTCGGACCCGGCGGGATGCTCCGGCTCCAGCGGGCCCTGGGCAACGCGGGGGCGGCGGCCGCGGTCCAGCGCTCCTCGGTGCACGACGTGGTCGGCTCCGGCGGCGAGGCGCTCGACCCGGAGGTCCGCGGGGACATGGAGGCGCGCCTCGGGCACGACTTCGGTGACGTACGGGTGCACCGGGACGGGGCCGCGCACGACTCGGCCAAGTCGGTCAACGCCCACGCCTACACGGTCGGTTCGCACATCGTCTTCCAGCGGGACGCGTACGACCCGGGCTCGCACCAGGGCCGCACGACGCTGGCGCACGAATTGACCCACGTGGTGCAGCAGCGGTCCGGGCCGGTGGACGGCACCGAGGCCGAAGGCGGCATCAAGGTCAGCGATCCCGGCGACCGCTTCGAGCGGGAGGCGGTGGCCACTGCGGAACGGGCGATGGCCGAGCCGGTGGCGGCCGCACCGGCGGCTCCTGTCCAGCGGGAGGCCGAGGGCCCGGCCGTGCCGGCCGCTGCCGCGGTGCAGCGGGAGGCCGAGGAGGGCGGGGCGGCCGACGCGCCGGTGCAGCGGGCCGAGGAGGGCGAGGAGGAAGAGGCTCCGGCGGAGTAGGCGGCGCGGGCGCGGGGCGGCGGAGGCCGGGATGAAGGCCGGGGCGGAACGCAAGTCTGCGGCGGCGGCGGGCGGATCGGGTGCGGCGGGCCCGCGCCGCGAGGGTGCTGCTGCGCCGGTGCGGCAGCGTGCGCTGGACGCGGCCGCCGTGCAGCGGCTCCAGGGCCGCGCCGGCAACGCGGCCCTCGCCGCCTTGCTGTCCCCCCGCCCCCGGGGCGGAGCCCCGGTGCAGAGGCTGGAGCTTCCCGTCGCGCCGCAAGGGCTCACGCCCGCCACCGACCCCAGGTTCAAGAAGGTCGCGCAGGATCTGCGGAACAAGAAGCGCACCCTCGCCGCACACCCCAGCGCCACGTCACAGGCGAAGGCCGCGCAGGACGCGGCCCAGGCGCCGGGGGACGACAAGGAGGCCCAGGCCAAGGCCGCCCAGGCGCAGGAGATGGGCACCGCGAAGCCGGCCGGCTTCGACAAGGCGGCCTTCATCGCCGCCGTCTCGGCGGCGATGGCCGCCAAGGCCCCCAAGACCCTCGACGAGGCGGACACGTTCGCCCGGTCGGGAAAGGCCGACGAGGTCAAGGGTGAGGTGGCCGGCCAGGTCAAGGCCGGCAAGGAGGGCTCCGCCAAGGACGTCGCGGAGAAGACCGCCAAGGCCCCGGACGAGTCGAAGGCCATGGAGAAGCCGGTCACCCCCCTCCCGGGGCAGCCGGCCCCGCCGGCCCCCGCCCCGCCCGACCCGAAGGCCGCGTCGGTGGCGAAGGCCCCGCCCGAGCAGACGGATCTGAGTACGGGCCCCAAGGAGACCGACGCCATGCTCGCGGAGGCGAAGGTCACCCCGGACCAGCTGGCGCGGTCGAACGAGGAGCAGTTCGCCGAGACGCTGAAGGCGAAGAAGGAGGCCGACACCCACGCCGCGACCGCCCCCGCGCAGTTCCGGGCCGCCGAGGAGGCCCGGGTGGCCGCCGAGCAGGGCGGGGCGGCGGCCGCGGGCCCGGCCGGGATGCAGGCGATGACGGCGGCCAAGGCGGGCGCGGGCCGGCAGGTCGCGGCCGGTCAGGGCGCGGCCAAGGCGCAGGAGGAGCGGGAGCGGGCCCGGGTCGCCGGCGAGATCAAGGGGATCTTCGACGCGACGAAGAAGGACGTCGAGGCGATCCTGGGCGGCTTGGACGACGAGGTGGACAAGGCCTTCGACGCCGGCCAGAAGGCGGCCAAGGCGGCGTTCGAGCACGACCACCAGACCAAGATGAAGGCCTGGAAGGACGAGCGGTACTCCGGGGTGGCGGGTGCGGCCCGCTGGTTGGCGGACGCCGTGCTGGACCCGCCGCCGCGCGCCCAGCAGATCTTCGCCGAGGCCCGGGTGGTCTACGAGCGCGAGATGCAGGCCTGCATCTCGAACATCGCCGACCTCATCGGCAGGCGACTGGGCGACGCCACCGCCCGTATCGCCGACGGCAAGGCGAAGATCGCGGCGAAGGTGGCCGAACAGCCCGCCTCCCTGCGGAAGTTCGCCCAGCAGGCGGCGGACGGGATCGGCGGGGAGTTCCAGGCCCTGGAGTCCGCGGTCTCGGAGAAGTCCCAGGGCCTGGTGGACGGCCTCGCCGAGAAGTACGTGGCGGCGCGCGGGGAGCTCGACGAGGAGATCAGGAAGCTCCAGGAGGAGAACAAGGGCCTGCTGAGCAAGGCCAAGGACGCGGTGGCCGGCACGATCGAGACGGTCCTGAAGCTGAAGGACATGTTGCTCGGGGTGCTGGCCCGGGCGGCCGGGGCCATCGACAAGATCATCAAGGATCCGATCGGCTTCCTCGGCAACCTCGTCAACGCCGTCAAGGGCGGGGTCATGGGCTTCGCCGCACGCATCGGCGAGCACCTGAAAAACGGTCTCAAGCAGTGGCTGTTCGGGCAGTTGTCGGCGGGCGGCATCGAGATCCCGGAGACCTTCGACGCCAAGGGCATCGTCAAGCTGATCCTGTCGATCCTCGGTCTGACCTGGGCGAACATCCGGGCCCGGGTGGTGGCCCGGATCGGCGAGCGGGCGATGGGGGCGCTGGAGACCGGGTTCGAGATGGTGCAGGTGCTGGTGCGCGAGGGCATCGGCGGGCTGTGGAAGTGGGTCGTCGAGAAGCTGTCCGACCTCAAGGACACGGTGATCGGCGCGATCAAGGACTTCGTGATCGAGAAGATCGTCACGGCGGGCATCACCTGGATCGTCTCCCTGCTGAACCCGGCCTCCGCCTTCGTGCGCGCCTGCAAGGCGATCTACGACCTTGTGATGTTCTTCGTGAACCGCGCCGCGCAGATCAAGAGCTTCGTGGACTCCGTACTCGACTCGATCGAGTCCATCGCGGGCGGGGGCGGCGGCGCGGTCACCGGCCTGATCGAGCAGAGCCTCGCCAAGGCGGTCCCGGTGGTGCTGGACTTCCTCGCGAGCCTGCTGGGCCTCGGCGGCATCTCCGCCAAGATCAAGTCCATTCTGGAGAAGGTCCAGGCCCCGGTCATGAAGGTCGTGGACTGGGTCATCGGCAAGATCGTGGGGGCCGGGCAGAAGGTCCTGTCCAAGCTGAAGGCCAAGGTCCGCGGCGGGGACGACTCCCCGGAGGGCAAGCAGGCACGCCTCGACAAGGGCGTGGCGGCGGCCCTGCGCGCGGTCAACGCCCTGCCCGGGCGCGGGGTGGCCAAGGCCGCCATCACCCCGCTGCTGGGTGCCATCCGGGTGCGGTACGGGATGACGAAGCTGGAGGCCGTGCCGGACGGGGACGTGTGGGCCATCGACGGGCAGGTGAACCCGGGCGTCCGGCGCAAGAGCAGCAAGGGCACCAAGAGCAACGCGGCCACCGTCGAGGCCGCGGCGAAGGACGTGCGCGCCCAGGGCTCCGCCGCGACCTCGGTCGGGGACCTGAAGGCGCGGATGCCCGCGCTGAAGCAGACGCACGGGCTCGACGCCGTCGTCGTACAGCGGGAGGGAGAGAGGCGGTGGGTGGAGCTGCGGCTCGGCACCAGCGTGAAGAACCTCGACTTCCGGTGCATCGTGAGCACGGCCGGGCCGGGCAAGGCGGCGGCCGACGCGCCGGGGCTGAAGAGGACGAAGGACGCGGGCGACCGGAAGGCCATGGTGAACGCCCGGGCGCGGATCACCTTCGACAAGGACTTCGTCCACACGCGGGACTCCCACGAGAACGCGACGATCGGCCTCGACGCACCGCAGCACCAGGGCGAGTCCTTCCGGGTGGGCCGCGGGGACGCGCAGGGCGGTTCGGTGGCGCGCGGCGAAGTGGGCCGGGGCGTGGGCGGGTTCGACAGGAACGAGGTCATGGTCCGGTCGTGGAACATCGGCAAGGGCGACAACGCGAACGACCACGCCACGCACGCCGAGCGGCAGATCACCGACTGGCTGGCGAACGTCACCGGCGGCACCGGCGGCGCGGTGATGACCGCCATCCACCTGAAGGTCACCGGCACCTTCGAGCCCTGCAAGGGCTGCTCCGGCTCGATGAAGGGCATGCTGATGGCCGCGCGGGCGAACGGCCGGCAGGTCCGCGCGGTCCTCGACTTCAGCGAGGTCAGGCGGCTGTACCGGGAGGAGGAGGTGGGCCACATGCTCGGCTGGAAGGACGGGGAGCGGGGCCGCTCGGACCGGGCCGACGCGCACGGCGCGTGGGACGAGGTGATCACCGCCGCCCCGGCCGGGATGAAGGACAGCACCCCGGTCAGCATCCGCTTCACGAACTGAGTGCGGCGCCCGCCGGGGCCCGCCGGTACTGACTCTGTGCAGTGACCCGGGAACCCAACGTTCCCCGAAACCGCCCCGAACTGACAGCGACTGACGCCGAACGGGCAAGTGTACGCGCGGAAGGCGCCGCCGATCGGGAAAACGGCAGGACGGAGGGCGCCGACCGGGGATCCGGTAGGTACGGTGGGCATGTCCCGGTCACCCCGGCGGGGGCATGCCCACCGCTGTCCACCGCCAAGGAGACGCCGACCGTGCCCAGCTGGCGCGCCACCCTCACCGCCGCCGAGATCACCGAATCCGACGTCCGGGAGGACTACACGGCGGCCGCCCGGCGGGTGCTGCGCCGCGAGCAGGCCCCGTACCTGGCCCTGCGGCTCCTGGCGGCCCCGCCGCTGGTGCCGTACCTGACGGCCGGTCTGGCCTTCATGAACCTCGTGGACGACACCGCCGAGGGCGAGGAGCCGCTCGCCGGGCTCAAGCTGCTCACCGAACGCGTCGGCGACGCCCTGGAGTCCGGGGACAGCGAGGACCCGGTGCTGCGGGCGTACGCGCACGCCGTCGCGGCCCGCGGGCTGCCCGAGCACTGGGTGTACGACTTCCTGGCCGGGGCGGCGAGCGCGGAGGCGGAGTTCACCGGCTTCGGCACCGAGGCCGACTTCCAGGAGTACCTGGACGCCTACGCCTGGCCCGGCATCGTCGTCTTCACCGGCGTGCAGTACCGCGGCGGGCCCGACGAGGAACAGGCGGCCGGCTGGCGGCGGTTCGTGGACGCCGCCCAGCGGGTGGACTTCCTCGCCGACCTGGCCGGGGACCTGGCCGGCGGCCGGCTCTGCCTCCCGCAGGAACGTCTCTCCACCCTGGGCGTGACCCGCGAGGACCTGGAACAGGGCCGCGACACCGAGCCCGTACGCGCCCTCATCGCGGACGAGTGCACCCGCGCCCGGGCGGCCCTCGCCGCCGCGGAAGACGTCATCGGCCTGGCCGATCCGGGCCTGCGCGCGGTGGGCCGCACGATGATGGACCTCATGTCCCACCAGCTCACCCAGGTGGAAGAGGCCGGCCCCCGAGCCCTCCGCAAGGACGTCGGCTACGGCCTCCTGGCCCCCCTCCGCATCCTCACCCGGGCCCGCCGCACGCCGGCCTGACCGGCCCGGCTCGCGGACCGGCGGAGCTGGTACAGGACCTGTACTCGCCGCACGGGTGCGGGAATCCCGCCTGGTGCTCGCGCCCCTCACGCCCGAGGTGCTGGACGCGGCCCTCTCGGTGCGCATGCGGTACGCCGCGCTGGACCTCGACCTCGCCGACGCCGTGAATGGGGCGGTGGCCGCCGAATACGCCACCGACGCCGTGCTGACGCGGGACGTCCGGGACTTCCGGGTGCTCCGGCCCCTCGGCGGGGTGTACGCGCACTTCCGGATCCTGCCCGAGGACCTGTAGGCGGGGACGGGGGCTCAGCGCGGGGTTTGCCCGAAGGGGCACGGCGGGATTCCCCCGGGGCCGTACGGGAGGTCATGACCTTCGGGGGGCCAGGCCGGAGGCTGGGGGCGACCGTCACGTCCCAGGGGAGGGCCAGGATGCCTCAGTACCTGTCGCCAGGCGTCTACGTCGAAGAGGTGGAGGCCGGCTCGCGCCCCATCGAGGGGGTCGGGACCGCCGTGGCCGCCTTCGTCGGGCTGGCGGCGCAGGGCCCCCGCGACGAGCCCACCCTGGTGACGAACTGGAGCCAGTTCACCTTCACCTTCGGCGGCTTCGCGGCCGGCTCCTACCTGGCCCACGCCGTCTACGCGTACTTCCTCAACGGCGGCGGCACCTGCTACGTCGTACGGGTCGGCGGCGACCCCGACCCCGACCCCCAACCCGCGGTCGGCACCGGCGCCGCGGCCGCCGGGGAGGAGCCGCGCGCCGCCTCCGGGAAGCGCGGCGGCCGGTCCGCCCTGCCGGCCGGGCCGCGCAGCGCCCTGGGCGGGTTCCAGGTCGCGGCCCAGGAGGGCACCGGCGAGGGCCTGACCGTGGAGGTCTCGGACGCGGCAGGGGAGTCGCCCGCCGAGGACGCCTTCACCCTGACCGTCAAGCGCGGCGACCGCACCGAGGAGACCTGGGAGGTCTCCGCCAAGCGCAGCCAGCGCAACTACGCCGTGACCGTGGTCCGCGACAAGTCCCGGCTGATCGTCCTGGAGGACGCGGGCCCCGCCCAGGCCGTGCCCCGCCCCGAGAACCAGTCGGTGGCCCTCGCCCCGGCCCCCGCCCCCGTACCGGCCCCCGCCGCCCCGGCCCGGATCGGCACCCAGGACTACGTGGGCAGCCCCGAGGACCGGACCGGGTTCGCGGGCCTGGAGACGGTGGACGAGGTCACCATGCTGGCCGTCCCCGACCTGATGAGCGCGTACGAGCAGGGCGCGCTCGACGAGGACGGCGTGAAGGCCGTACAGCTCGCGATGATCGCGCACTGCGAGCTGATGGGGAACCGGGTGGCGATCATCGACCCGCTGCCCGCCCTGCCCCCGCAGCGGGTCCGCGAGTGGCGGATGACCGGCGCCGGATACGACTCCAAGTACGCGGCCCTGTACTACCCCTGGATCAAGGTGGCCGACCCCACGGCGCCCCACCACATGCGCCTCGTCCCGCCCAGCGGCGCGATGGCCGGGGTCTGGGCCCGCAACGACCAGACCCGCGGGGTCCACAAGGCACCCGCCAACGAGGTCGTGCGGGGGGCCGTGGACCTGGCCGTGCACCTCACCAAGGGCGAGCAGACCCTCCTCAACCCCATCGGCGTCAACTGCATCCGCACCTTCCCGGGCCGCGGCATCCGCGTCTGGGGCGCGCGCACCCTCTCCTCGGACCCGGCCTGGCGCTACCTGAACGTGCGCAGGCTCTTCAACTACATCGAGGACTCGATCCTCCTCGGCACCCAGTGGGTGGTCTTCGAGCCGAACGACGACGCGCTGTGGGCCCGCATCCGGCGCACCATCTCGGCGTTCCTCGTCAACGAGTGGCGCAAGGGCGCCCTGTTCGGCCTGACGCCGGACGAGGCGTTCTACGTGAAGTGCGACCGCGAGACCAATCCGGCGGAGGGCATCGACGCCGGGCAGGTGGTCTGCGAGATCGGGATCGCGCCGGTGAAGCCGGCCGAGTTCGTGATCTTCCGGCTGTCCCAGTTCTCGGGCGGCACCAGCCTCGTGAACGAGTGAGTCATTTCGAGCGGTTCAAGCGGTTCAAACGGTTCGAGCAGTTCGAGCAGTTCGAGCGAACGGAGTTTGTGCGGTGGCACTTCCCGAGATGGACACCTCGGTCGGCCATTCCTTCGGGCTGGAGATCGACGGTGTCGTGATCAAGCAGATCAACGAGGTGACGGGCCTGAAGATGGAGCAGGACGTCATCGAGCTGAAGCAGAACACGGCCGACGGCAAGTACGTCATCAAGAAGCTGCCCGGCCGGCAGAAGGCGGGCGAGGTCACGCTGACCCGCGGTCTGACCGCCGACCAGAGCTTCGAGAAGTGGATCAAGGACGCCCGGTTCGGGAAGATGGCCTCCGCGCGCAAGGGCGGCGCGATCATCGTCTTCGACTACGAGGGCGTGGCCATCAAGCGGTACACCCTCGTGAACGCCTGGCCCAAGAGCCTGGAGATCAGCTCGCTCAAGGCGGGCGACACGAGCGTCCTGACCGAGAAACTCGTCATCACGTACGAGCAGATGGACGTGGCGTGATCGCCTGATGCGCCGGACGCATGCGGCCCGGGAGGCCGCGCAGCAGCAGCACGCGGCGGGGGCGGCGGGGGCGGGCGAACGGGAGGGGGCGCGGGAGCCCTCCTCCCGCGACGGCGCGCCGGTGTCGGCGTCGGCCCCGGGGTCGATGTCGATGCGGACCGAGTTCGCCTTCGAGCTGCCCCGCGGGTACGTGGACGGGGCCGGGCAGGTGCACCGGACGGGCGTGATGCGGCTGGCCACGGCCCGCGACGAGCTCGTGCCCCTGCGGGACGACCGGGTGCGGGAGAACCCTGCGTACCTGTCGGTGGTGCTCCTCGGCCGGGTCGTGGAGCGGATCGGGACGGTCACGGACGTGCACGCGGGCGTGATCGAGGACCTGTTCGCCTCGGACCTCGCCTTCCTCCAGGACTTCTACCGCCGGATCAACGCCGAGGGGCACACCCGCGCCCAGGTGACCTGCCCCTCGTGCGCCACACCGTTCGCGGTGGACCTGGCGGGCGGTGGCCGCCTGGGGGAATCGTGACGTACGCGACGGACGACCTGTACGGCGAAGTCGCGTACGTGGCCTACCACTTCCACTGGGCGATGGACGCGATCCTGGACCTGGAGCACGGGGAGCGCCGCCGGTACGTGGACCAGATCGCCCGCCTGAACCGGGCGGCGGGGGCCGCGGGTGCGGGCGTGGGCGCCGGGGGGCGGTGAGGGCGGGTGTTCGAGGGTCTGCGGGGGTGGCTGCGGGGGCCGGTGCCTCCGGCGGAGGTGCGGGGTGAGGCTGAGCCGGCTGCGGCTCGGCCGACGGGGGAGTGGCGGCACCTGCCGGTGCAGCGGCTGACGTTCGCGGCACCGGAACTCCTCACGGATGCGGCTGCGTTCGGGGCGGGTCTCGCCTCCTGGCAGAGCCCGCTGCTGTCGCGGCCGCTGGGCCACGAGGTGAGCGAGTCCGCTCCGGGCGGCATCCTCCACGGCATCCTCGCCCCGGCCGAGTCCCCCCAGGGGCTCCGCCCCCGGACCCCCGACGCCGTCCAGCGGGACGTGCTCGGCGGTGGAGCCGGGGCGATTCCGGCCTCGGCAGGGGGTCCCCCCGGACGGAGTCCGGGGGAGCTTGAGGCGCGGGGTGTGGGGCGGAGTCCCGAAAGCCTGGGTCTGCCCGCCCTGTCGGAACTCGGCTCCACAGCAACGCCGCTGCCTGTGGCCCCGCTGCAACTCCCGGGCGGGTACGAGCCGTTCGGCGCACCCCCCGCAGGCGAGACACCGACCACGGGCGTCCCAGGGCGGGCCGACGCTGTCCAGCGGGACGTGCTCGGCGGTGGAGCCGGGGCGATTCCGGCCTCGCCTGGGGGTCCCCCCGGACGGAGTCCGGGGGAGCTTGAGGCGCGGGGTGCGGGGCGGAGTCCCGAAAGCCTGGGTCTGCCCGCCCTGTCGGAACTCGGCTCCACCGGAACGCCGCTGCCTGTGGCCCGGCTGCAACTCCCGGGCGCGTACGAGCCGTTCGGCGCACCTCTGGCAGGCGAGACGGCGACCACGGGCGTCCCAGGGCAGGCCGACGCCGTCCAGCGGGACGTGCTCGGCGGTGGAGCCGGGGCGATTCAGGCCTCGGCAGGAGGTCCCAGCGGACGGAGTCCGGGGGAGCTTGAGGCGCGGGGTGCAGGGCGGAGCCCCGAAGTCCCCGCGCCGCGGTCGGCGGCCGGCACCCCGGGCCCCGGCCCGGGCCCGGAATTCCCGCCGCCCACCGACGCGTCAACCCTCGGTCCCCCGCACCCGGCCACCGGCCAACCGGCCCCGCCGGAGCCCCCGGCCGCCGCCGAGATGCCCGTCGTCCCCGTCCAGCGGCGGCCGGCGCCCCCCGGCCTGCCCGTGGTGCAGCCGGACCACGGCCCCCGGCCCATGCCGACCTTCCAGCCGCCGCTGACCGTGGCCCGCGCCGTGGAACTCCCGCTCCTGCGCACGCTCCCCGCCACCGCGTACCGGTCCGCCGCCCCGGACCCCGGGCACCCCGTGCAGCGGCTCGCGGACGGCAGTGCGAACGCAACGGCGCACACCGGTCGGTCGTCCGGTGCGGGCGACAGCGACACACAGGGCACGGGCCGGCCGCCCGGTTCCGGCCCCGCGACCCGGCGGCCGCCGTTCGAGCCCGAGGCGGCCGGCAGCGGCCCAGGGTCCGCAACAGCCTCGGACGGCGGCCTCGCCGTCCAGCGATCCGCCCCGCCCACCCCCGCGGAGCGTCCGCTGCTCGGGGAAGCGCCTGTA
Source organism: Streptomyces sp. NPDC030809 (assembly GCF_055572195.1). Classification (NCBI taxonomy): domain Bacteria; kingdom Bacillati; phylum Actinomycetota; class Actinomycetes; order Kitasatosporales; family Streptomycetaceae; genus Streptomyces; species Streptomyces sp. NPDC030809. The sequence goes on from NZ_JBVIDV010000007.1 coordinate 34,164, forward strand.
CGTCCCGTCGGGGAGGGCGAGGTCCGCAGGCCGGGCTTGGGCGCGCCGTTGGCCCAGCTGCCGGAGGGTTCGGGGGGTTCGGGGGTGGGGCCGGGGCCGTCGGTGCAGCGGTCCGACGCGGGTGCCGTGTTGCCCACTCCTGCGGAGCGTCCGCTGCTCGGGGAAGCGCCCGTACGTCCCGTCGGGGAGGGCGAGGTCCGCAGGCCGGGTCTGGGCGCGCCGTTGGCCCAGCTGCCGGAGGGTTCGGGGGCGGGGCGGGGGCCGTCCGTGCAGCGGGAGGTGCGGCCCGTTTACGTGCAGCGCGAGGCCGGTGGCCGCCGCCTCGGGCTGGGGGCACCGCTGCGCGCCGTACCGGAGTCCGCATCCGGCCCGCCGCCGGACACCACCTCCGCCCCCGGCTCCGGCTCCGGCGCGGACCCCGGCTTCGACTCCGTCCCCGGACCAGGCACCGGCTCCGGGACCGGCCCCGGGTTCGGCAACGGGATCCCGGCCGAGGCCGCACTCGACCCGGCGGCCGGGCCGGGCCCCGGCTCGGGGATGGGCGCGGACACCGGCGCGGGCACGGGCTGGGAGTCCGGTCCGGAGCCCGGTGCAGAGGCCCCGCGCCCTGCCCCCGGACCCGGCCTGGATCCCGTACGGCCGGATACCGGGGCCGACTTGGAGTCCGTACGCCTCGATCCCGCACCCGAACCCGCGCTCGGCCCGATGCCGGTCGTACCGCTCTCCGCGCCCGTGCAGCGGGCCCTGACCGGGCCGGGGACCGGGCTGGTGGGGGAACGGGCGCTGAGGTCGGGCGTGGGTGGCGGGCAGGGCGGTCCCGGGTGGGCGGCGGTGGCCCCCGCCGCCCCGGCCGCCGTGCCCGTGACGTGGGCCCCGGCCGCCACGCCCCCCGCCGCCGTACAGCGGACCGTCGCGCCACCGACCCAACAGTCCGGCCGGCCCTCACCCTCCGCGACCGGACCCGGCCCCGAGCTTGGACCGGGACGCGCCCTCGGACCGGGGCTCGGTTCCGCCTTCGGCTCCGGCCTCGGGCCGGACTTCGGCTCCGGCCCTGGGCCCGGCTTCGCTTCGCACTCCGGCCCGGGCTCCGCCCTGGGCCTGGGTCCCGGCCCTGCCGTCGGCACGGGGTCGGGACCGGGCTCGTCCCACGGGTTCGGTCCCGGCGCCGGCGCGGGGTCGGGCCCAGGGCTCGGCCCGGGGTCCGGCCCGGGCCTGGGGTTCAGCCCCGGGTCAGGGTCGGGGTTCAGCGCCGGATCCGCGCTCGGCCTCGGGGCTGGAGCGGGGGCCGGACCGGGATTCGGGTCCGGGCTCGGGTCCGGGCTCGGGTCGGGGTTCGGGGCCGCCCCCGCCGCCTCCCCCGCCACCTCCGTGCAGCGCGAGGCCGAGCCCGAGGTCTCCGCCCCCGTCCCCGTCCCCATGGTGTGGACCCCCGCCGTCCAGCGGGAGCCGGACCCGCCGGGGGCCGGTGCGCCGGAGCCGGCACCCGCCCCGGCTGCGGCCGCGCCCGCGGCCCCCGCACCCCCGCCCCCGGCGGGGCCCGCCCCCGCCGAGTCCACCGACGCCCTCGTCCGCCGCCTCGCCGGACCGCTGAGCCGGATGCTCCGCGCCGAACTGCGCCTGGACCGCGAACGCGCCGGAGTCCGCCTCGACCCCCGCCACTGAAGCCCTACCGGGCCGCGGCCACCGCAGCCCCGACCCGCCCGTCCACCGACCACCGCACCCCCGCCCGCCCCCGACCCCGACCCCCTGACCCCGCCACCCACCCCACCCCGTCGCAGAACAGGACACCCACACCGATGGCCCAGCAGCAGCAGCCGGACCCCGCCGTGAGCGTGTGCTTCATGGTCGAGATCGACGACATCAACCTCGGGGCGTTCAACAGCTGCGAGGGGCTCGGGTGCGAGGTGGTGATGGAGCAGCGGGAGGAGGGCGGGAACAACGGGTACGTCTGGCAGCTGCCCTCGCGCATCAAGTACTCCAACATCAAGCTCGCCCGCCCCGTCACCAAGGACACCGAGAAGGTCACCGCCTGGCTCTCCGGGATGATCAACGGCCTGCCCCGCAAGACGGCCCACATCAGCGCCATGACCGTGGACGGCACCGTCGTCGCCCGCTGGAGCCTCATGGACGTGGTCCCGGTCCGCTGGACCGGGCCCTCCCTCAGCCCCGAGACCGTCAAGGTGGCCACCGAGACGCTGGAGATCGCCCACCACGGGTTCCTCCAGGGCGGGAGCTGACCGCCCGTGGCACCCCCGCCCCCACCCCCGCCCGGCAACCAGCCCGTCGCCTTCATCGCCGCCGCCGCGCCCGCCGCGCCCCCGAGCCAGGGGAGCGGCAAGGCCGGCGGCTCCCGGCCCAAGCTGGAGCGCGCCTACCTGGAGCTGCGCCAGCCGCCCGCCGACGGCGGTACGACCACCCCCGGCCCGCGCATGGGCCAGATCGACTTCCAGTTCAACCCGAAGGAGCTGACCCTCGCCAAGACCGCCAAGTGGGAGCGGAAGACGGCGAAGGGCGCCAAGCAGGCCGGGCCCGCCGAGTTCAAGGGCGCCGGCCCCTCCAAACTGACCCTGGAGATGTTCTTCGACGCCAGCGCCAAGCACGACGACTCCGTCGTGCAGGCGGTGGAGTCGCTGCTCGCCTGCTGCGTGCCGACGGACCAGACCCACCAGCGCCGGCAGGGCGTGCCCCCGTGGGTGATCTTCCACTGGGGCGGACTGACCGGCTTCGTCGGCTACGTCAGCCAAGTGCAGGCGAAATACACGCTGTTCACCCCCGGCGGCATGCCCATCCGGGCCGCCTGCCAGGTCACGCTGGAGGAGATCAGCGGCCCGATGCCGGGCCAGAACCCGACCTCCGGCGCCCTGGCCGCCCGCCGTGTGCACCGGGTGGTCACCGGGGACACCCTCGCGCTGCTGGCCTGGCGGGAGTACGGGGACCCGGCCGCCTGGCGGGAGATCGCCGAGGCGAACGGCATCGACGATCCGATGCGGCTGCTCCCCGGCACGGAGCTGCTGCTGCCCGCCGCCGAGGAACTGGGAGCCGTACATGGCCGGTGAGAGCTTCGCCAACAGCCTGGCCGTCGAGGTGAACGGGCAGCCGCTGCCCGCGCCGCTGGCCGGGCTGCTGGTCTCCGCGTACGTGGACGACAGCACCCAGCTGCCGGACCTGTTCGTGCTGCGCTTCCGCGACCCGCACCACCAGGTGCTCCAGAAGGCCGGGATCACCATCGGCACCCCCGTGAAACTGTTCGCGAGGGCCGGGGACAGCCAGCAGCGGGAGCTGCTGGTGTCCGCCGAGGTGACCGCCGTGGAGATTGACCTCGACACCACCGGCACCTTCACCGTGGTCCGCGGCCTCGACCACGCCCACCGGTTCTTCCGCGGCCGCCGGGTGGCCGGCTACCGGCAGATGACCGCCTCCGACGTGGCGGTGAAGGTGGCCGAGCGGGCCGGGCTGCCCGTGGGTGCGGTGGACGCCACCACCACCGTCTACGAGCACCTGGCCCAGCCCGGCATCACCGACTGGGAGTTCCTGCACCGGCTCGCCGACCTGGCGGGCGCCGAAGTGGCCGTGCTCGACGGCAAGTTCGTCTTCCGCAAGCCGGCCGTGGCCGCGGCCGCCCCGGCGACCTCCACCCGGCCGCAGGCCAGCCCGTACGTCCTGGAGTTCGGCCGGAACCTGCTGCGCTGCCAGGCCTCGGTGACGGCCGCCGACCAGGTGCAGCAGGTGGAGGTGCGCGGCTGGGACGTGCAGGCGAAGGCGGCCGTGGTGGGGCGGGCCCCGGCCGGGCGCAGCGACCGGCTCCAGCTCGGCATCACCCCGGGCCAGGCCGCCGACCCCTTCGGCCAGGCGGTGTTCCTGGCGACGGACACCCCGTACGGGACCCAGGCGGAGGCCGATCAGGCGGCGAAGGCGCTGGCGGCGGACCTGGCGGCGGCCTTCGCGGAGCTGGACGCGGTGGCGATGGGCATCCCGCAGCTGCGGGCCGGCACGGCGGTCACCCTCGCCAACGTGGGGCAGCCCTTCGAGGGCAAGTACACGATCTCCGCGAGCCGGCACGTCTTCGACCCGGACACCGGCTACCAGACCTGGCTGACCGTCGGCGGCCGCTCCAACCGCTCGCTGTACGGGCTGGCCTCGGGCGGCGGCAGCGGGGCCGGGGGCGGCGGGGCCGGGCCCGGGGACCGGATCGGCGGGCTGGTCAACGCGACGGTCACCGACACCCGGGACCCGGAGGACCGGGGGCGGGTCAAGCTGGCGTTCCCCTGGCTGGACGCGGACTACGTGAGCGACTGGGCGCGGACCGTGGAGGCGGGCGGCAAGGGCGGCGGCGGGATCTTCGGACCCGAGGTCGGGGACGAGGTGCTCGTCGGCTTCGAGCAGGGCCGGGTGGACCACCCGTACGTGCTGGGCGGGCTCTACAACGGGCAGGACAAGCCCTCCGCGCACGAGGGCCCGCTCGTGGACGGCACCAGCGGGGCCACCAACCGGCGTTCCCTGGTGACCCGTTCGGGCAACCGGCTGGAGCTGCTGGACGCGCGCGGCGGCCCGCAGGGGGTCCGGCTCGCCACCGGGGACGGGAAGCTCACCCTGCACCTGGACCGGAAGGCGACCAGCATCACGGTGCACAGCGACGGCAAGGTCGAGATCACGGCCAAGGAGAAGGTCACGGTGAAGGCCGACAGCGGGATCAGCATGGACGCCGGGACCGGGAAGCTGGAGTTGACCGGGCAGTCCGTGCAGGTCAAGGCGCAGGCCGGGGTGGAGGTGGACGGCGGCGCGGGGGCGGTCGGCCTCCAGACGAACGGGCAGGTGAGCGTGAAGGGCACCACGGTCGCCGTCAACGGGCAGGCGAGCACCGAGATCAAGGGCGGGGCGAGCTGCTCGATCAGCGCGGCCCTCGTCCGCATCAACTAGCCGCAACGCAGGGAGAGGGAAGTCGGATGCCGCCTGCCGCACGCGTCACGGACCAGACCGGGCACCCGGGGGTGATCGGTCCGCCGGGGGTGCCCACGGTGCTCATCGCGGGCCTGCCCGCGGCCGTGGTCACCACCCCGCACATCTGCTCCTTCCCGCCCCCGGCCGTGCACCCGCCCTCGGTGATCGCCCCGCCCGGCTGCCCCACCGTGCTGATCGGCGGGATGCCGGCGGCCCGGATGGGCGACCTGGCGGCCTGCGGGGCGCCGATCGTCACCGGCGCGCCGACCGTGCTGATCGGCGGGTGAGGGCGGTGGCCGAGCAGTTCATCGGGTCGGGCTGGGCCTTCCCCGTGCGGACGGACGCCACCGGGGGCATGGCCCTGGTCGGCGGGGACCGCGAGATCGAGGAGAGCATGCGGCTGATCCTGGGCACCGCGCCCGGGGAGCGGCCCATGCGACCGCAGTTCGGCTGCGCGATCCACGACCACGTCTTCGCCCCGGCGGACGCGGCGACGGCGGCGCAGATCGCGTACGAGGTGCGCTGGTCGCTGGAGCGGTGGGAGCCGCGGATCGAGCTGGTGGACGTGCTCGTCACCTTCGACGGGACCGAGGAGGGCACCCTCTACATCGACATCCGCTACGCGCTGCGCGGCACCAACGACCCGCGCAACCTGGTCTTCCCGTTCTACGTCATCCCCGCGCACGAGGGCGGCGCGGCGGCCGGGGACGGACTGCCCGGTCAGGGGGCGGGGGAGTAGTGGCCCTGCCCGAACCGAACCTGGACGACCGCCGCTTCCAGGACCTCGTGGACGAGGCCAAGCGGATGGTCCAGCAGCGCTGCCCGGAGTGGAGCGACCACAACGTCTCCGACCCCGGCATCACGCTCATCGAGGCCTTCGCGCACATGACGGACCAGCTCATCTACCGGCTGAACCGGGTGCCGGAGAAGAACCACGTGGCCTTCCTCGGCCTGATCGGGCTCGACCTGAACCCGCCGACGGCCGCGCGCACCGACGTGACCTTCTGGCTGTCGGCCCCGCAGCAGCAGACGGTGCAGGTGCGCGAGGGCACCGAGGTGGCCACCCACCGCACCGAGACCGAGGAGGCGGTGGTCTTCTCCACCCTCGGCGAACTCGCCATCGTTGCAGTGGAGTTGACGGCAGTGCTCGTGCAGCCCGCGGCGGCCGGACTCGCCGCACCCGCCGCACCCGGGGCGGGCCCGGCCGGAGCCGGCGGCTCCCCGGGCGCCGACCCGCGGGCCGCGGGCCCCGCCGCCGCCGTCCCCGCCCCCGGCGCCGACCGGCTGGCCGAGCTCGCCGACGGCCGCCCCGTGCCCTGCTTCTCCGCCGTCCCCCGGCCCGGCGACGCCCTCCTCTTCGGGCTCTCGCAGGCCGCCCCCCGCTGCGTGGTCGCGCTGCGCCTGGACTTCCCCGTGGCGGGCCACGGAATCGACCCCGAGCACCCGCCGCTCGCCTGGGAGGCGTGGACCGCCGAGGGCTGGACCCGCTGCGAGGTGGACCGGGACGGCACCGGCGGCTTCAACCGGCCCGGCGACGTGCTCGTACAGCTGCCGGCCGGACACCTGGCCTCGGTCGAGTCCCGGCAGCGGGCCGGCTGGCTGCGCTGCGTGGTCACCGAACCCGTCCGCGGGCAGCGCCCCTACTCCGCCACCCCCGCACTGACCGCCGCGGAGGCCTTCACCGTCGGCGGCACCGCCCCCGCCGTGCACGCCGAGCGGGCCGGCGGGGAGCTGCTCGGCCTCTCCGAGGGGGTGCCCGCGCAGACCTTCGCCCTGGACCGGGCGCCCGTGGTCGCCGGCAGCCCCTTCACGGTCGAGACGGCACTGCCCGGCGGGGACTGGCTGGAATGGCAGGAGGTGGCGCACTTCGCCGAGTCCGGCCCGCTGGACCGGCACGTCCACCTCGACCGCAGCACCGGGGAGGTCTCCTTCGGCCCGGCGGTGCGGGAGGCCGACGGCAGCCTGCGCCAGTACGGGGCGGTGCCCGCCAAGGGGGTGCCCGTACGGGTCCGCAGCTACCTCGCGGGCGGCGGGCGGCGCGGGAACGTGGCCCGCCGGGCCCTGGCCGTGCTGCGCAGCTCCATCCCGTACATCGCCCGCGTCGAGAATCGGCGGGCCGCGGGCGGCGGGGTGGACGGCGAGGACGTGGCCAACGCCCGGCTGCGCGGCGCCCTCGCGCTGCGCACCCGGGAGCGGGCCGTCACCGCGGAGGACTACGAGTACCTGACCCGGCAGGCGGCCCCCGAGGTGGCCCGGGTGCGGTGCGTGGACGCCGGGGCGGGCGGGGTGCGGGTGCTGCTCGTACCGGCCGCCGCCGACGACGGCGAAGGGCGGCTGGAGTTCGGGCAGCTGGCCTGCCCCCGGGAGCTCCTGGCGGGGGTGGCCGCGCACCTGGACGCCCGGCGCATGCTGGGGGTCCGGCTCGTCGTGGAACCCCCGTACTACCAGGGCGTGACGGTGGTCGCCGACCTCCAGCCGGCGGCGGGCATCCCCCGCGCCCGGGTGGAACGCGCCGCGCTGGCCGCCCTGTACGGGTACCTCAACCCGCTCACGGGCGGGGCGGACGGCACCGGCTGGCCCTTCGGGCGGGCCGTCCACAGCGGGGAGGTCTTCGCCCTGCTGCAACGGGTCCCGTCCGTGGAGTCCGTGCTCCAGGTGCGGCTGTTCCCGGCGAACCCGGCCACCGGCCGCCGCCAGGACCTCACCGACCGCATCACCCTGGCCCCCGGCTCCCTGGTGTTCTCCTTCGACCACCAGATCCGCTTCCCCGGGGCCCGCGGGTGAACCGCCGCCTGGTCCCCGGCCTGCCCAGCCGGCACCCGCTGGGCGGGCAGCTGCCCGCCGTCTACGCCGACGACGACAACGCGCAGCGGATCACCGAGGGCCTGGACGAGGTGCTGGCCCCGGTGCCGGGGGTGCTCGACAGCCTGCCCGCGTACTTCGACCCGCGGCTGGCCCCCGCCGACTTCGCCGAACTGCTCGCCGCGTGGGTCGGCGCCGATTCCCCCGCCTCGGCGGCGGGCGCCGTCCGCGCGCACGCGGCGCGCGGCACCGCGGCCGGGCTGGCGGACGCCGTGACGCGGGCCTTCGGGGTGCCGGCGGAGGTCGAGGAGAGCGGGGGCACCGCCTGGTCCGAGACCGCCGGGACCCCGCTGCCGGGGGCGCTCGAACCCTTCGTCACCGTACGGCTGCGGGCGCCGGACCGGGAGGCCCTGGCGGCCCTGGACCTGGCGGCGGTCCGGTCCTTCGTCTCCCGCCACCGCCCGGCCCACCTGCCGTGCACGGTGGAGGCGGAGGCGGACGGCTAGCAGGCGTGCAGCACGTCCCGGGAAACTGCAGGTCCCGGGAAACAGCGCGTCCCGGGGAACAGCACACCCCGAGGAACAGCGTGTCCCGAGGAGCACCGGTCCAGAGGGGCGCAGGTCTAGAGGAACTCGGCCAGCGCGTCCAGGGCCCGCAGCACCTCCGCCTCCCCCGCCGACGGAAGCTGGGCCACGACCTCCTCCACGCCCAGGTCCGCGTAGTGCGCCAGCTTCCCCGCGGTCGGGCGGATCGCGTACGGGACCACTCGGAGGTCCTTCGGGTCCCGGCCCGCCTCCTCCCAGACCGAGCGCAGCACCGGCAGGGACTCGGTCAGCCCGCGCCCGCCGATCGGCATCCAGCCGTCGGTGTAGCGGGCGATCTGCGCGAACAGCTTCGGCCCGGCGGCCCCGCCCAGCAGGGTCCGGGGCCCGTACAGCGGGCTCCCGTCGCCGAGGGTGCGCGGCGCCTGCACCGGCTTCGGGTACGCCGTGCTCGCCCGCACCGACCCGAACCGGCCCTCGTACGCCGTGGGTTCGGGCGCCCACAGGGCCCGCATGAGGGCCGCGCGGTCCTCGACGAGCTCCCGCCGGGTGCGCCAGTCCACGCCGTGGTCGGCGGCCTCCTCGACGTTCCAGCCGTAGCCCAGACCGAGGGTGAACCGGCCGCCGCTGACGTGGTCGAGGGTGGCGATCTGCTTGGCGAGGGCGATCGCGTCGTGCTGCCCGAGCAGGGTGATGCCGGTGCCGAGGGCCAGCCGCTCGGTGACGGCCGCGGCCTGCCCGAGGGCCACGAACGGGTCGAGGGTGCGCCCGTACTGCTCGGGCAGCTCCCCGCCCATCGGGGCGGCGGTGTCCCGGGCGGCCGGGATGTGCGTGTGCTCGGGGAGGTAGACCCCGTGGAAACCGCGTACCTCCAGCTCGCGGGCGAGCCGGACGGGCGTGAGGGTGAGGTCCGTCAGGAAGATGGTGGTGGCGATCCGCATGTACTGGCACCTCCGTCGCGTGGGTGGGGCCCAAAGTACGGCCCAAAGTACGGGGTGCGCGCGTGAATGCCGAGTGCGCCGCCGCTCGTTGAGGGGAGCGCGCGGTGCCGGAGGTGCGCTGCCACGTCTGTGTTCGTTCTCTGGATTCGGCCCGTCCGCCCTAGTACCTTCGTGCGCGTGCAGCTCCGCTACGACTACCGTGTGTATCCGGATGGAGAGTGAGCACCGTTCCTCGCTCCGCCCGGAGGCGGGTGAGGAGGCCTCGACTCCCGCAGCGGCCCGCCCTCCCAGCGTGCGCGAGCGCCTGGTGCCGGGTCTGGCCGCAGGTACGGCCCCGCTGACCCTCCTGATCGCGCCCGCCGGCTACGGCAAGACCACCCTGCTCGTGCAGACGGCGACGGCGTTCTCCGACCCGGCGCGGGACCCGGTGTCCGGCGGGCGGCTGCTGCTGCACTGGCACCCCTGCCGGGACACCCGGGGCGCGCCGGCCCTCCTCGGCCTGCTGGCCCGCCGGCTGGGGCTGCCCGAGCCCGCCACCGTCGAATCCCTGCTGCTCGCGGTGGAACGCAGCCCGGAGCGGCGGGTGCTGCTGCTCGTGGACGACGTCCACCTCGTGCACGGCAGCCCTGCCGAAGCCGTGCTGGAGGAACTGGCCCTGCTCGCCCCGCCGCAGCTGCGGCTGGTGCTCGCCGGGCGCCGGATGCCCGCCCTGAACCTCAACCGGGCCGAGCTGGCCCAGACCCGGCTGCTCACCGCGCGCGAACTGCGCCTGGACGGGGCGGAGATCGCGGCCGTGTGCCCCGGCGCCCCGCCCGAGCTGGCGGAACTCACCGGCGGCTGGCCGGGGTTGCTGCGGCTCGCCGGGCCCGCGGTGCTGGGCGGACGGGAGCCGCTGGACGTGGCCGGGTTACGGACCTACCTGGACCGGGAGGTCCTGGGTGCGCTGCCGCCCCGCCTGCTCCACCTCCTGGAGCGCCCGGGCCCGCCCTCCCCCGAACTCGCCGACGAAGCGGCCGAGTTCGGTCTCGTACCCGAGGTGCCGCTGCTGCGGGACCATCTGCGCCGCCGGTCGGGGGCCGGCCTTCCCGCCCCCCGACCGGCGGCGGCCGGGACGGGCACCACGGCCGTCCACCCCCCGCGCCCCTCCCGCCCCGCCGCCCCCCTCTCCCTGCGCTGCTTCCGCCGCTACGAGGCCACCCTCGACGGCCGGCCGCTGGACTGGAGCCGGACCCGGCCGCGGGTACGGGCCCTGGCCCGGCTGCTGTCCGTACACGCCGGGCGGCCCGTGCACCGGGAGGAGCTCATGGCCGCGCTGTGGCCGGAGAGCCCGGCGCACTCGGCGGGGCGCGGCCTCCAGGTCGCGGTCTCCGCCCTGCGGACCTTCCTCGAACCCGGGCTGGACCGGGGGCGCGCCCAGGTCCTGGTCCGCTCCGGGGAGGCGTACATGCTGGTCCTGGAACCGGGCGGCAGCTGCGACGTCCAGCGCTTCGAGGCGGCGGTCGAGGAGGGCCTGCGGGCGGCCGGCAGCGGGGACGCGGCCCGCGCGGTGGCCGCGCTGGAACGGGGCCTGCGGCTGTACACGGGCGAGCTGCTGCCGGAGGACGGGCCGGCGGAGTGGGTGGTCCCGATCCGGGAGCGGTACCGCACGCAGGCGGTGCAGGCGGCGCACACGCTGGCCGCCGTCGAACTCGGCCGCGGCCAGGCGGAGGCGGCCGTCACGGCCGCCGGCCACGCGCTTTCCCTGGACCCCTTCCAGGACGCCGTCTGGCGCCTCCTGATCGCCGCCCACCGCCGTGCCGGCGACCCGGTCGCCGCCCGCCAGGCAGAACGCCGCCACGCCCGCATGCTCGACAGCCTGGACATCTTCCGAGGCTCCACCCCCGACCCCTGACCGGGACTCCGCAGGGGCCTGGACACGGCGGGTGGATCAAGCCCCGCCAGGGGGTACCTCCCAGCCCCTTGGGGCCGGGGGGTCGGGCGGAGCCCCGGGAGGGGGGCGCTAGCGGCGTTTGAAGAACTCCGCCTCGGACAGCGCGAGGTGCCGGTTCGGGCCCGCCCCGAAGACGGCGGTCACCGTCAGCCTGATCCGTACGACATCGCTCACCGCCAAGTGAAACGTCTGCTTGCCCGGCGCATCCGCCAGCCGGACCTCCTTGACCGTCGAGCCCCCGTCCGCCCCCGTCAGCGTCACCCGCAGCGCCGCCGGACGCGCCTGCGTGAGGTACTTCTCCGCCACCGGCGAGGCACCGCCATGGACGACGAGGTCCGTGAGCCGGACCGGCCCGGCGAGGGTGGCTTCGAGGAACTCCCCCTCGCCCGAACCCGAACCGGCCGGTGACCAGTACTTGTCCGTGGTCCCGTCCACCGCCAGCCCGGCCGGATGCCCGGCCCGCGCACTGGAGGCCGTCACCTTCACCGCGTGCAGCTGCTCGGTCTTGCCGGTCCGGTCCCGTACGGTCTCCACGGCCCGTCCGGCCTGCCCGCGCAGCGCGTACCCGGCGACGGCGAGCCCGATCAACAGCAGCAGCGGCAGCACGAACCGGGGCCGCCGCCACTGCCGTCGCGCCGGGCGCTCGCCGGCACGCGCCTGCTCCCTGGGGCGCCGGGTGAACAGCCTGCGCCACCAAGGGGGTTGCGGGACCGGTTCGGCGTACTCCAGCGAGGCCCCGCAGCGGCGGCAGAACCGCCGCGCGGGCTGGTTCCCGGTCCCGCACTCCCCGCACGCGAGCTGGCCCGGCAGAGGGCGCTCCACGGGCGGTGCGGCGGGCGGGGGGTGCGGGGGCGGCGGCACGGGCTGCTGCAGGGGGCCGGTCTGCGGCTGCACGACGTCCGGGGGCGGCTCGCTCGGGCGGGGCGGGATCCGCGGGCCTGCCGGCGCGGCGGACTGCTGCCCGGGCCCTGGCACCCGACCGGGCTGCGGTCCGGCGCCTCCGGTGCCTGTGCCGGGGGCGGGCGGGCCCGGCGGTCCGGGCGGACCGACTGGCCCCGTGGGCGCGGTCGGCACGGCGGGGTCCGCGGCCCCGGCCCTTGCCCCCGCCCCGGAACCGGCCCCCGCCCCGGAACCGGCCCCCGCCCCGGAACCGGGGCCGGTTCCCGTCGCGGATCCGGCGTCCGCGGGCGGCCGGGTGCCCGGGCCGGGGGTGCCGGTTTCCTCCTCCAGGAAGGCGCCGCAGGAGCCGCAGAACTGTTCGCCGGGCCCACCCCGGTTGCCGCACATGCCGCAGGTGACCATGCGCCCCATGCTGCGCCGGGCCCGGCGCCTGATCCATGCCCTCCAGGGCACCGCCCGGGCCCCCACCTGCCCGTTGGGGCACGCCTCCCACCCCCAGGGGCTGGGAGGTACCCCCTGGCGAGGCTTGATTGACCCGCCGCATCAGACCTTGAGCTGGATTTGCCCCTGCCGGCAAGCCGTACGTTCAGGCCGGGCGGCACCACATCCCAGCCCGTCCGGCGTTTGAGGACCGGGGTCCGGGGCGGAGCCCCGAAACCACGCGGCGGGCCGCAGCTTCGCGGCCGACCGGGCCGAAATCCAGCCCCGCCGGCGTGCGGCGCGGGGGGCGGGGGCGGCGCCCCGGACCTGTTACGCGTGCGGGGGCGGAGCCCCCGGCCCCGTTACGCGCGGGGGTAGCGCGCGAGCCAGCCCGGGGAGGACACGGCAGGGCCGTGCAGGGTCGGGCCCTGGGTCATTTCCATGGCGAAGTCGTCCGCGAGTTCCAGCATCGTCGCCCGCCCCTCCAACTCGGCCAGCCACGCCGCCGGCAGCGCAGTCTCCCCGTGCAGGGCACCGAGCAGCGCCCCGCACAGCGCCCCCGTCGCCGTCGAGTCCCCGCCGTGGTTGACGGACAGCCGCAACCCGTGCCGTACGTCCTCCGCCACCAGCGCGCAGTACACGGCCACCGCCAGCGCGTCCTCCGCGTCCCGCCCGTCCCCGGGGGACAGCGATTCGACCAGCTTGGGAGAGGGCGGCCCCTGCCGGACGGCCCCCAGCGCCCGCTGCAGCGCATCGGTGACCGGCTGCTGCCCCGGCCGGGAGCCGAGCAGCCCCAGCGCCCGCTGGACGGCCGCGTCGAGGGAGTCCCCGCGGGTCAGCCCGTGCACGATGACCGCGAAGGCGCCGGCGGACAGGTAGGCCGTCGGATGCCCGTGGCTCTGGGCCGCGCATTCCACCGCCAGCTGGAGCACGAGCGTGGGCTCCCAGCCGACGAGCAGTCCGAACGGCGCCGAGCGCACGGTCGCGCCCGCGTCCCGCGCGGTCGGGTTCTTCGGCTTGTCGAGGGTGCCGAGGATCTCGTCCCCGAAGCCGGTCATGCAGGCCCGGTCGGGCCCGCGCCGGGCGTACAGCCATTCCTCCTGGGCCAGCCAGCCGTTGTCCTTGCGCCGCTCGTCGGGCCCCCAGTCGTGCTGGGTGGCGGCCCACCGCAGGTAGGCGCGGTGCACATCGGTCGGCGGGTGCCAGGCGCCGGTGTCGCGGCGTACGTGGGCCCGTATCAGGCCGTCCACCGTGAACAGGGTGAGCTGGGTGGAGGCGGTGACCGCGCCGCGCCGCCCGTAGGCGGGCGCGGGCTCCGTCAGCCCTTCGGGGCCGTGCTCCTCGCGGATGCCTTCGAGGGAGAGCCCGGCCACGGGCGCGCCGAGCGCGTCTCCGATGGCGCTGCCGAGCAGGGCCCCGCGGACCCGGCTCCGGAAGTCCTGCTGCTCGGTCCGTCCCCAGGCCCCGGTGGACAGCCCTGCCGTCACCGTGGCCGCCGTACCCACTGCACTCGCCGAGCTCACTCGGAACCCCCCATTCCCCTGGCGCCGCACTCTAATGGACATCTTCGGTCGGATCCGGACGGAGTCCGCCACCCGGACCGGGAGTGAGCGCAGAACGGCTGGAATGCGTCCGGCACATGGCCCACGCGCCACGCGCACACGCGGACACACGCCACGCGGACACACGGACACGCCCCCGGGCCTGGTCCAGCCGCTTCCCGGCCCTCCCGCCGAGCGCAACCCCCGCTGCATTGCGCCCGGTTGGGCTCAGCGATCATGAAAACCAGCCATCCGGCACGTCTGCTCCGCCGGGTGCAGCCCACCGAAGGGGATCCCACCGCCCATGCGCATCAACCGACCCGCCGCCCTCGCCCTCGCGACGGCGGCACTGCTGGGGGCCCTCGGCAACGCCCCGGCCGCCTCGGCCGCTCCGACCGTCCCGGCCGCCGCCGGCGACCACGTGCGCAGCGTGCACTTCGGCGCCTTCTCCTACAACAGCCCCGGCCGCGACACCAAGTCGGCGAAGTCCCGCAACGGCGAGTGGATCGAACTCCACAACCACACCGGCCGGGCCGTCAACCTGAAGGGCTGGGAGGTCCACAACAGCAACGGCAACCACTACACCTTCCCCGCCTACGTCCTGCGCGCGGGCAAGACCGTCCGCCTGCACACCGGCCCGGGCCGCAACACCGGCTCGAACGGCACCCGCCTCGGCCACGTGTACTGGAACGCCCCGGACCACCGCTGGCACAACGGGATCGCCAACGCCTTCCTCTACAAGGCGCGCGAGCACACCTACTCCAAGTGGTGCCGCGGCGGCAGCATGTGGATGGACCGCAGCCCCGGCAGCTGCCACGAGATCCGCGTCGCCTGACCGGTGGGCGCGGGCAGTCGGGGGTGCCTCGCACAGCACCCCCGCCCGCCCCGCGCCCCCCGCCCGGCCCGCCCCCGGCCTCAGTCCAGCACCGGCAGCAGCTCCGGCAGGTGCCCGTCCGACGCGGCCGCGGCCCGCTGCCGCTCCTCCGGCACCTCTCCGTACAGCGTCGTGCGCGGCCTCGCCGGCCGGCCCGCCGACTCCGCGATGGCGACGAGGTCCCGTACCGCCTTGTACGAGCCGTAACTCGACCCGGCCATACGGGAGATGGTCTCCTCCATGAGGGTGCCGCCCAGGTCGTTCGCTCCGGACCGCAGCATCTCGGCCGCACCCTCCGCGCCCAGCTTCACCCAGCTGGTCTGGATGTTGGTGATGTGCGGGTGGAGCAGGAGCCGGGCCATCGCCGTCACCGCCCGGTTGTCGCGCACGGTCGGTCCCGGCCGGGAGATGCCCGCCAGGTACACGGGCGCGTTGGTGTGGATGAAGGGCAGGGTGACGAACTCCGTGAACCCGCCCGTCCGCTTCTGGATGTCCACCAGCGTCCGGAAGTGCCCCAGCCAGTGCCGCGGCTGGTCCACGTGCCCGTACATCATCGTGGACGAGGACCGGATGCCCAGCTCGTGGGCGGTGGAGACGACCTCGATCCAGTCGGCGGCCGGCAGCTTGCCCTTGGTGAGCACCCAGCGGACCTCGTCGTCGAGGATCTCCGCGGCCGTGCCCGGGATGGAGTCGAGCCCGGCCTCCTTGGCCGCCGTCAGCCAGTCCCGTACGGACATCCCCGTACGGGTGGCCCCGTTGACCACCTCCATCGGCGAGAAGGCGTGCACGTGCATGCCCGGCACCCGCTCCTTCACCGCCCGCGCGATGTCGAAGTACGCGGTGCCCGGCAGGTCCGGGTGGATCCCGCCCTGCATGCACACCTCGACCGCCCCGACCTCCCAGGCCTGCGCGGCCCGCTCGGCCACCTGCTCCAGGGACAGGGTGTACGCGTCCGCATCGGTGCGGCGCTGCGCGAAGGCGCAGAACCGGCAGCCGGTGTAGCAGACGTTCGTGAAGTTGATGTTCCGCGTGACGATGTACGTGACCTCGTCCCCGGACACCGACTTCCGCAGGTCGTCCGCGACCCGGCACAGCGCGTCCAGCGCCGGCCCGTCCGCGTGCAGCAGCGCCAGCGCCTGCGCGTCGGTCAGCCGCTCCGGGTCGTCGGCGGCCTGCGCCAGCGCCTCCCGTACGTCCGCGTCGATCCGCTCCGGGACCATGCCGGGCGCTGCCGCCTCGCGCAGCGCCTCCCAGTCCCCGTAGACCTCGTCGAAGTCGGCCCGCCGGTCGCCGGTGCGCCCCTCGGTGTCGATGGTGCGGTGCAGGTCGGTGCGCCCGGCCGGGCTCGCGGTGAACGCCTCGTCGGGCTCCTGCCACGGCCGCCCCTCGACCACCGCGTCCGGCCGCGCCAGCCCGGTGGCGGGATCGGCGAGGGCCCGTACGTGCGGCAGCAGCCGCGGGTCCAGCCAGGGTTCCCCGCGCTGCACGAACTCCGGGTACACGCACAGCCGCTCGCGCAGCTCGAAGCCGGCGGCCGCGGACTGCTCGGCCAGCACGTCGATCTGCGGCCAGGGACGCTCGGGGTTGACGTGGTCGGGGGTCAGCGGGGACACCCCGCCCCAGTCGTCGATGCCCGCCCCGAGCAGCCGTGCGTACTCCCCGTCGACGAGGTTCGGCGGGGCCTGGAGGTTGGCGGAGGGCCCCATGATGTGCCGGGCGACGGCCACGGTGGCGACCAGCTCGTCGATCTCGGCGTCCGGCATCCCGCGCATCGCCGTGTCCGGCTTGGCGCGGAAGTTCTGGATGATCAGCTCCTGGATCCCGTGGTACGCCCGGGCGGTGCGGCGCAGTGCGAACAGCGACTCGGCCCGCTCCTCGTGGGTCTCGCCGATGCCGATGAGCAGCCCGGAGGTGAACGGCACGGAGGACCGGCCGGCGTCCTCCAGCACCCGCAGCCGTACGGCGGGCTCCTTGTCGGGGGAGCCGTGGTGCGGGCCGCCGGGCTCGGACCACAGGCGGGTGGCCGTGGTCTCCAGCATCATCCCCATGCTGGGGGCGACGGGCTTGAGCCGCTGGAACTCGGACCAGGACATGACGCCCGGGTTGAGGTGGGGGAGGAGCCCGGTCTCCTCCAGGATGCGGATGGCCATGGCCCGTACGTAGGCCAGCGTGTCGTCGTAGCCGTGCGCGTCGAGCCACTCGCGGGCCTCGGGCCAGCGGTCCTCGGGCTTGTCCCCGAGGGTGATCAGGGCTTCCTTGCAGCCGAGCGCGGCCCCGCGGCGGGCCACGTCGAGCACCTCGTCCGGGCTCATGAACATGCCGTGCCCGGCGCGGCGCAGTCTGCCGGGGACGGTGGCGAAGGTGCAGTAGTGGCACTTGTCCCGGCAGAGCCGGGTGAGGGGTATGAAGACGCTCTTCGAGTACGTGATGACGCCCGGCCGGCCGGCGGCGGCGAGGCCGGCGTCCCGGATCCGGGCGGCGGACGCGGCGAGGACTTCCAGGTCCTCACCGCGCGCCCGGAGCAGGACGGCAGCCTCGGCCACGTCGAGCGCGACACCGTCGCGGGCCCTTTTCAGCGCCCGTCGCATGGCGTTGGCGGTGGGCGGCTGGGGAGGGGTCGTGGTCATCTCAGGAGCATACGATCCGGCCGAGCGGCGCCGTCCGG
This sequence comes from Streptomyces sp. NPDC030809, assembly GCF_055572195.1. Lineage (NCBI taxonomy): Bacteria > Bacillati > Actinomycetota > Actinomycetes > Kitasatosporales > Streptomycetaceae > Streptomyces > Streptomyces sp. NPDC030809. Next base: position 51,717 of record NZ_JBVIDV010000007.1, read on the forward strand.
GGCCGGGCGGTGGCGCTGGTCACCGGGTCTGGGCGGGGGTGCGGGTGGTGGGGGCGCCGGGGTGCGCGTGCCCGGCCCGGTTCCCGGCCGCGTGCCCGGCCGCGTGCCCGGCCCGGTTCCCGGGCTGGGGGCGTCACCGCATCACCTCGCCCGCGTTGACGAGCAGCTGCTGGCCGGTGATGGCCCGGGCCCGGTCCGAGGCGAGGAAGGCGGCGGCATCGGCCACGTCCCCGTCGGTCGCCAGCTCCGGCAGTGCCATCCGCGAGGCCAGCCGGGCCAGCACCTCCTCCTCCGGCACCCCCTCGCCGTGCGCGGTGAAGGTGACGAAGGCCTGCACGGGCGGACCCCACATCCAGCCGGGCAGCACCGTGTTCACACGGATCCGGTGCGGGCCCAGCTCCCGGGCCATCGAGTACATGGCCGAGGTCAGCGCCCCCTTGGACGCGGCGTACGCGGCCTGCTGCACCTCGTTGGGCGCGGCGATCGCGGACTGGGTCCCGATGAACACCACCGCCCCGCCGCCCCGCTTGAGCGCGGGCAGGCAGGCGCGGGTCATGCGGAGGGTGCCGAGCAGGTTGACGTCGAGGATCTGCGCCCAGGTCCCGAAGTCGGCGTCCTCCAGCCCACCGAAGTACGAGTCCCAGGCGGCGACGTGCACGACCGCGTCGATCCCGCCGAACCGCTCCTCGGCGAGCGCGGCCAGCGCGGCGCACTGCTCCTCGTCCGCGATGTCGGTGGTCCGGTACGCGGTGTGCCGTCCGTCGGGGTCGATCTCGGCGGCGGACTTGGCGAGGTTCGCCTCGGTCCGCGCCCCGAGCACGGCGTTCCCGCCCTCGCGCACGACGGCCGCGGCCACCTGGTGTCCGAGCCCGGCCCCGACCCCGGACACGACGACGGTCTTCCCTTGCAGCATCATGCGCGATCGCCTCCCGGCGCCCGGTCCTCTCGCTGACGGTCCGTCAGATTAAGCGCCCCGCCGGCCAAGCGGAAGCCCCCGGGACCGCCCGCCTCCCACGCCCCCGGAGCCCGCCGGGGCTCCGCCCTCCGGGGGCCCCGCCCCGGGCCCGTGGGGCCCGCCCCCCCCGTGCTCCGCCCCGGACCTGTCGGGGTCCGACTTCCCGGGGCTCCGCCCCGGGCCCGTGGGGGTCCGTCCTCACGGGGCCCCGCCACGCCCCCGCCGGGCCTCCGCCCTCACGGGGCTTCGCCCCGGGCCCGGGGAGCTCGACTTCCCGGGGCTCCGCCCCGGACCTGTCGGGGTCCGACTTCCCGGGGCTCCGCCCCGGACCTGTCGGGGTCCGACTTCCCGGGGCTCCGCCCCGGACCTGTCGGGGTCCGACTTCCCGGGGCTCCGCCCCGGACCCCGGTCCTCAATCGCCGGACGGGCTGGAGTTTCCCGCCCGCCGCCTCTCCCGGTGCGGCTGTGCGCCTCGGCCTCCCCGACGCCCATTCCGGCTGCGCCGACCGCATCCCGGCTTCGCCGGGCACGTCCCGCCTTCGCGGGGCGCTTCCAACCCCGCCGGGCGCGCTCCGCGAATGCCGGCCGCCTCGCCAGGGGGCACCTCCCAGCTCCGCTGGGGCACACCTCCAGCCTCGCCGGCGTTTGAGGCGCGGGGTCTGGGGCGGAGCCCCAGTTCGGGAAGGGGCGGGTAGGGGAAAGCCCCGCAGGGATCCGAGCCGGGCCCTTCGGGG